>NZ_WBKT01000010.1 GCF_008868175.1 Micromonospora sp. AMSO31t
GTCGGGCTGGTCGGGGTCGGCGTCGGGTTCGTGGTGCCGCCGTTGCAGACCGTGCCGTTCAACGTGAACTGGGCCGGCTTCGGGTTGCTGCCGCTCCAGGCGCCGTTGAAGCCGATGCTGGTGCTGGCGCCGGTGCCCAGCGAGCCGTTGTAGGACTCGTTCTGCGCGGTGACGTTCTGGCCGCTCTGCGACCACTTGGCCGACCAGCCCTGCTGCACCCGCTGGCCGCTGTTCGGGAAGGTGAAGCCGAGGTTCCAGGAACTGAGCGGGTCGCCGAGGTTCCTGATGGTCACCGAGGCGGTGAAGCCACCGGGCCAGTCGCTGGTGGTGTAGTCCACGCTGCACTGGGTCGCGGCCTGCGCCGCGGTGACCGGGAGGGTCACCAGTCCACCGGCGACCAGGACGCCGGCGCCGGTCAGCGCGAGCGCCCGGCTGCGGCCGGACAGCCTTCTCCACAGATTCATGCCACTGATCTCCTTGGGCGAGACCGGATCCGCGTACGGCCCGGTGGAAGGGCGCTCGGGCGTCCGCCGGGGGACGGATCGCCGGCGCCACGGGTGTGTTCGGGGGTGCCCGACCCGGACGGGCGTGACGGTGGTGGTGGAGGCCGGCCCGCACGGGACCGGTCGAGGAGTCGGACGCCGTCCGGTGACCCGGCTGCCCTCGACATCTGAACTCGCGGTGTGGCTCCCCGAACCGCGTGCAGTGATTCTTGCATGGGAGCGCTTCCATGGCAATGGCTCGATGCGAGGCGTCCCGACTGCGCAGAACCGAACCGCGCGCCGACCCCCAGAGCGGTGCCGACGGCCGGAAGACGGCACACCGGCGAAGTCCGCCACGCCACGGTACGGCGCGGCCCAGTCCACGCGGGCCCGTCCGACCCGACACGTCCCGGCCTCCAGCTGCGAGAGGCCAACAAAAGCGGCGTAGCACTCGTAACGCTCCCACCGCCCTTAAACTCCTAAACACGAATCTTTCCCCGGATAAGTCATGAACCGGTCTAACGTCGGTCGTAGCTCGACTGAAGGCGGGCTCAGGACAAAAAGGGATGGAGTTGACGCAGGTCATGGCTAAGAAGATGCTCGGGAAGGTCGTTGCGGGTGCCGCTCTCGGCGGTGCCGGCCTCCTCGTGTTCACCCCGGGGATGGCCTACGCGGGCGGGCACGACGACGAGGGCAAGGTCATCGCCAAGCCGCACGTGGTCAAGGCGGGCGAGACGGTCAAGCTGCTCGAGATCTGCCCGGAGGCGCAGGAGCACGCCTTCGTCTGGTCGAAGGTGACCGGAAAGGTCAAGCTCGAGCCCGTGCGCGAGCACGGCGACGAGCACGGCGACTGGAAGGACCGCGACAAGGGCGAGGACCGCGGCGACGAGCACGGCGACTGGAAGGACGCGGACCAGGGCCCCGACGGCAAGGACCGGCACGGTCGCGACGAGGAGAGCCGCGGCGACGAGCAGGGCAACCGCGACGAGCACGGCAAGGACGGCAAGGACGAGCACGGCAAGGACGACAAGGCCAAGGACGAGCACGGCAAGGACGAGCACGGCAAGGACGACAAGGACAAGGGCAAGGACGAGCACGGCAAGGACGACAAGGGCAAGGACGAGCAGGGCAAGCCGGGCGGCATGGGCGGCGGCGTGACCGCCGACTACGGCGACCAGGCGGCGGACCCCAAGGCCAACGGCGAGTACGGCCAGGGCGAGGAGTCCGGCTACGGCCGCGACAGCAAGGACCAGAAGGACAACAAGGACCAGAAGGACCACGGCCGCGAGGACGGGTCCAAGGGCGGCGACTACTCCGGCCACGACGAGTACAGCCAGGGCGGGGAGTCGGACTACGGCCGCGACGCCAAGGACGAGCACGGCAAGGACGACAAGGGCAAGGACGAGCACGGCAAGGACTGGCAGGACGGCTCCGACTACGGCCGCGACGGCAAGGACGAGCACGGCAAGGACGAGCACGGCAAGGACTGGCAGGGCGGCAAGGACGACGAGTCGGACTACGGCCGCGGCGAGGACAGCTGGGAGCACGGCAAGGACTTCGTCTACTTCGGCGAGGCCAAGGTCTCCAAGGACGCCCGTCCGGGCAAGTACGAGCTGGAGGGCTCCTGCGGCGAGGGCGAGCTGGTCGTCCTGCCGCGGGGCGGGGTCGACGGCGGTGACGGTGGCCTGACCACCACGAGCACCGACCGCGGCATGGCCGCCGGTGGGGCGGGCATGATCGGCGCTGCCGCCCTGGGCGGCCTGGTCCTGCTGCGTCGGCGGCGGGGCAATGGTCTCGTCTGACCAGACGGCGACACGGGCCGGCGGCCGTCACGGGAGACCGTGGCGCGCCGCCGGCGCGGCCGTCGTCGTCCTGCTCGCCATGGTGGGCGCCGGCCTGATCGGCGCGTCCTTCCGCACCGTGCCCCCACCGCAACCACCGCAGCCGCTCGCCCAGTCCGGGCCGGCCGACCCGGGCACCGTCTCCCCCGACGGCACGCACACGACTGACCAGCCGCCGGTGGAACCGGCCCCCGACGGCCCGGCCCTCTCCGGCGCGGCGACACCGGCCGGGATGTCCCGGTCGGCCCCCACCACCATCTCGATCCCGAAGATCGGCGTGCAGGCCGAGATCATGACCCTGGGCACCAACCCGGACGGCACCGTCGAGGTGCCCCCGCTGGACCAGGCCATGAAGGCCGGCTGGTACTCCCCCGGCGCCAGCCCGGGCGAGGCCGGCAACGCGGTCATCGTCGGTCACGTCGACTCCGCCGCGCTCGGCCCAGCCGTCTTCTTCAACCTCGGCGCGCTCCAGCCCGGCGACACCATCGACGTGGCCCGGCAGGACGGCTCGACCGCCACGTTCACCGTCAACGAGGTGAGGTCGTACCCGAAGACCTCCTTCCCCACGGAGGAGGTCTACGGCCCGTCGGACGCGCCCGGACTGCGGGTGGTCACCTGCGGCGGGGTGTTCGACCGCGGCGCCGGCAGCTACCTGAACAACATCGTGGTCTACGCCGACCTGGCCGGCTAGGCGCCGCGAACGGGCGCGCGGCCCGGTGGTCGGTCACCCGACCACCGGGCCGCGCCGGTGTTGCGCGTACGCGTCAGGCCGCCGCCGAGGTCCGCACCAGGGTGCGGATCTGCCGCAGCAGCACCGACAGGGCGGACAGGTCGGCCCGGGACTCGTCGAACTCCCCCATCGCCCGATGCGCCCGGTGGATCGAGGTGGCGTTCGCCTGTTCCCACTCCTGCACCCGCTCGACCGGCGGGAGGCTGTCCGGAGTGGAACCGAGGACCTCCGCGGTGAGCGCGGCCAACGCGGCGTACAGGTCGTAGCGCAGGGCCATCCGGGCCAGGGTCTGCCAGCGGTCCTCCCGCGGCAGCAGGGAGATCTTCGACAGCAGGGCGTCCACCCGGAACCGGTCGGAGAGGACGAAGTAGACCGAGGCCACCTCGCTCACGTCCCGGCCGGTCGACTGGGCGGTCTCCACCACGTCGAGCAGGCCGAAGCTGTACATCAGCCGGGTCGCCTGCTCGGCCAGGTCGCGGGGCAGCCCCCGGCCGGTCAGCGAGTCGATGTGGGCGGCGATCGCCTCCCGCTCGGTGCCGTAGAAGAGGTTCTCCAGCCCCGGCAGGAGCCGGGCCACGCCGTCGCGCAGGCGGGCGATCTCCCCCGGCACGTCGATCGGCGAGCGCCGGTTGGTGACCAGCCAGCGCACCGCGCGGTCGAGCAGCCGGCGGGTGTCCAGGTAGACACTGGTCTGCAGGTCGGGCGAGACCTTGTTGTCCAGCGCCTCGACCGCGTCCCACAGCTCGCGCAGCCCGAACACCTCGCGGACCACCACGTACGCCCGCAGCACGTCCGCCGCCGAGGCGGCCGTCTCCTCGACCACCCGGAAGAGGAACGTGATGCCACCCCGGTTGATCGCCTCGTTGACCAGGACCGTGGTGACGATGTCCCGGCGCAGCCGGTGCTGGCCCATCCGGTCGGCGAACCGCTCCCGCAGCGGGGTCGGGAAGTAGTTGACCAGGACGTCGGTCGTCCACTCCTCGTCCGCCAGCCCCTCGGCGACGATCTCCCGCTCCAGCACGATCTTCACGTACGCCAGCAGCACCGCGAACTCCGGCGCGGTCAGCCCGGTCTCGCCGCGCACCGCCAGTTCCTCGTCCGGCGGCAGCGCCTCCAGCGCCCGGTCCAGCTGACCGGCCCGCTCCAGCTCGTTGATCATCCGGCGGTGCACCGGGAGCAGCGAGGCGGCCTGGGCCTGGGCGTTGTTCAGCGCCCGGGCCTGGTCGTAGTTGTCCCGCAGCACCAGCTCGGCGACCTCGTCGGTCATCTGGGCCAGCAGCTCGTCGCGGTGCGGCGTGTCGAGCACGCCGTCGGCGACCGCCGTGTTCAGCAGGATCTTGATGTTCACCTCGTGGTCGGAGCAGTCGACTCCGGCCGCGTTGTCGATGAAGTCGGTGTAGATCCGCCCGCCGGCCGCCGCGTACTCGATCCGGCCGTGCTGGGTGAAGCCCAGGTTGCCGCCCTCGCCGACCACCCGGCAGCGCAGGCCCTTGCCGTCCACCCGGATGGCGTCGTTGGACTTGTCCCCGACCTCGGCGTTGGTCTGCGTCGACGCCTTCACGTAGGTGCCGATGCCGCCGTTCCAGAACAGGTCCACCGGTGCGGTGAGAATCGCCTTCATCAGCTCCTGCGGGCTGAGCTGCGTGACATCGTCGTCGAGGCCGAGCACCGCACGCACCTGCGGCGAGACCGGCACCGACTTGGCGGTACGCGGGTAGATCCCACCGCCGGCCGAGATCAGCTCGGCGTTGTAGTCCTCCCAGGACGACCGGGGCAGGTCGAACAGCCGCTTCCGCTCGTCCCACGAGGTGGCCGCGTCCGGATCCGGGTCCAGGAAGATGTGCCGGTGGTCGAAGGCGGCCACCAGCCGGATGTGCCGGGACAGCAGCATCCCGTTGCCGAACACGTCGCCGGACATGTCGCCGACGCCGACCACCGTGAAGTCCTGGGTCTGGGTGTCGTGCCCCAGCTCCCGGAAGTGCCGCTTCACCGACTCCCAGGCGCCCCGGGCCGTGATGCCCATCTTCTTGTGGTCGTAGCCGGCCGAACCGCCGGAGGCGAACGCGTCGCCCAGCCAGAAGTTGTGCGCGGCGGAGATCTCGTTGGCGATGTCCGAGAACGTCGCCGTGCCCTTGTCCGCCGCCACCACCAGGTACGGGTCGTCGGCGTCGTGCCGGACCACGTCCTGCGGCGGCACGATCTGGCCGCTGGAGATGTTGTCGGTGACGTCGAGCAACGCGCCGACGAACTCCTTGTAGCAGGCCACCGCCTCGTCCCGGTCGCCCGGCTTCTGCTTGAGCACGAAGCCGCCCTTGGCGCCCACCGGTACGATCACGGCGTTCTTCACCATCTGCGCCTTGACCAGGCCGAGCACCTCGGTGCGGAAGTCCTCGCGCCGGTCGGACCAGCGCAGGCCGCCCCGGGCCACCGGCCCGAACCGCAGGTGCACACCCTCGAACCGGGGCGAGTAGACGAAGATCTCGAACTTGGGCCGCGGCGCCGGCAGCTCCGGGATCGCCTGCGGGTCCAGCTTGAACGCCACGCCCGACTTGGGCCGCCCACCGGCCGGCTTCTGGTAGAAGCTGGTGCGCAGGGTGGCCTGGATCAACGTCAGGAAGGACCGCAGGATCCGGTCCTGGTCGAGGCTGGCCACGTCGTCCAGCGCCTCGCCGATCGCGGTGACCAGCTCGCCGCTGCGCTGCCGGCGCTCGTCCAGCGTGGACGCGCCCGGCCGGAACCGGGTCTCGAAGAGGTCCACGAGCAGCGAGGCGATCGTCGGGTACGCGATGAAGGTCTGCTCCATGTACTCCTGCGAGAACACGGTGCCGGCCTGCCGCAGGTACTTCGCGTACGCCCGCAGCACCACCACCTGCCGCCAGGTGAGACCGGCCCGGAGCACCAGCTCGTTGAAGCCGTCCACCTCGGCCTCGCCCCGCCAGGCGGCGGCGAAGGCGTTCTCCACGTGCGGGCGGACCTCGGCCAGCTCCTGGTGCGCCTCGGGCAGTTGCAGCCCGAAGTCGTAGAGCCAGATCCGGCCGTCGACGCGCTCCACCTCGTACGGGTGCTCGTCGACCACCTTGACGCCGAGGGAGTGCAGCACCGGCAGCACGGCGGAGAGCATCATCGGCTCGCCGTACCGGTAGACCTTGAACCGCACGTCCATGGTCTCGTCGACCTGGACGGCCCGCCCGGCGCCGTTGGTGCGCGGGGCGAGCTGCTTGCGGAACAGGTGCATCTCCAGCTGGCCCGACTCCTCCAGCAGCTCCAGCTTGGCCAGGTCCTTCATGGCCTCGTACGGCGTGTGGCCGTCCTTGTAGCCCTCCGGGAAGGCGTCGGCGTACCGGGCGAACAGGTGCTTGGCCTGCTCGTCGCCGAGCTTGCGCTCCAGCACCAGCCGGTAGTCGTCGTCCCACAGCCGGGTCGCGTCGGCCAGCTCCTCGGCGAGCAGGTCGGCGTCGATCTCGCCGGGCGGGCTGCTCGGGTCGGTCCGGACGATGAAGTGCACCCGGGCCAGCATCGACTCGGTCACCCGGGTCGTGTAGTCGACGCCGACGCCGTTCAGCTCGCGCAGCAGGATGTCCTGCATGCGCAGCCGGTTCTGGGTGGTGAAGCGGTCCCGGGGCAGGTAGATCAGGCAGGAGATGAACCGCCCGTACGCGTCCCGGCGCAGGAACACCCGCAGCTGCCGGCGGCCGGCCATGCGGAGCACACCGATCACCGCGTGGTAGAGGTCGTCGGTCTTGATCTGGAACAGCTCGTCGCGGGGGTAGGTCTCCAGGATCTGCAGCAGGTCCTTGCCGGAGTGGCTGCGCAGGCTCAGGCCCGAGCGGTCCAGCACCTCGGCGACCTTCCGCCGGACCACCGGCAGCTCCTGCACGCTGGTCCGGTAGGCCGCCGTGGAGAACAGGCCCAGGAAGCGCCGCTCCCCGACCACCTCGCCGGCCTCGTTGAAGATCTTGAAGCCGATGTAGTCGAGGTAGGCCGAGCGGTGCACGGTGGCCCGCGAGTTGGCCTTCGTGATGATGAGCAGGCGCTTCTCCAGCACCTTCTCGTGCGCCTCGGGCGTCATCGAGTTCAGCGACCGGGCCTCCGGCGAGTCGGACCGCAGGATGCCCAGCCCGGTGCCGAGGACGGCCTCCAGGGCCTGGCCGCCGTCCGCGCCGTCGGTGTCGACCAGCCGGTACTCCCGGTAGCCGAGGAAGGTGAAGTGGTCGTGCGCCAGCCAGCGCAGCAGCTCCACCGAGTCGGTGATGTCCTTCTCCGGCACCGGCGGGCGGTTGTCCGAGGTGCGCGCCGAGGCCAGCTCGTCGGCGAGGGCCAGGGCACGCTGCCGCATCTTCGGCCAGTCCTCGACGGCCTCCCGCACGTCGGTGAGCACCCGCTGCAGCTCCCGGCGCAGCTTCTCCCGCTCCGCCGCGTCGCGCACCGGGTCGATCTCGATCCGCATCCAGCTCTCGACCAGGTCGCCGGCGATCGCGTCGTCCGGCTCCACGTCCGCCGAGACCTCGGTCAACCGGCCCAGCGGCTCGCGGCGGACCACCACCAGCGGGTGCACCAGCAGGTGCACGTCGAGGTGGTGCGAGTTCAGCAGCGCGGTCACCGAGTCGACCAGGAACGGCATGTCGTCGGTGACGATCTCGATCACCGTGTGGTGCTGCTCGGCGTCCGGCTCGTGGATGCGCAGCTTCAGCTCGCCCGGCACCCGCTGCTGGGCGAGGTCCCGGTGGGCCCGCGCCGCGTCGAGCATCTCCTCGGCGGTGAAGCCGATCAGCTCCTCGTCCGGCGCGAACCGCCAGAACCGGCCCACCAGGGTGGCCGCGTCGTGGTCGTCACCGGCCAGCGCGACCGCCTGGGCGACCAGGCGCTCCGCGTTGGGAACCGGCTCGTCCAGCTCGTCCTCGGTCTCGTCGCCCAGCGCCTGCGCGGGCAGGCCCAGGTCGTAGAGGGTGTCGATGCTGGAACCGGTCATCCCGGTCACTCCTGTGTCGAGACGGCTGAAACCGTCCCCGTCGGTCGCCGAATCGAAGCTGTCATCGTCCCGGCTGGTGTCAGCCTGCCGGAGGTCGGGTCCCGGTTTGATCGCCGGACGCCGGTCCATCGGTGCCACTCCCCTCGACCCACCGCGTTGTGGGTCACTCTGCCGCCCAGCCTAGGCCTGCCGCTGTGCCCCTTCGTCGGCGGACCACTGGCCGGACGTCCGGATCGGGACTCTGTCCTTTCACCCGTTGCGGGTCCGTGGTCGGCCGGTCGCGGAGTACCCGGACTGGCGATGTTCATCACACTGCCACACGGCACTCTTTGCCTGCGCAAGGGCCGTGCCGGGGCGGTGGCGAGCCGCGCGTCGTACTAGCGTGCAGAGCAGTTTCGTACCGGAGGGACCGCTTCATGCTCCTGTCGTACCCCGTCCACCGCCGCCTCTCCCCTCCCCGTCGGGCCCTCGTGGCGCTGGCCGCCACCGTGCTGGCGGCGGGCGCGCTGACCGCGTGCTCGGGCGAGGACGGGCCGGAGCGGAGCGTCGACGCCTTCCTGAAGGGCTGGCGCTCCGGCGACCTCCAGGCGGTCGGCTTCATCGACCCGACCGGCGCCAAGGTGCCGGCGGCCGAGGTGACCAAGGAGCTCCGGTCGCTCGCCGGCGAGCTGGCCGGCAGCCCGCCGAAGCTGGAGCGCACCGGCGACGTGAAGGTCGAGGCCGACATCGCCACCGCGCGGGTCCGGCTCACCTGGCCGCTGCCCGGTGCCACCACCTGGACCTACGAGAACCCGGTACGCCTCCGGCACGGCTCCGACGACCAGTGGCAGGTCATCTGGGAGCCGAGCGTCGTGCACGAGAAGCTGGAGTCCGGCGACCGGTTCGCGCTGCGCCGGGAGGCCGCGCCCCGGGCCGGCGTGCTGGACGGCGCCGGAGCCCCGCTCGTCGCGCCCCGCCCGGTGGTCCGGGTGCAGGTGAACCCCGCCGGGGTCAAGGACGCCAAGGCCCTGGTCCGGCAGCTCGACGCCGCGTTCAAGGCGGTCCGGCCCGCGCTCACCCCGCCGGTCGACCTGTCCGACCTGCCGAAACGCCTGAGCGAGGCGGAGCGGGGGTCGCTCGTCGAGGTGGTGACCCTGCGCGACGAGGCGTACCGGCAGATCAAGCCCCGGATCTACGACCTGCCCGGCACCCAGTTCCACTCCGACAAGCTCTTCCTGGCGCCGACGCGGGAGTTCGCCCGGGCCCTGCTCGGCTCGGTCGACCCGGCCCAGGCCGACGACCTCAAGGCCCACCCCGACAAGTACGTGCGCGGTGACCTGGTCGGCCACGGCGGCCTCCAGGGCCGCTACGACGACCGGCTGCGCGGCACCCCCGGGGTCACCGTGATCACCGAGCGCCCCGCCCCGGACGGCACCACCGCACCCAGCGGGGTCGAGGCGTACCGCAGCGAGCCCAGGGCCGGCCAGCCGCTGAAGACCACCCTCGACGTGGCCACCCAGAACGCCGCCGACGCGGCGCTGCGCGGGCAGGCCCGGCGTTCCGCCCTGGTGGCCGTCCGGATCAGCGACGGCGCCGTGCTGGCCGCCGCCAACGGCCCCGGGGCGGCCGGCGAGAACCTCGCCTTCACCGCCCAGGTGCCACCCGGCTCGACCTTCAAGATGGTCAGCGCCCTGGGCCTGCTCGACCGGGGCGCGGTCACCCCGGAGGCGACCGTGCGCTGCCCGAAGACGTTCGAGGTCGACGGGCGGTCCTTCAAGAACTCGGACAACTTCGAGCTGGGCGACGTCCCGTTCACCACCGACTTCGCCAAGTCCTGCAACACGGCCTTCACCTTCCTGGCCCCGAAGCTCGGTCCGGACGGGCTGGCGCAGGCGGGCCGCACGCTCGGCCTGGAGGCGCCCTGGGACCTGGGCACCGACGTCTTCACCGGCAAGGTCTCCGTCAACGGCTCGGCCACCGAACAGGCCGCCGCCGCGATCGGCCAGGGCACCACCGTGGTCAGCCCGCTCGCCCTGGCCGGCGCCACCGCCGCCGTGGCCCGCGGCCACTGGGAGCAGCCCAAGCTGCTGCTCGACCCGGCCCCGGCGAAGGCCGCCCCGGCCGGCGCGGCGCTCAAGCCGGAGTCGGTGACGGCGTTGAAGACGATGATGCGCGCGGTGGTCACCGGCGGCACGGCCGGCGTCCTGGCGGACGTCCCCGGCGAGCCGGTGTACGGCAAGACCGGCACCGCCGAGTACGACAACAACCCGGCGCACACCCACGCCTGGTTCGTCGGCTGGCAGGGCGACGTCGCGTTCGCGGTCTTCGTCGAGCAGGGCGGTTCGAGCACCACCAGCGCGGTCCCGATCGCCGAACGCTTCCTGCGCGGCCTCGGCGCCCGCTGACGCCGGCTCAGCACCACCTCGCCGAGGTGGCGGTGTTCACGCCCAGCGGACACCCCCGCCTCGGCGAGCCGGTGTCGATCAGGCGATGTCCACGCCCGGCCGGGCCGCATCCGGCTCCGCCACCGGCGTCGTGGGCTCGTCCTCGCCGCCGGCCACCCGCCGCAACAGGCCCGGCCCGGCGGCCGCCGCAGGCCCCACGGGCTCCGGCGCGGCCGATTCATCCGCCCCGGCCGCCCGGCGCAGCAACCCGGAGCCGACCGGCTGCGGCTCGTCCGCCTCATCCACGCCGACGACCCGGCGCAACAGGCCCGGACCGGACTGGTCGGTGGCAGGCTCGACCGCCGGGCGGTCTCCGTCGGTGTCGGCGGGTTCGTCCCCGGCCCGGGTGGGGGCCGGGCCGATCGGCTCCACGGCCACCGCGGGCGCGGGGACGGCCGCCGGGCCGGGCAGCACGTCGCGCGCCGGTGGCCGGCCGTTGCCGGGGCGGGGCGCCGGGGCGACCGGGCCGGCCGGCAGCAGCCGGGGCGGTGTCGCGCCGGGTGCCGCGACCGGCGCGAGCCCGGCCACCACGGTGTTGACGATCTCGGCGGCGTACGACCCGTCGGGGTCGTAGTCGGGGTCGAAGACGGTCAGCTCGACGCCGAGGCAGTGCGGGGTGTCCACCAGGCCGGTGAGCAGGATCTCCAGCTCGGCGAACGCGATCCCGCCCGGGTCCGGCGCGTCGACCGCGGGCATCACGGCCGGGTCGAGCACGTCCACGTCGATGTGCACCCAGTAGCCGGCGCAGTCGGCCAACTGCTCGTGCGCCCACTGGGCGGTGCGGGCCGCGCCCTCGGCGCGCAGCGCCGGCACCGGCCGGGTGGTGATGCCGGCGGCCTGGAGGTCGAGCCGGTACTCGTCCTGGGCGCGGATGCCGAGCACCACCACGTCGATGTCCCGGAAGTAGGGGCGCCGCCCCTCGATGGCGGCCAGGTCGGCCTGACCCCGGCCGGTGACCAGGGCCAGGTCCTCCCCCGCCGCCGCGCCCACGTAGGAGGCGTTGCCGGGGTGCCGGAAGTCGGAGTGGCCGTCGACGAAGACCAGCCCGATCCGCCCGCCGACCGCCTCGCCGAGCCGGTGCATGGCCAGCGCCGAGCCGAGCAGGACCGAGCAGTCCCCGCCGAGCACCAGCGGGAACTCACCCCGGTCGATGATCGCGCCGATCCGGTCGGCGAGCGCCACCGAGTAGCCGGAGATCTCCGGTGCGTGGCAGACCCCGTCGCCGGGGCGCCAGTCACCGGGGTCGTACCGGGGCGGGGTGAGGCAGCCGGCGTCGCGGGCCCGCAGCCGGGCGAGCAGGCCGTGGTCGCGCAGCGCGCCGGGCGCCTTGACGCAGCCCGGGACGGAGGTGGACGTGGGTGGGCGCAGGCCGAGGTTCGTCGGCGCGTCGAGGACGGCGATCCGGCGCATCATGGGCTCCCGTCCTCGGTGGTCGGGCGGGCCGGCCGGTACGCCGGCCCGCGCTGGCGTGCGTGAACTCAGAACAGGGCGCTGGCCAGGGCGCGTCGGGCGGCCGCCACGGCGGGGTCGTCCGGCCCGGCGATCGTGAACAGCGACACCAGGTGCTGGCGGACCTTCTCCCGGTCGTCGCCGGCGGTCCGGCGGACCAGGCCGACGAGCCGGGCGTACGCCTGCTCGGCCAGCCCGCTGAGCACCTCGATGTCGGCGGCCAGGAGCTGGGCCTCGATGTCGTCGGGCGCCTGCTCGGCGGCGGCGAGCGCGGCGCGCGGGTCGGCGCCGGCCACCCGGCGGGCCACCCCGACCTGGGCCAGGCCGGCCTCGGCCGCGCTGTCCGCCGGGCTCTCGGCCAGGATCTTCCGGTACGCCGCCTCGGCGGCCTCCAGGTCGCCGGACATCAGGGCGTCGTCGGCCTCGGTGAGCCGGGGGTCCTCCGGCTCGGCGACGGTGACGCCACCGGCCTTGAGGATGGCCTGGATCCACTGGCGGAGCTGGGCCTCCGGCACCACGCCGGAGAAGGCGTCGATCGGCTGCCCGCCGACCACCGCGTAGACCATCGGGATGCCCTGGACCCGGAACATCTGGGCGAGCCGCGGGTTGGCGTCGACGTCGACCCTGGCGAGCACCCAGGCGCCCTCGCCCTCGGCGGCCAGCCGCTCCAGCACCGGCGAGAGCTGCTTGCAGGGCTCGCACCACTCGGCCCAGAAGTCCACGACCACCGGGGTCGTGAGCGACCGCTCCAACACCTCGGACTGGAAGGTCGCCTCGGTCACGTCGATGACGGCGACGCCGCCACCCGCCGGGGGGCCACCGGGCACGCCGGCCGGCGGGCCGGCCTGGCTCGGGGCGGTGGGACGGGAGGGTTCCGGGGTGCCGCGCAACGCGCTGAGGTCGACCGCGCCGCGGGTGAAGATCGACGAGGTGATCCGTGGGTCGCTCATGGTTATCTAGTCTCGCACGTGCCCCGCGGAACTCGGATCAACCGCCACGGCGGCAGTTGCGACTCTCACGCCTGGTCGGGATGCACCGAGGGGCCCCTTCCCGACGCCTCGCGTCCGGAAGGGGCCCCCTCGGTGCGCTCAGAAGCGGGCGGGCTCGCGGTAGACGCCCCACTCGCCCCGCAGCGCGTCGCAGATCTCGCCCAGGGTGGCCTCGGCCCGGACCGCGTCCAGCATGGCCGGGATCATGTTCTCCCCGGTCCGGCTGACCTCGACCATCCGCTGCACGGCGGCCTTGACGGCGGCGTCGTTGCGGCCCGCCTTGCGCTCGGCCAGCACCCGGCGCTGCTCCAGCTCGACCTCGTGCGAGATGCGCAGGATCTCCAGGTCCTTGGCGACCGTGCCGGTGTGGCAGTTGACCCCGACGATCCGCTTGTCGCCCTTCTCCAGCGCCTGCTGGTAGACGAACGCCGACTCGGCGATGTGGCCGGTGAACCAGCCGTCCTCGATGCCGCGCAGGATGCCCGAGGTCATCGGGCCGATCTTGTGCGGACCCTCACCGCCGAGCTGCCGGATCCGGGCGAAGATCTCCTCCGCCTCGGCCTCGATCTTGTCGGTCAGCGCCTCGACGTACCAGGAGCCGCCGAGCGGGTCGGCGACGTTGACGACACCGGTCTCCTCCATGAGCACCTGCTGGGTGCGCAGGGCGATCTCGGCGGACTCGTCGGTGGGCAGGGCCAGGGTCTCGTCCAGGGCGTTGGTGTGCAGCGAGTTGGTGCCGCCGAGCACGGCCGCCAGGGCCTCCACGGCGGTCCGCACCACGTTGTTGACCGGCTGCTGGGCGGTCAGCGACACCCCGGCGGTCTGGGTGTGGAACCGCAGCCACTGGGCCTTCTCACTGGTGGCGCCGTAGACGTCGCGCAGCCAGCGGGCCCAGATCCGGCGGGCGGCCCGGAACTTGGCGATCTCCTCGAAGAAGTCCACGTGGGAGTCGAAGAAGAAGCTCAGGCCCGGGGCGAAGACGTTGACGTCCAGCCCGCGCGAGAGTCCCAGCTCGACGTAGCCGAACCCGTCGGCCAGCGTGTACGCCAGCTCCTGCGCGGCGGTCGAGCCGGCCTCCCGGATGTGGTAGCCGGAGACCGACAGCGGCTTGTAGCGCGGGATCTCCCGGGCGCAGTACTCCATGAGGTCGCCGATGAGGCGCAGGTGCGGCTCCGGGTCGAAGAGCCACTCCTTCTGCGCGATGTACTCCTTGAAGATGTCCGTCTGGAGCGTGCCGTCCAGGGTGGACAGGTCGGCGCCCTGCCGCTCGGCGGCGACCAGGTACATGCAGAACACCGGGACGGCCGGGCCGGAGATGGTCATCGAGGTGGTCACGCCGGCCAGGTCGATGCCGTCGAAGAGCACCTCCATGTCGGCGGCCGTGTCGATCGCCACGCCGCAGTGGCCGACCTCGCCGAGCGACTGCGGGTCGTCGGAGTCGCGCCCCATGAGGGTCGGCATGTCGAAGGCGACGGAGAGCCCGCCGCCGCCGGCCCCGAGGATCATCTTGTAGCGCTCGTTGGTCTGCTGGGCGTTGCCGAACCCGGCGAACTGCCGGATGGTCCAGGTGCGCCCGCGGTAGCCGGTCGGATAGAGCCCCCGGGTGTACGGGAACTCGCCCGGCCAGCCGATCCGCTCGAAGCCCGGGTAGGGCACCCCCTCCGGCGGCCCGTAGACCGGGTCGACGGCCATCCCGGACAGCGTGGTGAAGTCCGCGTCGCGCTTGCGGGCGGCGTCGTAGCGGGCCTGCCAGCGGGCCCGACCGGCGGCGATCTCGTCGGCGTCCATTCGCGGAGCTCCTCCTCGAGTCCTGGGATGCAGACCGAGTGTAGAACGCCAGCCTGAACGATCGCTAAGCTTGCGCCTACCGACCGGTAACCTGATCAGGCCGAGGGGACCAGCGGCCCGCCCAGCGCCACGTCGTCGACCCGGATGTTGATCTCGTCGACCCGCAGCCCGTACGCCTCGACCGCCGAGGTCACGGCGGCGCGGACCCCGTCGGTCACCTCGGGCACCGGCCGGCCGCCGTCGATGACGATCACCAGGTTGACCACCGCCGCGCCGTCGGTGACGTGCGCCGAGCAGCCGCGCCGGGCGTCGCCCACCTGGTCCAGACCGACCCGGTCCAGCACGGCGTTGAAGAAGCGGGCCACGTCGCCGCCCAGCTCGGCCACCCCGGGCACCGACTTCGCGGCGGCCACCGCGATCTTCTCCACCACCTCGTCGGAGACGTGCGTCGCACCGCCCGCCACCGCGCTCGGGGTCACCGACAGCTCCTGGGTCGCCTCGTCAGCCATGCTCTCCCACCACAGACGCGCACCGCCCCACGGGTCCGTGAGACGGTGCGAGCGTACTAGGCGCGGTTGCTCCGCAGTGGACCCGTCAGGCGCCCAGCTGCGCCAGCAGCTCGCCGGCCGCCGCGTACGGGTCGACCGTGCCCTCGGCCACCCGGGCCGCGAGCGTCGGCAGCTGCGTACCGTCGCGCAGCGAGCCGATCCGGTCCCGCAGGGTGCCGAGCGCGATCGCCTCGATCTCGGCGGCGGCCCGCGCCTCCCGGCGGCGGCGCAGCTCCCCGTGGCGCTCCAGCCAGTCGCGGTGCTTGTCGATCGCGGCGGCGATGTCGTCGATGCCCTCGCCACGGGCGGCGATGGAGCGCACCACCTGGGGCCGCCACTCGCCCGGCCCGCGCTCACCCAGCGCGATCATGCCCTGGATGTCGCGCACCGTGGCGTCGGCGCCGTCCCGGTCGGCCTTGTTGACCACGAAGACGTCGGCGATCTCCAGGATGCCGGCCTTCACGGCCTGGATGGCGTCGCCCATACCCGGTGCGAGCAGCACCAGCGTGGTGTCGGCCAGCGAGGCCACCTCCACCTCGGCCTGGCCGACGCCGACGGTCTCCACCAGCACCACGTCGCAGCCGGCGCCCTCCAGCACCCGCACCGCCTGCGGCGTGGCCGCGGAGAGCCCGCCGAGGTGACCCCGGCTGGACATCGAGCGGATGTAGACGCCGGGGTCGGTGGCGTGGTCCTGCATCCGGACCCGGTCACCGAGGATCGCGCCGCCGGTGAACGGGCTCGACGGGTCGATGGCCAGCACGCCCACCCGGTGGCCGCGCGCCCGCAGCGCCCGGACCAGCTCGTTGGTCGTGGTGGACTTGCCCACCCCCGGCGAGCCGGTCAGGCCGACCACCTGGGCGTGCCCGGCGTAGGGCGCGAGGGCCGCCGCGACCTGCGGCAGCACCTCGTCGCCGGACTCGACCAGGGTGATCAGCCGGGCCACCGCGCGGGGGTCACCCGCGCGGGCCCGCTCGACCAGCAGGGGTACGTCCCGGCTGCGGCGCACCGAGCCGGCGGCCGCCGCCGGGACGTTCTGGACACTGTTGTTCACAGTCAGCTCTCGGCACCGTTCGGGACGTGGATGATCAGCGCGTCGCCCTGGCCACCGCCGCCGCAGAGCGCGGCCGCGCCGGTGCCGCCGCCGCGCCGCTTCAGCTCCAGCGCCAGGGTGAGCACCAGCCGGGCGCCGGACATGCCGATGGGGTGGCCGAGCGCGATCGCGCCGCCGTTGACGTTCACCTTGTCGGTGCTGATCCCGAGGTCCCGCGCGGACTGGATGCCCACCTGGGCGAACGCCTCGTTGATCTCGATGAGGTCGAGGTCGGAGACGCTGAGCCCGCCCTTCTTCAGCGCGTGCTGGATGGCGTTCGACGGCTGCGAGTGCAGGGAGTTGTCCGGGCCGGCCACGTTGCCGTGCGCGCCGATCTCGGCCAGCCAGGTGAGCCCCAGCTCCGTGGCCTTGGCCTTGCTCATGACGACCACCGCGGCGGCGCCGTCGGAGATGGGCGAGGAGCTGCCGGCCGTGATGGTGCCGTCCTTCGTGAACGCCGGGCGGAGCTTGCCGAGCGACTCGGCGGTGGTGTCCGGGCGGATGCCCTCGTCCTCGCCGACCACCAGCGGGTCGCCCTTGCGCTGCGGGATGATCACCGGGGTGATCTCGTCGGCGAAGTGGCCGTTCTTCTGGGCGGCGGCGGCGCGCTGGTGGCTGGCCGCGGCGAACGCGTCCTGCTCCTCGCGGGTGATGCCGTGCTTCGCCCCGAGCCGCTCGGTGGACTCGCCCATCGAGCAGCAGTCCCAGGCGTCGGTGAGACCGTCCAGGGCCATGTGGTCCTTGATCGTCACGTCGCCGTACTTGTAGCCGGAGCGCTGGCCGAGCATCAGGTGCGGGGCGTTGGTCATCGACTCCATGCCGCCGGCCACCACGATGTCGAACTCGCCGGCCCGGATGAGCTGGTCGGCCAGGGCGATCGCGTCCAGCCCGGAGAGGCAGACCTTGTTGATGGTCAGCGCCGGGGTGGACATCGGGATGCCCGCCTCGACGGCGGCCTGGCGGGCCGGGATCTGACCCGCGCCGGCCTGGAGCACCTGACCCATGATCACGTACTGGACCTGGTCCGGTGCCACGCCGGCGCGCTCCAGCGCTGCCTTGATCGCGACGCCACCGAGCTTCGTCGCCGGGAGGTCCTTGAGGTTGCCCAGCAGGCGCCCCATCGGGGTCCGCGCGCCGCTGACGATCACCGAAGCCATGCCTGCCTCCGAGGGGGGTGCCGACCTGTACACCTTAACGATTGTTAGGACGCACCATATCTGCCCGGGAACCGCGACAGCACGGTGACCCCGAGCACGTCCGCAATGTGATCCAGTCACGACGGTCGATAGCTGTTCGGACGTTCAGCCCTGGCGCGGGCGGCGCCGGCGCGGCGGCACCGGGCCCCTGGGCAGCGACGCCAGGGACGGGCGCGCCCCTCGGGCGGCCACCTCGATCCGCGGCGTCCGGTCCGGCGGGAGGTGCTCCCGTTCCGCGACCACCACCACGTCGACCTTCCCGTCGATCATCATCTGCCTGACGTCGTCCCACGGTGCCGTGGTGATGATCCCGAGGAGGCCGTAGCGGCAGCATCTGGCGTGGTCCAGGCAGGCCATGAGGTGGGGTTCGATCGGGTCGACGTGGGAGGGGATCCAGATCGCGGCAACGGGACGTGACAGTGAACTCACCATCCGTACTCTTCACCGTGTGCAAGTTGCAGATCAACCGCGCACCGTCCGGGTTCGCATATGCCGAACGATCGATGAGCTGGGGCTACTCCGGCTCACCACGGGTCACCCGTCGGGCCTTCCACCCTGTTGCGCGCCGAGGTGGTCGTCGAGGCGGCTCTCCACGTCCTTGAGACGGCGCTCCGCATCGTTGACCGCGTCCCGCAGCGTCCCGCGTCCGTTCGGGTGCAGCTCCGTCTCGATCCGCCGCAACCGCTCCGGCACCCCCGGGATGGCGTCGTGGCCCGGTCGGGCCGGCACCCCGTACCAGTCCTGCCGGAACTCCTCGTTCTGCCGGGCCAGGCGGCGCAACGGCCGGCTCACCGTCACGGCCAGGGTCAGCGCGCTGAGGATCGCGCCCAACACGACGCCTGCTGCCGCCCACTGCTCCAGCGTCATGCCGACCACTCCCGAGCCCGGCCGCCTGCGACGGTGACGTCCGGCGCGTTCGCGCCCTTCTTCGGTAGCGTGCGCACGGCTCGACCCTCCCGAGTCCGCTCGAGGCCCCCGCGCCCGGGCCGCGAGCGCCGGCCGGGGGCGACCATTGCTGATGTGCGTGCCCGTTCGAATCCTGCTCGCGACCTGGTCATCGGGGCATCGCCCGTCCAGCAGGACGATCGGAGCGCGGCCGGCCGCCGGCTCGGGTGTACGGCGGATGTCGGCCCGGTGACCTCGTTCGGGGTAGCCCGTTCGGCTGAGGCTCGGGGCGGAGACGTTCGGGCGGGGTCCGATCCGGCGGCGTGAGATTGCCGACCTGTACGCCTTAACGATTGTTCGGCCACACTGGCGCCATGGCTGAGAACTCCCCCGTCGAGCCCGCCGCCGACCATGTCACCGACATCGGCCTGCGCCGCATCGACCACGTCGGGATCGCCGTGGCCGACCTGGACGCCGCGATCGACTTCTACGGGCGCACCTTCGGGATGCGCTGCGTGCACACGGAGACCAACGAGGAACAGGGCGTACGCGAGGCGATGCTCGCGGTCGGGCCGACCACCGAGGGCGGCTGCCTGCAGTTGCTCGCCCCGCTGTCGCCGTCCTCGACGATCGCCAAGTTCCTGGAGCGCAACGGGCCGGGCGTGCAGCAGGTCGCGTACACGGTGACCGACATCGACGCGGCCTGTACGGCGCTGCGCGAGCGCGGCGTGCGGCTGCTCTACGAGAAGCCGAAGCGGGGCACCGCCGACTCGCGGATCAACTTCGTGCACCCGAAGGACGCCGGCGGCGTCCTGGTCGAGCTGGTCGAGCCGGCCGCGACCGGGCACTGAGCCACGCCGAGGGGCTCCGGCCGAGGCGTCCGGAGCCCCTTCCTGCTCGCTGGGACACAGCGCGGCACTGCGCGGTTTCACGTTCCCACGGACACCTCCACGCATCGGCGGATGCAGTTTTTCACAGAGGACTTCCCGCCCTAGCTACCGTTCAGTAACGTCCGGGCCCACAGGAGTGCGACCGGTGCCGGATGTGTCGATTGCCGACATGGCGGTCCCGTCGCACCGGCGCCGACGATGGCAGCACCCCTGCCCGCCCGGTGCGGGTGCGCAACGAACGGGAGGTCACCGTGCAGGACATCCTCGAAGCGATCATGGCGGCGGAGGGCTCCGCGCAGCCGGAGAGGGAACTCGCCGGCATCGCCGGCCTGCCGGTACCGGAGACCTACCGGGGCGTGGTGGTCCGCGCCGAGGACACCCGGATGTTCGACGGCATGGCCACCCGGGACAAGGACCCGCGCAAGGCACTGCACGTCCAGGAGGTGCCCACCCCCGAGCTGGGCCCCGGCGAGGCGCTCGTCGCCGTGATGGCCAGCGCCATCAACTACAACACCGTGTGGACCAGCATCTTCGAGCCGCTGCCCACCTTCAAGTTCCTCCAGCGCTACGGCCGGCTCTCCGAGCTGACCCGCCGGCACGACCTGCCGTACCACGTGGTCGGGTCGGACGCGGCCGGCGTGGTGCTGCGGACCGGGCCGGGCGTGACCCGGTGGAAGGCGGGCGACGAGGTGGTCGCGCACTGCCTCTCCGTCGAGCTGGAGGACGCCGCCGGCCACGACGACACCATGCTCGACCCGCAGCAGCGGATCTGGGGCTTCGAGACCAACTTCGGTGGGCTGGCCGAGATGGCCGTGGTCAAGGCCAACCAGCTCATGCCGAAGCCCCGCCACCTGAGCTGGGAGGAGGCGGCCAGCCCGGGGCTGGTCAACTCCACGGCGTACCGGCAGCTGGTCTCCCACCACGGGGCGAACATGAAGCAGGGCGACGTGGTGCTGATCTGGGGCGCCTCCGGCGGCCTGGGCGGCTACGCCACCCAGATGGCGCTGGGCGGCGGGGCCATCCCGGTCTGCGTGGTCTCCTCCCCGGAGAAGGCCGAGCTGTGCCGGAAGATGGGCGCCGAGCTGGTCATCGACCGCACCGCCGAGGGCTTCCGGTTCTGGAAGGACGAGGAGACCCAGGACCAGGACGAGTGGCGCCGCTTCGGGGAGCGCATCCGCGAGCTGACCGGTGGCGAGGACCCGGACATCGTCTTCGAGCACCCGGGCCGGGAGACCTTCGGCGCCAGCGTCTACGTCGCCAAGAAGGGCGGCACCATCGTCACCTGCGCCTCCACGAGCGGCTACCTGCACCAGTACGACAACCGCTACCTGTGGATGCACCTGAAGCGGATCGTCGGCAGCCACTTCGCCAACTACCACGAGGCGTGGCAGGCCAACCGGCTCGTGGCGCTCGGCAAGGTGCACCCGACCGTGTCGCGGACCTACCCACTGGAGCAGACCGGCCAGGCCGCGTACGAGGTGCACCGCAACGCGCACCAGGGCAAGGTCGGCGTGCGCTGCCTGGCGCCCACCGACGGTCTCGGCGTGCGGGACACCGAGCTGCGCGCCCGGCACGAAACCGCCATCAACCGGTTCCGCGGGCACTGAGCGACGGCATTGCCTTTCCGGTAGGACGCAACACCATTCGATTGCCGCACGACAAAGGGCCGCGGGCACCCACCCGCGGCCCTTTTCGCGTCCTTCCCGTGGGGTCGCCCGACCCGCCCGGGACCTGCCAAGATCGCCAGTTGGTCCGGTCCCGGCACGCGGCGAAGTTGACCATGTAAACAGGACACGAAAGCTGCGGACCGCTCTTGCGAAGCACCCTGGGGCGTCTGCGAGTATGTCCCAATGCCCCAGCAGCAGTCCTCCCCTCTTGCGTTCTTCGATAACGCGAACTCACAGCCCGATTTCACCGTTGGCCTGCGTGGTTACAACACCAACCAGGTCGACGACTTCATCGGCCGGCTGACCGCCGCCCTGAGCCAGTCCGAGCAGGCCCGCGCCGAGGCCGAGCAGCGGATGAACGACGCGCAGCGCCGGCTGCGCCAGGCCGAGCAGCGCCAGGGCGCGCTCGAGCAGAAGCTCACCGAGACCAACAAGCAGCTCGAGGAGAACAGCCGGCCGACCCTCTCCGGCCTGGGCACCCGCGTCGAGCAGATCCTCCGGCTGGCCGAGGAGCAGGCCAACGACCACCGCAACGAGGCCAAGCGCGAGTCGGAGGGCATCCTCTCCGCCGCCCGCCTCGAGGCCCGGGAGATCACCGACAAGGCCCGCGCCGAGGCGGCCGCCATGAAGGCCACCGCCGAGCGCGAGGCCGGCAGCGTCCGCACCGCCGCCGAGCGCGAGGCCGCCGAGGTCCGGGTGCAGGCCCGCCGCGAGGCCGACACCCTGCGCGCCGACGCCGACCGGGAGACCAAGCAGCTGCGCACGGTCACCGCCCACGAGGTGGCCGAGCTGAAGTCCACGGTCGAGCGCGAGGTCGCCACCCTGCGCGCCACCGCCGAGCGGGAGATCACCCAGCAGCGCGCGAAGGCCGCCCGCGAGGCCGAGGAGAAGCGGGCCGAGGCCACCAAGCTGCTCACCGACGCGCGGGACAAGCGCGACAAGGACCTCCAGGCCCTGGAGCTCCAGCTCGCCGAGCGGCGCGAGAAGGCCGAGCGCGAGGAGTCCCAGCGGCACGCCGCCCAGGTCGCGCAGACCCAGAAGCTGGTCAGCGAGGCCGAGCAGCGCGCCCATGCCGCCCAGGAGCGGGCCAAGGAGATCGAGCAGCGGGCCGAGGCCCGCCGGGTCGAGTCCGAGCGCACCGCCACCGACACCGTCGAGAAGGCCAAGGCGCTGGCCGACAAGACCGTGTCCGAGGCCAGGGCCGAGGCGCAGCGACTGCTCAGCGAGGCCCGCACCGAGGCCGAGCTGACCACCCAGGCGGCCCGCCGCGAGGTCGAGGACCTCACCCGGCAGAAGGACGCGGTCACCTCGCAGCTCGGGCAGATGCTCTCCGGCCTGGCCGGCATCGTGCCGGGCGTGCCGGCGGCGGGCGCCAACAAGCCGGAGGCCCCGAAGGCCGACGGCGCCGACAAGAAGGTCACGGCCGAGTCGGCCAGCTGACCCCACCACCCGCAGACGGGGCATGAGCCGCGGCGCGGGGTGACACCGGGTGACCGGTGCCGCCCCGCGCCGTCATGCTTTCCCGCACGTTTCGCCAGTTCAGTGGGGTGCACCTCCCAACAGGGGCGTCCGTATCGCCCCAGCAGGGCCGGATGCGTGTGAGGATGGGGGCATGTCGCACGGCGAGGAACTGTTCGCCCTCGGCGGGGACGTGACCACGGAGCCCAGCTTCGAGTCCGCTCTGCGGGGGTACGACAAACGACAGGTCGACCGTTACGTCGCTCGTGCGGAGCACGAGATCTCCGCGCTGACGACCGAGCGGGAACAGGCGTACACCCAGATCCACAAGCTGGCCGGCCAGGTCGAGGTGCTGCAACGCGACCTCGCCCAGGTGCGCAAGCAGGTGGGTGTGGTGGACCGGGCCTCGTTCCGGCATCTCGGTCCCCGGGTCGAGCAGATCCTCACCATGGCCGAGGAACAGGCCGACGACATCCTGGCCGCCGCCAACGAGGAGATCGAGGCGCGGCGGGCGGCCGCCGAGCACATCATCGAGGAGGCCCGGGAGCAGGCGGCCCAGGCCCTCAAGGACTTCGAGATCGCCCTGGCGGCCCGCCGGGCCGAGGAGGAGCGGCACACCGCCGCCCGCAAGGCCGAGGCGGAGTCCACCCTCTCCGCGGCCCGGGCCGAGGCCCAGTCCACCCTCTCCGCGGCCCGGGCCGAGGCCGAGAAGCTGCGGAAGGACGCCCAGGACGCGCTGGCCAGGGCGCAGCAGGAGGCCACCCAGCTCCGGGACACCGCCAAGGAGATCCACACCCGCGCCCAGCAGGAGTCCACCCGACTGCGCGAGGCGGCCAAGGAGGCGCTGGCCAAGGCCCAGCAGGAGGCCACCCAGCTCCGCGAGGCGGCCAAGGAGGTGCACGCCAAGGCCCAGCAGGAGGCCAAGCGGCTCACCGACTCCGCCGCCGAGGCCGGCCGGGCCACCCACGCCAAGGCGCTCGCCGAGGCCAAGAAGATCGTCGACGACGCGGAGGAGGCGGCGAAGGTCACCCGCGGCCGGGCCCGCACCGAGGCCAACCGGCTCACCACCGAGGCCGCCGAGGCCGGCAAGCGCAACCGCGCCGAGGTCGAGACCTACGTGCAGCGGATGCGGAGCGAGACCGAGGCGTACGTCCAGCAGGCCCGTGCCCAGACCCAGCAGGAGCTGGGCGCCTGGCGGGCCGGCGTGGAGAAGGAGGTCAAGGCGCGGCAGGAGACGGCGGACAAGGAGCTGGCCCAGCGCCGCGCCACCGCCGAGCAGGAGTTCGCCAAGCGCCGCGACGAGCTGGACAAGCAGCACACCAGGCGGCAGGACGAGCTGGAGAAGGCCTACACGGCCCGGCGCGCGGAGATCGAGCAGGGCGCGGCGGAGCTCCGGCAGGCCGCCGAGCAGGACGCGCTCACCATGCGCCAGCGGGCCGAGGAGGAGGCCACCGAGCTGCTGCGCCGGGCCGAGGCGGACGCCGCCGACAAGCGCCGCAAGGCCGACGAGCACGTGGCCGCCTCGCGGCGGCAGTTCGAGGAGTACGCGGCCACCACCCAGCAGCACCTGGCCACCACCCAGCAGCACCTCGCCGCCACCCAGCAGGAGGTGGCCGCCGGCCGGCAGCAGCTCGCCCAGGTGATGCTGGAGATCGCCAACGCGCAGCAGGAACTGGCCGACCTGCGCACGGAGACCTGGAAGTCCCGCCAGGAGTCCGACGACCTCCAGCGCCGGCTCGCCGAGCTGCGCACGGAGGCCGGGCCGGCCGGCCTGGCCGCCACTCCCGTCGACCCGGCCGAGCTGGCCACGGCGGCGGGCGGCCGCGAGGCGAACGGCACGCCGGCGGGCGACCGGGCGCCGGTGCCCGCCACCGCCAAGGGCACCGCGACGGTCTCCCCCAACGGCGGCGCCCCCGCCGAGGCCGGGGAGCCGTCGGCGGACGCCGCGAAGTCCCGCCCGGTCGCCGAACCCGTGACCACCGTGGACGGTTCGGGCGCCAACGCCGGGGTGGACGGCGAGCCCACCGTGGCCGCCGTGCCGGGCGAGGGCGGCCGGGGCGCCACCCCCACGAAGATCACCAGCACCGGCGAGAACGGCAAGCGCCCGACGAAGCCGACCACCGACGAGCGCAGCGCCAAGCCGAGCACCGTCACCGTCGACAAGGACTGACCCTCCCGGTCGGCGCCACCGCACGGCGTGATCGAGCAGGGGATGGCCGGGGCGGACGCCGACCGCTAACGTGCGGGGCACGGGCTGCACCGCCGAGGACTCGTCCGGTGCGCACGGTCCGCCGCAGGGCGCTCCGCCGGGCCGGAGCGGGAGCCGGGGAGGCACGGGTGTCGCAGGACGGATCCGCCGGCCCGGACGACGACCCGCGCCCCGACCCCGATCCGCCCGGCGCGAGCGCCACACCCCGCCGCAGCGGCACCCGGGAACCGGCCGCCGCACCAGCGCCGGCCGGCACGCCGTCACTGACCGAGGTCGCGGTCGAGACCGAGTTCGAGCCGAGCGGGCGCTTCGGCGTGCCGGGTCGGCCGCTGCGGCGCAGCAGCTTCCTGATCGGCTTCACCGGGGCGCTCGGCGTGCTGCTGGCGTACACGGTGTTCCTGGGCGTCCGGAACTCGGCCGGCATCCTGGTCCTGGTGGTGATCGCGCTCTTCCTCGCCGTCGGCCTGCACCCGGCCGTGGTGCGGTTGCGCCGGTGGGGGCTGCCGCAGGGGCTGGCCGTGGCGGTGGTGACACTGACCGTCGTGCTGCTGATCATCGGCGGGCTGCTGGCGCTGGTGCCGCCGGTGGTGACCCAGTCCGGGCAGTTCATCGACCACCTTCCCGGCTATGTCGACGAGCTGCGCCGCAACCCCACCGTCAACGACTTCGTCGAGCGCTACGACGTGATGCAGCGCGTCCAGTCGGCGGCGAACGCGGACACCATCGGCCGGGCCCTCGGCGGCGTGCTGGGCGGGGCGCAGCTCATCTTCGGCACCATCTTCCGGGCGCTGACCGTGCTGGTGCTGACCATCTACTTCCTGGCCTACTTCAACAAGCTGCGCGACCTCGGATACGCGCTGGTGCCCCGGACCCGCCGGGAGCGGGTCCGCCTCATCGGCGACGAGATCCTGGCCCGGGTCGGCGCGTACATGGTGGGCGCCCTGGCCATCGCGGTGCTGGCCGGGGCGAGCACCTTCGTGTTCGCGCTGGTGGTCGGCCTGCCGTACCCCTTCGCCCTGGCCGTGGTGGTCGCGGTGACCGACCTGATCCCGCAGATCGGGGCGACCCTGGGCGCCGTGGTGGTGACCCTGGTCGGGCTCGCCACCGACCTACCGGTCGGCATCGCCTGCCTGGTCTTCTTCCTCATCTACCAGCAGGTCGAGAACTACCTGATCTACCCGAAGATCATGCGCCGGGCGGTCTCGGTGAACGAGGTGGCCGCGCTGCTGGCCGCCCTGCTCGGGGTGTCGCTGCTGGGCGTGGTCGGCGCCCTGATCGCCATCCCCACGGTGGCCGCGCTCCAGCTCATCCTGCGCGAGGTGGTGCTGCCCCGGCAGGAGTCCCGTTGACCGTCAGCCGGCGCGGCGCTGTTCCGGGCCGGGCACCGGGGTGTCGGCGAAGGCGGCCACCGTCCGGTCGGCGTACGCGCTGGCGTCGCCGGTCTCCATGGGGCCGTCCCAGGTGGTCGGCAGCGGGACCGGCACGGACGGGTTGACCCGGCTGACGATCTCGTTGAGCACGGTCTCCGCGTCGCCGACCCAGAGGTGCTTGGCGCCGGGCACCCCGACCACCTCGGCCTGCGGCACCGCGGCGAAGCGCTGCCGGGCCTCCTCGGGGCGCAGGTAGTCGTCGAACTCGGGGACCAGGGCGGTGAGCGGCCGGCCCGACTCGGCCCAGACGGTCAGGTCGGCGGGCGCGGAGTAACGCAGCGGCGGGGAGAGCAGGATGGCACCGGCCACGGCCGGGTCGCAGCCGTACTTCAGCGCCAGGTCGGTGCCGAACGACCAGCCGACCAGCCAGATGTTCGGCAGCTCGTGGAACTCGGCGTACTCGATGGCGGCGGCCACGTCGAAGCGCTCGCCGACCGCCCCGTCGAAGGTCCCCTCGCTGGTGCCGCGGACGCTGCTGGTGCCCCGGGTGTTGAAGCGGAGCACGGCAAGGTCGGCCAGCGCGGGCAGCCGCCAGGCCGCCTTGCGGAACACATGGCTGTCCATCATCCCGCCGTGGGTGGGCAGCGGGTGCAGGCAGACCAGGGTGCCGACCGGCTCCCGCTCCAGCGGCCGGGCCAGCTCGCCGACCAGCGTCAGCCCGTCGGCGGTGTGCAGCTCGATGTCCTCCCGGCGGCCGGGCAGGATCGACGACGCACGGATCGGTGTGCTCACCGCTCCAGTCTCCCGCGCCGCCGTCCGCGCCGCCCGCCGGGGCGGAAACAGGGTGATCCAGATCGCTCAGCCGTGCCGGGGGGCGCCCCGGCCGCGCTGGAGGTTCGGTCCGCGCCGGTCCCGGGCCCGCCAGCAGCCGCTGTGCCAGTGCCGGCGGTCGGTCAGGTCACCCCGGTCGTCGGCCGGCCAGGCCACCACGTGCGCCACACCGGGACGGATCTCCTGGTCACAGCCGGGGCACCGGTACGTCTTCACCGACGCCCCGCCGGTGATCCCGCGCACCTGCCAGTCGCCGTCGCGCCACTGCTGGACGGTCGGCACGCCCTGGCGGGCCCGCTCGGAGTCCAGGTGGGCGGTCTCGTCCCGGCGGGGACGGTTGCGACGGGGGCTCACGGTCACCAAGCGTACGGTCCGCCGGCCGGGGCGGCCCGGGTCGGGCGGCTCCGGCCGGCGGACCGGCTCAGTCCCAGGTCGCCGGATCGGTCAGGTCCTTCGCCACCTGCGCCCCGGCCAGCACGCCCGCCATGTCTGCCTCGGTGAACGTCGGCTGGTCCTTGAGAACTCCGTCCGTCCACGGCCCCCCGACATCGGCGGTCAGGTGCGCTTTCGGAAAACCGAGCAGTTCCATCTTCGTACCGGCCGGGTAGAGGTAGGCGGGACGGCCCCCCACCGTGCGGTTGCTCTCCGTGGAGCTTCCGGAGATCTGCGACCCGTAGAGCAACTGCACCCACATGGTCGCCGACGGCTCCCGGCTGATGGTGAGCTGGACCTGGAGACTTCTCGGGAAGACGGTGGCGTCGACGGAGCAGAAGCCGACGGACGCGCCCACCGGCAACGAGGTCAGCCGCAGCGGCGCCGCGCACCGGCGCGCCTCGTCCCACCGCACCGCGCTGAGCGCGCGGGTGAGCGCGGACACGTCTCCCCCGCGCATGCTCGCCCGGGCGTAGAGCCCGGCTGCCGGTCGCCACCAGGTGACATACCCGTGGCTGCCGCTGCCCAGCGCCACCCGTTGGATGCTGCCGTCGAAGGTGGGCTTCGGCAGTGCGTCCACCGGCCACCCCTCGATGCCGCTCCCGGCGAACGCCGCGGAACCGGACAGCTCGACGGTGACCGCTCGACCACCACCGGCGTCGAACCGGACCGACTCGACCTGTCGGCCCTGGACCGCCCAGCCGAGGTAGCGGCCCTTCGCCGGGTCGACGGAGAAATGCAGCACCTGCGGGTCGGTGCCGACCAGTTCGGGGTGCTGGGCCGCACCCGGCACCCCGTCGGCGCGGGGCGGCACCGGTGCGGCGTCGGCCGGCGAGGCAGCCGTCGACGGCCCTCGCCCGGTGAGCCCGGCGAGGTCCGTACCGGTCGCCCCGAGGAAGCCGAGGACGCCGGCCAGGGCCAGCGCCGTTCCCGTCGTGGCACGCCGGCGCAGTTGGCGGCGGCGACCCCGGGTGCGGGACTGCCGGATCAGGCGGTGGACGTCGGTCTCCCCCTCGGCGTGCTCCCGCAGCACCGAGGTGATCCGCTGGTCGAGGTCGGTCACGGCCGGCTCCCCTTGGTCGTCGGGACGCCGCAGCGCTCCCGGAGCTGGGCGAGCGCCCGCATCGCGTGGGTGCGGACGGTGACCGGCGAGCAGTCGAGGATCTGGGCGATGGTCGCGTCATCCAGGTCCTCGTAGTAGCGCAGCACCAGCACGGCGCGCTGCCGGTCCGGGAGGGCGCGGATCAGCCGCCACATCTCGTCCCGGTCGGCCGCCTCGCCGCCGAGGTCACCGCGCTGGGGCCGCTCGGCGAAGGTGTCCACGGCCAGCTCCCGGCTGGACCGCCGGCGCCACCACGAGCTGTTCGCGTTGACCAGCATCCGCCGCACGTACACGTCGGGCCGGTCGGCCCGGGCGATCTTCCGCCAGTGCACGTACGCGCGGGCCAGCACGTCCTGGGTGAGGTCCTCGGCGCGGTGCGCGTCCCCGGTCAGCAGCCGGGCCAGGCGCAACAGGGCCGGGCCGCGGCTGCCGACGTACTCCTCGAAGGTCACGCCCTGAAGACGCCGTCACCGGCGCCCGGCGTTGACCCGGATCAGCGCTTGGTGTGGTCGCGGAACCCGCGGCCGCTCTTGCGGCCCAGGTAGCCGGCGGTGACCAGGTGCTCCAGCAGCGGCGCGGGGGCGAAGCCCGGCTCGCGCAACTCCAGGTAGAGCTCCCGCTGGATGGCCAGCGAGACGTCCAGGCCGACCACGTCCAGCAGCTCGAAGGGCCCCATCGGGTAGCCGCAGCCGAGCTTCATGGCGTAGTCGATGTCGTCGGCGGTCGAGTAGCTCGCCTCCAGCATCTTCACCGCGTCGTTCAGGTACGGGAAGAGCAGCGCGTTGACGATGAACCCGGACCGGTCGCCGCAGACCACCCCGGTCTTGCCGAGCCCCGCGCAGACCGCCCGGGCCGTGGCGGCGGTCTCCGCCGAGGTGCGGATGGTCTGCACGATCTCCACCAGCGGCATGATCGGCGCCGGGTTGAAGAAGTGCAGGCCGATCACGTCGGCCGGCCGCTGGGTGGCCATCGCCACGTCGATCACCGGCAGCGACGAGGTGGTGGTGGCCAGCACGACGCCCGGCTTGCAGATCTCGTCGAGGCTGGCGAAGAGGGCCTTCTTGACGCTCAACTCCTCGACGACCGCCTCGACCACCAGGTCGACGTCGGCCAGGTGGTCGAGGGTGGCCGACCAGGTGACCCGACCCAGCGCGGCGTCCCGGTCGCCCTCGCTCAGCTTGCCCCGCACCACGCCCTTGTTCAGCGAGGTCTTGACGGCCTCGCAGACCTTGGCGGACTTCTCCGCGCCCCGGGTCACCGAGATGACCTCGTAGCCGGCCTTGGCGAAGACCTCGATGATGCCGGTGGCCATGGTCCCCGAGCCGACCACGCCGACCTTGGCGATCGCCCGGGCGCCGTCGGCGAGCGCGGCGCCCGTGCTCACCGGGGTGTGCTCGTCGGGTACGACCACCGGGGAGCCCGGCCGCTCATAGGTGTAGAAGCCGCGGCCGGACTTCCGGCCGAGCAGGCCGGCGGTGACCATCTGCTTGATCAGCGGCACCGGGGCGTGCCGGCGGTCGCGGCCGCCGCGCCGGTACATGGTGTCCAGGATCTCGTACGCGGTGTCGAGGCCGATCAGGTCCATCAGCGCGAGCGGGCCCATCGGCAGGCCGCAACCGAGCTTCATGGCGGCGTCGATGTCCTCGCGGGTGGCGTACCGGGACTCGAACATGCCGACCGCGTGGTTCAGGTAGCCGAACAGCAGCGCGTTGGCGATGAAACCGGCCCGGTCGTTGATGGTGACGTCGACCTTGCCGAGCCGTGCGCAGAGCGCCTCCACGTCGGCCACCACGTCGGCGGAGGTGACCACGGTGCGGACCACCTCGACCAGCTTCATGACCGGCGCCGGGTTGAAGAAGTGGATGCCGATGACCTGGTTCGGCCGGGTGGTGGCGACCGAGATCTCGGTGACGCTCAGGGAGGAGGTGTTGGTGGCCAGGATCGCCTCGGGCCGGCAGACCCGGTCCAGCTCGGCGAAGATCCGCTGCTTCAGGTCCAGGTGCTCGGGCACCGCCTCGATCACCAGGTCCACCGAGTGCAGGGCGTCCAGCCCGACCTGCCAGTCGATCCGGGCCAGCAGGGCGTCCCGGTCGGCCTCGGCGAGCTTGCCCTTGGCGACGGCGCGGTCCGTGGAGCCGGTGAGGGTGGCCCGGCCGCGCTCCAGGGCGGTCGCGGAGATCTCGACGGCCACCACGTCGATGCCGTTGCGGGCGAACACCTCGACGATGCCGGCACCCATGGTGCCCAGACCCACCACACCCACACTGGTGAACTCGCGCGCCACGACCGGCCTCCCCTGGTTGACTCCGCCGTCGCCGACGTGAACGGCGGCTAAGGTTATGCGCCGGAGTCTGCCATGTGACGCTGCGTTGTCGAGACGCCGTGGGATATTTCACGCACCGCGTCGGTCAGACCCCGGAGGGCACCTCCGTGAGCGCCAGCAGCTCGGCCACGAACTCGGCCGGCCGCTCCAGGTGCGGGCTGTGGCCGCAGCCGGGCAGCACCACCTCCCGGTACGTCCCGCCGGCCGCCGCGTACCGGTCGAGCACCGCCCGGGTCTGCCCGACCATCGGCTGCGGCGGGCAGTCCGCCGCGCCCGGCCAGCCCGGCACCATTCCGAGCGACCCCAGGTACGCCAGGTCGAACAGCGAGGTGTCCGAGACGATCACGTCGGCGTCGCCGCGTACCCAGGTCACCGGCCGCTTGGCCGCGACGGCGACCAGCTCGTCGGCGAGCCGGAAGTGGGCGGGCGCCAGCGCGTTGAGCACGCCCCGCTCCCCCGCCGCCATGCCCGGCCAGTGCGCCGAGGCCACCGCCGTGCCGGGGTAGTTGTCCTCGCCCGTGGCGGTGGTCAGCATGCTCTCCAGCAGCAGTTCCTCGTCCCCACCCAGCGATGCCGGGTCGGCCACGTACGCCGAGCGCAGCACGTTGCGCGGGCTGGTCGGGCCGTCGGCGTCCCGGTCGCGTGCCGCCAACCGCGCCACGAAGTCGGGGTTCGCGGTGCCCGCGCCGGTCCCGGCGAAGTCGGGCGTGGTGGGGGTGCCGTCGAGATCCCGGGTCCCACCGAAGCCGTACGGGGAGACCGGCGCCTCCAACAGCAGCCCGGCCACCCGGTCGGGGTGGTCGACCAGCAGCCGCATCGCCACCCCACCGCCGAGCGAGTGCCCCACCACCACGGGCCGGGCGCCGGGGGCGAACAGGCCGGGGGCGTCGAGCAGGGCGGCCACGTCGTCGGCGAAGTCGCCGAGGCCCCGGGTGGCGTCGACCGGGGCGGTGTCGGTGTCGCCGTAGCCGCGCAGGTCGGGGGCCACCACCCGGAGCGTCTCCGGCAGCCGGGGCAGCAGTGGCTCCCAGAAGGCGGCGGACGACACGTTGCCGTGCACCAGCAGCACCGGCACGCCGTCCGGCGGGCCGGCCACCCGGACCGCCTGGACGATGCCGTTGGCCCGGACGGTGTGTCGCTCGCTCCCCATCCGCGCATGCTGGCACGGCCACCCGCGACCGGTCCATGTGGGCCGGCCCCATGCGAGGCCGGTGGCCGGTGTGGCCGAACTCAGGGTCAGCGGTGCGCCTCGACCGCCAGCGGCAGGGTGCCGCGCGACTCGACCGGCGTGCGCGGCGAGGGCGGGACCGGCAACGGCAGGGTGGGCCGCTGGTCGCGGCGCGGCTGCCCGAAGCTCATGCCGACCGGGTCGGTGCGGGCCACGCCCGGGTCGAAGAAGCGCAGGTCGGTGCGGCCCAGCCGGATCACGTCGCCGTCGGTGAGCGCCACGCTGCCGACGATCCGCTGGTCGTTGAGCCAGGTGCCGTTGGTCGAGCCGAGATCGGTGAGCACCACCCCGTCGGAGGTGGCCTGCACCGTGGCGTGCCGCCGGCTCAGATGCGGGTCGGCGAGCACGATGTCGGCGCTCGGCGCCCGACCGACCAGCTGTGGATCCCGGCCGACCCGGAAGCTCAGCCCCCGCATCGTCCCACCCGACACCGTCAACAGCGGCATCAGTTCCGGATGCTCCTCCATGGACAGTCGACCTCCACCCCACCGTCGCTCCGCGGCGTCAGCCTGCCACCTCACCGTAATCGGTCCCACCACCGCGCGGTCACCCCCGGGACCCCGGCCGGCCATCTCCTGTTCGCCGTTTCGGCGGGCGCCGCCGGTTCAAGGGGCGGCACGTCCGTCGATCCCGCCGACCCCGCGACACCGCCGACCTGGGCAGAGGGTACGACTCCCGCGGGGCCTACCGGTGAGTAACGCTCGGGTCTAGACTCCGGCCATGACGGCTGTGCGTGTCCCCGGGACCCCGCTCATCGAGGACGGCCGACTCGTGTCGACCAGTCCGGCGACCGGCGCGGAGGCCGGCCGGCTTCCCGTCGCGACCGAGGCGGACGTGCGGGCCGCGGTGGAGCGGGCCCGCACCGCCGCCGACTGGTGGGCCGGGCTCGGCTTCGCCGGCCGGCGCGACCGGCTGCTGCGCTGGCGCGGCGTGCTCGCCCGCCGGATGGAGGAACTGGCCGACCTGGTGCACACCGAGGGCGGCAAACCGGTCGGCGACGCCGTGGTGGAGATCCTCACCGCGCTGGAGCACATCGACTGGGCCGCCCGCAACGCCCGCCGGGTGCTCGGCCCGCGCCGGGTCCGCTCCCGGCTGATCCTCGCCGAGTTCACCGCCCACCTCGAATACCAGCCGTACGGGGTGGTCGGCGTGATCGGCCCGTGGAACTACCCGGTCTTCACCCCGATCGGCTCCGCCGCCTACGCCCTCGCCGCCGGTAACGCCGTGGTGTTCAAGCCGAGCGAGTACACCCCGGCCGTCGGGCAGTGGCTCGTCGACCGGTTCGCCGAGGTGGTGCCCGAACAGCCGGTCCTCCAGGCCGTGCACGGGCTCGGCGACGTCGGCGCGGCCCTGTGCCGCTCGGGAGTGGCGAAGCTGGCCTTCACCGGCTCGACCGCCACCGCGAAGAAGGTGATGGCCGCCTGCGCCGAGACGCTCACCCCGGTGCTGCTGGAGGCCGGCGGCAAGGACGCCATGATCGTGGACTCCGACGCCGACCTGGACGCCGCCGCCGAGGCGTGCGTCTGGGGCGCGCTGACCAACGCCGGGCAGACCTGCATCGGCATCGAGCGCGTCTACGCGGTCGACCAGGTCTTCGACGCCTTCGTCGACAAGGTGGTGACGAAGGCCGGCCGGCTCACCGTCGGCCCCGACGGCGCCGACATCGGGCCGATCACCATGCCGTCCCAGGTCGACGTCATCCGGCGGCACATCGACGACGCCGTGGCGGCCGGCGGCCGGCCGGTGCTCGGCGGCCCCGAGGCGGTCCAGCCGCCGTACGTGCACCCGACCGTGCTCGTGGACGTGCCGGAGGACTCGGCCGCCGTGCGCGAGGAGACCTTCGGGCCGACGCTGACCGTCAACCGGGTCCGCGACGTGGACGAGGGTGTCGAACGGGCCAATGCCCTGTCGTACGGCCTCGGGGGTTCGGTCTTCGGCCGCAAGCGGGCCGTGGCGGTCGCGCGGCGGCTGCGCTCCGGCATGGCCGCGGTCAACTCGACGCTGACCTTCGCCGGCATGTCCACCCTGCCGTTCGGCGGCGTCGGTGACTCCGGCTTCGGCCGCATCCACGGCGAGGACGGGCTGCGCGAGTTCGGCCGGGCCAAGTCGATCACCCGCCGCCGGGCCCGCTCGCTGCTCCCGTCGATGACCTTCGAACGCACCCCCGCCGACGTCGCCCGCCTGGTCAAGGCCGCCAAGCTGATGTACGGCCGGGGCCGCTGACCACCCCGGCCCGGCCGGCTCAGAACAGGGTCAGCTCGTCGCGTTCGATGCCGCGCAGCTTGTCGTAGTCGACCACCACGCACCGGATGCCCCGGTCGGTGGCGAGCACCCGCGCCTGCGGCTTGATCTCCTGCGCGGCGAACACCCCGGCGACCGGGGCGAGCAGCGGGTCCCGGTTCATCAGTTCGAGGTAGCGGGTGAGCTGCTCCACCCCGTCGATCTCGCCGCGCCGCTTCACCTCGACCGCCACCGCGCGCTGGTTGGCGTCCCGGCAGAGCAGGTCGACCGGGCCGATCGCCGTCATGTACTCGCGCCGCACCAGCGTGAACCCCTCGCCGAGGGTCTCCGGGTTGGCCGCCAGCAGCTCCTGCAGGTGCGCCTCGACGCCGTCCTTGCGCAGGCCCGGGTCGACACCCAGCTCGTACGAGGTGTCCTGGAAGATCTCCTCCAGGGTGATGCGCAGCTCCTCGCCGGCCTTGTTGACCACCCGCCACACACCGGGGGCCTCCTCCAGCCGGCACGGGGGGCTCATCCAGTTCAACGGCTTGTAGGCCCGGTCGTCGGCGTGGATCGACACCGACCCGTCCGCCTTCACCATGAGCAACCGGGTGGCCAACGGCAGATGCGCCGACAGTCGTCCGACGTAGTCCACCGAGCACTTCGCAATCACCAACCGCACCCGACGAGGGTAGCGGAGCACCCGGCAGTCGCCGACGAGCGCCACTGGCGTACCGGTGCGATATTGAGATCGTGCTCGAAGTTCTCACCGGTTCCGGTCTCGCCGCGTCGGCGGGCCTGAACGCCTACATCCCCCTCCTGCTGATGGGTCTGCTCGCGCGCTACACCGACCTCATGGACCTGCCGAGCGGCTGGCAGTGGCTGGGCAACGGCTGGGTCCTGCTGATCCTCGCCGTGCTGCTCGCCGTCGAGGTGGTGGCCGACAAGGTGCCGGTGGTCGACCACGTCAACGACGTGGTGCAGACCGTGGTCCGGCCCACCGCCGGGGGCCTGGCCTTCGGCGCCGGCTCCAGCTCGGAGACGGTGACGGTCAGCGACCCGGACACCTTCTTCTCCACACACCAGTGGGTGCCGGTCGTGGTCGGCGTGCTCCTCGCGCTCGGCGTGCACCTGCTCAAGTCGGCGGCCCGCCCGGTCATCAACGCGACCACCGCGGGCTTCGGCGCCCCGGTGGCCAGCACCGCCGAGGACGCGACCAGCGCGATCATGTCGGTGGTGGCCATCCTGCTGCCGGTGCTCGTGCTGGTGTTCCTGCTCGGGTTCGTGGCGTTCCTCTTCTGGTTCCTGCGGCGGCGCCGAGAGCGCCGTCGCGAACGTCAGGCGGCTCGGGCTGCCGGGTTCCGGGTCTGAGTTCCGCTTCCTTCGTGGTTGCGGTGGGGGCCGTCCGCCGTCCTTCCCTTTCGGATACGCCGCTGGCCGGCACCCCGTGTTGGGGGTGCCGGCCAGCGGTTGTTTGGGTCAGCTGTTCCAGTGCTGGTGGACGATGTCGGTGGCCTGCTGCTCCCACTGCGCGTACGCGTCCGGGTAGGCCGAGACCTGCACGGTCTGGGCGGCCTCGGTCAGCGGCATGTCCTGCCAGCCGTCGACCTGCTTCAGACCCTTGAGGAACGCCAGCGTCGAGTACTCCGGGTCGGTGATCTGCTCCGGCGTGCCCCAACCACTGGTCGGGCGCTGCTGGAACAGGCCCAGCGAGTCGTGGTCATTGGCGTCGCCGAGGTGGCCCAGGTTCTCCAGCTTCGACTCCTGCAGGCTCGTGGCGATCGAGATGACCGCGGCCCGCTCCGGCAGGCCGGCCTTCTTCGTCGCCGCGATGATCGCCTTGGCGTTCGCGGTCTGCTCGTCGTTCAGGTCGATGTGCGACTGGGCGCCCTGCACACTCACCGCCACCGGCGCGGTATGCACCGGCTCAGCAGCGTGGGCGGCGATCGGACCGGCGAAGACACCACCGGTGAAAGCCAGACCAGCAATACCCAGCACACTCTTACGCAGCATCGTGTTCATCCGGATGGCTCCATTCGGGGGTCGGCGCACACGCCGATGGGGGTCGGCTGTGTGTGCGCAAGCACCGTCAGGCGCTCAAGAAAGTCTTAGGGGGATCATCCAGCACGCGGGGCAGAGCCTCTACGTCGCCGCCGGGACCATGTACAACGACCGGCCGGCCACCGTCATTCCCGGCCGGGCAGTCCCGCCTCGCGGGGCGGTCGCTCTCGGCGGGTCACCCCGGGAGGCGGGGCGTGGTCCTCCGCCGTTCACCCGGATACAACGACCCCCACCCGCCGGCCATTCCACCGCCAGGATGCCGCCGGTCACCCCGGAACCGGACACCGCGCCCAGGTCGGGACCGTCGGTGGAACGCTATGGATGTATCCGGACCCGGGAGACACACATAGCGTTCCACTCAACGCCCGCGCAGGGCACAACCGGACACTGACCCCACACCGAAGCTGCCTGGGTGGGCGGCTACGAACGTGATGACGTAAACGGATCGGCGCGCTGGGGCACCCCAACCGTCTCCGCGCCAGCGCCTTTCGAGCTGATGTCGGGAACGACTCACTCGTGGACGCCATCCGGTCCGCTCCTGCCGGCCCTGCCGGCCCTGCGGGCGCGCCGGCGAGTGCGACAGCGGTGAGTCGTCCTCGATATCAGCTCGAAAGGCGTGCTCCGGTGACGGCCGGGCCGCCACCTCCTCGCCCACGCCTACCAACTTGATGACGCAGGCGGATCACTCGCGCCAATCGGGTGCCTGCGCGAACTGAGTCGTCCACGTCATCAAGTTCGTTGCGGCTTACGACATCTCCGCAAGTTCAGCCGGCCAGGTGCGTTCCGGCGTGCGGCACGGTCAGAGGCGTTCACGTCATCAAGTTCGTAGCGGCTCACGGCCTCTGCCAGTTCAGGCGGCGAGTGTTTGGTGCCGGCGGGCGGCACGGTCAGGGGGTGCGTCTCATCGACGTCGTGGCGCTCGCGGCCCGCCGGCGAACGTGTTCGTGCCGGCGTGCGGCGTGGTCACGGTCGTTCACGGCATCAAGGTCGTCGGGCTCACGGGCCCGGCCGGTCAGCCGCCGAGGGTGTAGGTGCCGGCGTGGGGGACCGTCACGGTCGTCCACTCGCCCGAGGGGGCGAGGGTGGCGCCGCCGGAGACGGTGAGCCAGCGGTCGTGGCGTACCCGCAGCGGCACCGGGCCGGGGCCGGGGGCATGGAAGGTCACCGTGGCGGCGTCCTGGCGGACCAACTCGCCCGGCGTGCCGACCAGCGGGGTCGGGTCGGCCACCGCGTAGAGCCGCCAGTGCGGGTCCGACCAGACCTCGGTGAGGTAGGGCAGGCCGGCGCTCACCAGGTCCGCCTCGGGCCGCCCGACCCAGGACAGCTCGACGTCGGGCACGGCGACGTACTGCACGGCGTTCTCCGCCAGCCAAGTGCGGTAGGTGTCGGCGGTCAGCGGGACCCCCGTGCCGGGCGCGCCGGGGACGGTGGCGAAGAAGAGCGGGTTGCGGGCGATGTCGGCCTGGCGCAGCCAGCCCCGGGCGAGGGGCACCTCGCCGAGGTGGGCGGCCTCCCAGTAGTTGCGGGTCGGCGGCACCTCGACCCGCCCGGTGAGCCCGCGCCGGTCCAGCTCCGCCCGCAGCGGCGCGAAGTACGCCGGGTCGGCCGTGGGGTCGTCCGCGCTGGCTACATCGGCGACGACCACCGGCGGCTGCCACACGCAGACCGCCACGAGCAGCGCTGCCAGGGCCACCGCCGCTGCCGCCCGCCGTCGCCATGCCGACGCCGCCGGCCTGAGCACACCCACGGGCTTAGGGCCGCCCTCCGGGCTCGGTTCGACCGCCGACGCCGGTTCGCCTGCCGGCGTGGGCTGGCCCGCTGCGTTGGCGGGGTTGCGTCCGGATCGCCAGTTGGTCAGGCGGCGGGGGAGCGTCGCGGATGCGGCCAGCACGGGCAGCGCGAACATCACCACCAGGCGGGTGGCGTTCAACCCGACCGGGGTGTGCAGCAGGGCCGCGGCCAGCACCCCGGCCGCGGACAGCAGCGCGCCGACCCGCACCGGCCGGTGGGCCACCAGCGCGGCCACCAGGAGGCTGGTCACCACGGCGTGCACGGTGTCGGTGCGGCTGATGTTCATCCAGCCGCCCTCGCCGAAGAGCAGGCCGGTCACGGCGAGAGGCGCGGCGGCGGGCACGGCGAGCAGCAGGCCGTCGGCGTACCGGCGGGTGAGCAGCAGCGCGACCCCGGCGAGGCCGACGAAGAGCCCGGCCACCGGGCTGGCCGCGGAGGCGAGCAGGGCGGCCGCGGCGGCCAGCACGGCCCGCCACCACCGGGCCCGGCCGGCGCCTCCGGTGGGCAGGGTCAGCGCGAGCAGCGCGGCCAGGCCGAAGGCGACCCCGAGGGCGTACGTGACCCGGCCGGAGACCAGGTTGCCGGCGATCGTGAGCACCCCGACGAGGCTGCCCAGCAGCGGGCGGGGCACGCGGGTGCGGACCAGCAGGGCGGCGAGCGCGCTGGCCGAGGCGAGCAGGGTGAGCGCGCCGGTGGGGCGGACCCCGAGCAGGGCCATGAGCGGCGGCGAGACCAGGCTGTAGCCCCACGGGTGGACCCCGCCGTACCAGCGCAGGTCGACCAGGGCGGGCCCGTGTGCGGCGAAGAAGCCGGCCCGGGCCACCTGGGCGGACAGGTCCGATCCGGTGGCCGGCAGGGTGAGATACAGCACGGCGAGGACCAGCGCGGACGCGGCGGACACCGCCACCACACGACCGCCCCGCATGCCCACCTCCTGATCGCGACCCACCGTACTGGCAGCATGTCCGGCGTGCCTCACCACCTCTCGCGCTGGATCGGCCTGGCGGGCTCGGTGCTGCTCGCCGTCGCCGCCTACCTCGGCGGCGCGCTGCCGCACGGAGACCTGCGACCCACCCCGGTCAGCATCTGGCAGGGCCCGAACGGGCCCCTGATCATCGGTCTCTGGCTGGTCGGTACCGCCCTGCTGGCCGGGGCCTGGTGGTCGCTGCGCGACCGGGCGCCCTCGACCCGCTGGGTGCTCGTCACGGTCGCCCTCTGGCTGCTGCCGATGCTGTTCACCCCGCCGCTGGGCAGCCGGGACGCCTACGCCTACGCCTGCCAGGGTGCCAGCTACTCGGCCGGGATCAACCCGTACGAGCAGGGCGTGTCGGCGCTGCCCTGCCCGTGGCTGGACACCATCTCCTACATCTGGCGGGACACCCCGGCGCCGTACGGGCCGCTGTTCGTGGTGCTCTCCGGCGCCGTGGTGTCGGCGGCCGGGTCGCTGGCCGGCAGCGTGGCGCTGTTCCGGCTGCTCGCGGTCGCCGGGGTCGGGCTGACCGCCTGGGCCCTGCCGGTGCTGGCCCGCCGCTGCGGGGTGCCGCCGCAGCGGGCGCTGTGGCTGGCGCTGGCCTGCCCGCTGGTGCCCGTGCACCTGATCTCCGGGGCGCACAACGACGCGCTCATGGTGGGCCTGCTCATCGCGGGGCTGGCCGTGGTGGCGGCCCGGCCGGGCCGGCCGCTGCCGCTGCTCGCCGGTGGGGTGCTGCTCGGCCTGGCCGCCGCCGTCAAGGTCACCGCGCTGGTGGTGGTGCCGTTCGCCGCGCTGGCCGCGATCGTCGGGCCGTACCGGATCCGGGCGCTGGTCCGCGACGGCGCCTGGGTGGTCGGCGCGGCCGTCGCCACCGTGGTGGCCGTGACCCTGGCCGCCGGCCTCGACTTCGGCTTCATCAGCGGCCTGGAACAGGGCGGCCTGGTGGTGGCCTGGACCTCGCCGCCCACCGCGGTCGGGCAGAGCGCCGGGTACGTGGCGGCGCTCTTCGGCGCGCACATCGACGCGCTGCCGGTCACCCGGGGGATCGCCGTGGTGGTCCTCGTGGCGGTGCTGGTCTGGCTCTGGTTCCGGGCGCTGCGCCGCGGGGAGCCGTTCTGGCACGCCGGTCTGGCGCTGACCGCGACCGTCGCGCTCTCGCCGCTGTTCCACCCCTGGTACTGGATCTGGCCCCTCACCGTGCTCGCCGCCACCGCCCGCCGGACCAGGTGGTTCGCGCTGGTGGCGCTGGTGTCGGCGTTCCTGGTGCTGGCCGACGGCACCGGCCTGCCCCGGTGGTCCAAGATGCCGGGCGCGCCCCTCATGACGCTGTTGGTGATCGTGGTGGTGGTCCGGTTGGTACGTTCGGCTCGGGCGGCCCGCCGGCCGGTCCCCGCCGACCGAGGAGCCGACTGAGAGAGGTGCCGGTGAGCGAGCCCGGCGCGCTGCCCGACGGACCGGTCCGGCCGGTGGCGCCCGCGCTCGCCCGGTACGCCGGGCTCGCCGGGGCGGTGCTGCTGACCGTCGCCGGCTGGCTCGGCGGCGCGCTGCCCGACGCCCCCGCCGTGACCAGCCTCGGCGACGCCTGGCGCGCCCCGCACGGGCCGGCGGTGCTCGGCTGCTGGCTGGCCGGCACGGTGCTGCTCGTCGGGGCCTGGTGGTCGCTGCGCTGGGGCCCGCCGTCGGGCCGCTGGGTGTACGCGACCGCCGGGCTCTGGCTGCTCCCGCTGCTGGCCGCGCCGCCGCTCGGCAGCCGGGACGTCTACTCGTACGCCTGCCAGGGCTGGTCGTGGACGCACGGCGTCGATCCGTACCGGGTCGGGGTGGTGGCGGCCGGCTGCCCGTGGGCGGAGAGCGTGTCGCCGATCTGGCGGGACACGCCAGCCCCGTACGGGCCGTTCTTCGTACTGCTCGCCGGCCTGGCCGTGGTGCTCGGGGGCGGCCTGGTCGGCGCGATCGTGGTGTTGCGCGTGCTGGCCCTGGCCGGGGTGCTGCTGGCCGCGGTCTGCCTGCCCGGGCTGGCCCGGGCCGTGGGGGTGCCGACCCGGCGGGCGGCCTGGCTGACGCTGGCCTGCCCGCTGGTCGGGGTGCACCTGGTGGCCGGCGCCCACAGCGACGCGGTCGGCCTCGGGCTGCTGCTGTTCGGCCTGCTGGTGGTGGTCCGCCGGCCCGGCCGGCCGCGGGCCCTGGTCGTCGCCGGGGTGCTGTTCGGGCTGGCCGTGGCGGTGAAGGCGGTCGCCGTGGTGGTGCTGCCGTTCGCGGTGCTGGCCGCCGTGCCGGGCCGGCACACGTGGCGGGCGCTGCTGCGCGACGGCGGTTGGCTGGCCGGGGGACTGCTGGGCGCGCTGGCGATCAGCAGCCTGCTCACGGGTCTGGGCCTCGGCTGGGTGCGCGGCCTGGCCCGCAGCGGCGACTCCGAGCAGTGGACGTCTCCACCGACCGCGGTCGGTCTGGTCGTCGACTACGCGGGCGCGCTGGCGGGCCGGGACCCGCAGGCCGTGCCGGTGGTCCGCGCGGTCGCGCTCGCCGTGCTCGCCGTGCTGCTGGTGGTCCTGTGGTGGCGGTCGTGGACGGCGTTGCGCCGGCTGGGCGAGGTCCGGCAACCGGTGGTTCGCCCGGCCGCCGTCCGGCCCCGGGTGGCCCTGGCCGGGGCCGGCCTGGCCCTGGCCGCCACCGTGCTGCTCGCGCCGGTCTTCCACCCCTGGTACGCGACCTGGCCGCTGGCGCTGCTCGCGGTGGCGACGGTCGCCGTGGCCCGGACGGTGTGGTTCGTGGCGCCCTGCGCGGTGGCCTCGCTGCTCGCCCTGCCCGACGGCACCAACCTGGCCCGGTTCACCAAGGCGCCGGGCGCGATAGTCATGACGGCGCTGGTGGTGGCCGTCGTGGTGGTGGCCGCGGTCCGGGCCCGCCGCGCCCGCTGAACTTTCCCGAAGTGGTTGACGCGCGCCCACCCGGCCTCTATGTTTAACGCATCCGTTAATTAACAGGATGGTTAAGCAGTGGCCGAGGACCGACTGAGCGTCATCTTCGCGGCGCTGGCCGACCCGACCCGCCGGGGGATCCTCGCCCGGCTCGCGGAGGGGGACGCCACCGTCTCGGAGCTCGCCGAACCGTTCGCGATCAGCCTGCCGGCGATCTCCCGGCACCTGAAGGTGCTGGAGCACGCCGGGCTGATCACCCGCAGCCGGAGCGCGCAGTGGCGGTCCAGCAGCCTCAACCCGGAGCCGCTGCGCGAGGCGACGGCCTGGATGGAGCGCTACCGGCAGTTCTGGGACGCCAACTTCGACCGGCTCGACGCGCACCTCAGGCGGGTCCAGGCGCAGACCGAACGGAAAGACCGATGAGAGAGGACAGCAGCATGACCGACACGCAGGCGACCCAGGAACTCGTCATGACCCGGGTGTTCGACGCTCCGCGGGAGCTGGTCTGGCGCGCGTTCACCGACCCGGACCAGTTCGCCGAGTGGTTCGCCCCGGTCGGCTGGTCCGTGCCGCGGGACACCGTCGACATGGACGTCCGGGTCGGCGGCCACCAGCGCTTCGTCATGGTCAACGACGAGGACCCGGCGATGACCTCGCCGGCCGACGGCACCTTCAGCGAGGTGGTGGAGCACGAGCTGCTGGTGGGCTACGAGGAGGCGCACGGCGTGCCGGGCGTGCCCGACGGCACCCGGTTCACGCTGCGGCTGGAGTTCCACGCCGAGCCCGGTGACCGGACCCGGCTGGTGCTGCGCCAGGGCCCGTTCGCGCCGGAGATGCGGTCCGGTGCCGAGCAGGGCTGGGGCAGCTCCTTCACCAAGCTGGACGCGCTGCTCACCCGCTGAGGCGGACCCGCGAACCGGCCGGGTCGGCCCCGCTGTCGCGGAGCCGGCCCGGCCGGTGCTGTGGAGTGTGTCGCGCCGAGGAGCTCAGCAGTCGAAGTACATGGCGAACTCGTGCGGGGTCGGGCGCAGGCGCACCGGGTCGACCTCGTTGGCCCGCTTCCACGACACCCAGGTGGAGATCAGGTCCGGGGTGAAGACCCCGCCGTCGAGCAGGTAATCGTGGTCGGCCTCGAGCGCGTCCAGCACCTCCGGGAGCGAACCCGGCACCTGCTTGACGTCGCCCCACTCCTCCGGGGGCAGGTCGTACAGGTCCTTGTCGATCGGGGCCGGCGGCTCGGTCTTGTTCTTGATGCCGTCCAGGCCGGCCATCATCATCGCCGAGAACGCGAGATAGGGGTTGCTGGACGGGTCCGGCACCCGGAACTCGACGCGCTTGGCCTTCGGGTTGGCCCCGGTGACCGGGATGCGGGTGCACGCCGAGCGGTTGCGCTGCGAGTAGACCAGGTTCACCGGCGCCTCGAAGCCCGGCACCAGGCGGCGGTAGGAGTTGACCGTCGGGTTGGTGAACGCCAGCAGCGACGGGGCGTGGTGCAGCAGGCCGCCGATGTACCAGCGGGCGGTGTCCGAGAGGCCGGCGTAGCCGGTCTCGTCGTAGAACAGCGGCTCACCATTGAGCCAGAGGCTCTGGTGGGTGTGCATGCCGGAGCCGTTGTCGCCGAACAGCGGCTTGGGCATGAACGTGGCGGTCTTGCCGTTGGCCCACGCCTCGTTCTTCACGATGTACTTGAACAGCTGGAGCTGGTCGGCGGAGTGCAGCAGGGTGGAGAACCTGTAGTTGATCTCCGACTGGCCGGCGGTGCCGACCTCGTGGTGGGACCGCTCGACGGTGAACCCGGTGTCGACCAGGCGGCGGACGATGCTGTCGCGCAGGTCGGCGTAGTGGTCCACCGGCGGGACGGGGAAGTAGCCGCCCTTGTAGGCGGTCTTGTACCCGCGGTTGCCGCCCGGCTCCTCCCGGCCCGAGTTCCAGGCGCCCTCGATGGAGTCGATGTAGTAGAACGACTGGTGCGCCGAGGTCTCGTGGCGGATGGAGTCGAAGATGTAGAACTCCGCCTCCGCCCCGAAGTAGGCGGTGTCGGCGATGCCGCTGGCGGCGAGGAACGCCTCGGCCTTCTTCGCCACGTTGCGCGGGTCCCGGGAGTACGCCTCGCGGGTGAACGGGTCGTGGATGAAGAAGTTCAACGCCAGCGTCTTCTGCGCGCGGAACGGATCGATGAAGGCGGTCGCCACGTCGGGCAGCAGCAGCATGTCCGACTCGTGGATCGCCTGGAAGCCGCGGATCGACGAACCGTCGAACGCGAGGCCGTCGGTGAACAGGCTGTCGTCGACGGACTCGACCGGCAGGTTGAAGTGCTGCATCACGCCGGGCAGGTCACAGAAACGTACGTCGACGAACTTCACGTCCTCGTTGGCGAGGTAGCGCAGCAGTTCCTCGGGATTGGCGAACACAGGTCCTCCTGGCGGGTCCACTCCGGTCGCTGTCTTCCTGGCGACGCTATGGCCGCGGGGTTGCCCGGCCGTGTCTCCTCTGTTTCCGCCGTGTTACGTCCCTCGCGGAGCGTCATCCCGGCCGCTCAACACCCCGGTCTGGCGCTGTTTGACGGTTTGGTCCTGTTCCCCGCTCCGTGCCGACCGGCGTACCCGGCGGCCCCCGGCCGGCCGCTGGCTACCCTGGCCGCTGTGACCGATACCGCCGCCGTGCCGGTGCCGCCCGCCGCGGACCCGACCTTCACGCCCCCGAGCCTCGGCCGCCGCTTCGGTGCGCTGCTCGTCGACTGGCTGCTCTGCCTGCTGATCGCCAACATCTTCGCCGACCCGGTCCGGGACGGCTGGGCCCCGGTCCTGGTGCTGATCCTGGAGTACGGCTTCTTCCTCGGCCTCTTCGCCCAGACCCCCGGCATGTACCTCACCCGGATCCGCTGCCTGTCCTGGGCCGACGGGGGCCGGATCGGGCTGCTCCGGGCGCTGCTGCGCGGCGTGCTGCTGGCCCTCGTGGTGCCCGCTCTGATCATGGACGGGCACCGGCGCGGCCTGCACGACCGGCTCACCGGGTCGGTTGTGGCCGATGCCCCCCGCCCCGCCCGCCGCTGATCCCCGCCCGGCACGACGAAGGAGCCGGCCCGCGTGGGACCGGCTCCTTCTCGCGTACGACGAGGGTCAGCGACCCCGGGTCTGGCGGAACGCGCCCCGCGGCGGCCGCATGTTCTTCGGGACCGCGCCCTTGGGCATCTGCGGGCGGGCGGTGAGCGCCTTGAGCCGCTTGTCGAGGGCGTTGACGTCCTTCGGGGCGAGGCTGCGGGGCAGCCGCATCAGCGTCATCCGCAGCTTGCGGATCGGCAGTTCACCCTCGCCCTGGCCGATCACGTAGTCGTGCAGCGGCGCGGAGCCGATCACCTTGGCCAGCCGGCGCTTCTCCTGGCCGAGCAGGCCCCGCACCCGCTGCGGGTTGCCCTCGGCCAGCAGGATCACGCCCGGCCGGCCGATCACCAGGTGCACCATGTCCATCTGGGTGGTGGAGCTGACCGCCGGGGTGACCCGCCAGTCGCCGCGCATGCTCTCCATGATCTGGGCCGCCGCGCCGGGCTGCCCCTCGGCGGCGTTCATCATCGCCTTGTTGGACCGCAGGTTGAGCACGATCAGCACGGCGAGCAGGATGAACAGGATGCCGATCGGCAGCCAGATCCAACCCCACAGGAGCACCGCCACCACGGTGAGCGCGAGCGGGATCAGCACCGCCGCCGCGGTCAGCGGCGCGAACCACCGGTCCTGCTTGGCGGTGAACTGGAACACCATCCCGATCTGCTTCAGCCGCTGGCCGAACGAGACCTTCTCCTGGGGCTTTGCCATGCCGCAGAGTCTAGTGGTCGCCGCCCGGTCCGTTGATCCGTGGCTGCCCCTCCACCGCCGAGCTGAGTACCTTACGTCGCCGCCGGGCTCCTGAGGCCCCGCGGTAAGGAGGGGGAGCGGCCGAAGATCAGGCTGCGCACCCATGCCCCGGGGGCACCTTCGCGCGGAAAGTCAGTGTCGACAGCGACAGACACCGCACGACAGGAGAACCGAGATGTTCGGCAACGACGCAGACCTGCTCCTCAGCATCCACCGCAGCCACGCCTCCGAGCTGCAGGCCGACGCGGCCCGCGACCGGCTCGCCCGGTCCCTGCCCCGCCGCCACCCGCGCGGCTGGCTCGGCCGCCGGCAGCACGCCGCCCGCGTCTCCGACGCCCGCCGGTGACCGCCCCGGCGCTGCCGGCGCCCCCGGTCGGTCCGGCCGTCTCCGACGGGAGTGGTGCGGCCAGGTCGGGTTCCAGCGACGTCGGTCCGGCCGTCTCCGACGGGAGTGGTGCGGCCGGTCCGGGTTCCCACGACGTCGGTCCGGCCGTCACAGGGGCGGCCGGGCCGGCGGGGAACCGGCCGGTCGGCCGGGACGGCGCCGGCGTACGCCATGGCATGCTCGACGGCGTGACCGCACGCGCCGCCAGCACCGTCCTCGTCGGCCGCCAGTCCGAGCTGACCGGGCTGCGCGAGGCGCTCGGCCGGGCCCGGGCCGGTGACCCGGCGACCGTCCTGGTGGGCGGCGAGGCCGGGGTCGGCAAGACCCGGCTGCTGGAGGAGTTCGGCGCGCACGCCACCGCGACCGGGGCGCGGCTGCTCATCGGCCAGTGCCTGGAACTCGGCGAGGCCGGCCTGCCCTTCGCGCCGTTCGCCGCCGCGCTGCGCGACGTGCTGCGCCACGACGGCCCGGCCGCCTTCGCCGGCTACGAGGCGGAGTTCGCCCGGCTGCTGCCCGAGCTTGCCCGGGTGCCGGCCGCAGCCGCGCCGACCGGACTGCCCGTCTCCGACACCCCGCGCGGCTACCTGTTCGACCTGGTCGCCGACCTGTTCCGGCGGCTCGCCGAGGAGCGGCCGCTGGTGCTGGTGATCGAGGACCTGCACTGGGCCGACCGGTCCACCCGGGATCTGATCGACTTCCTGGTCCGGGCCGCCCGGTCCACCCGCCTGCTGCTGGTCTGCACCTACCGCACCGACGAGCTGCACCGCGGCCACCCGCTGCGTCCCTTCCTCGCCGAGCTGGACCGGGCCCGGGGCGTGGGGCGGGTCGAGCTCGGCCGGCTGGACCGGGACGGCACCGCCGCCGTCCTCGCCGACCTGCTCGGCGTCGAGCCCGCGCCCCGCGCCGTCGACGACGTGCACGGGCGTACCCAGGGCAATCCGTTCTTCATCGAGGAGCTGGCCGCGGCCGGCGACCCGGTCGGCTGCGCGGTGCTGCCGGAGACGCTGCGCGACCTGCTGCTGGCCCGGGTGGACCGGCTGCCCGAGCCGGCCCAGCGGGTGCTGCGGATCGCCGCGGCCGGCGGCACCCGCTTCGCCCACGAGCTTCTCGCCGAGGTGGCCGGCCTGCCCGAGAACGAGCTGGAGGACGCGCTGCGTGCCGCCGTGGCCGGCCAGCTCGTGGTGGCCGACCCGGACGGCGACTACGAGTTCCGGCACGCGCTGGTGCGCGAGGCCGTCCACGACGACCTGCTCCCCGGCGAGCACGCCCGGCTGCACGCCCGGTACGCCGCCGCCATCGAGGCGCAGCCGCACCTGGTGGCCGCCGGCCGCGCCCCGGCCGAGATCGCCCACCACTGGTACGCGGCACACGACCACCCGCGCGCCCTGATCGCCGCCCGGGAGGCCGCCGGTGCCGCCGGCGACCGGTACGCGTACGCGGAGCAGAGCCGGCTGCTGGAACGGGTCCTCGAACTGTGGGAGCTGGTGCCCGACGCCGGCGACCGGCTCGGCATGGACCACCTGCGGGTGCTGGAGGAGACCCTGGCCGCGGCCACCACGGCCGGCGACTACAGCCGGGCGCTCACCCTGACCCGGGCCGGGCTCGCCGAGGTGGACACCGCCGCCGAGCCGCTGCGCGCCGCCCGCCTGCTCCACCGGCGCGGCCGGCTGCTCGCCCTGCTCGGCAAGAGCGACGGCACCGTCGAGGTACGCGAGGCGTACCGGCTGGCGGGCGGGATGGCGGACGCGCCGGAGCGGGTGCGGCTGCTCGCCGACATCGCCGCGCACCTGGTCAAGATCGACCCCGCGCAGGCCGCCTCGGTGGCCGACGAGGCGATGGCCGCGGCCGAGGCGATCGGCGAGGACGTGGCCCTGCTGCCCACCCGGATCGCCCTGCTCTGCCGCACCGACAACGCCCCCGACCTGGGGTTGGCCGAGCTGCGCCGGGCCGAGGCGCTGGCCCGGGCGACCGGCAACGCGCCGGCGCTGGTCAGCGCGCTGGTATACCTCTCCGACGTGCTCTACGAGCTGGGCCGGTACGCCGAGAGCGAGGAAGCGGCCGCGGCCGGGGTGAGCGAGGCGCGCCGGGTGGGGATCAGCCGCTCCACCGGGGCGTACCTGCTGTCGAACCGGGCCGAGGCGCTGATCGCGCTGGGCCGCTGGGACGAGGCCGACGCGGCCTGCGCCGAGGCGGCCCGGATCGACCCGCCGGGCGTCTCCGGGCTGCACTGGCTCCAGCTCCGGGCGGGCCTGCGGCTGGCCCGCGCACACCCCGCCGCCGACGAGCTGGTCGGCCGGGCGCTGGCCTTCCTGGCCCGGCCGTACCTCTGGCCGAACCACCGGCTGCCGCTGCACGAGCTGCGCATCGAGGCCGCCCTGGCGGCGGACGACAAGGTGGCCGCGCTCGCCGCGAGCCGGGCCGCCCTGGCCGACGAGCGCCTGGTCGACCTGCCCCGGGAGGGCTGGCCGGTGCTCAGCGCCGTGGCCTCCGCGGCCGCGCGGGTCGGCGACGCCGATCTGGCCGCCGAGGCGTCCGCGGTGGCCGCCGTGCTGCCCGTCCGCTATCCGGCGGAGCAGGCACACGCCGCCCAGGTCACCGCGATCCCCACCGGCGGCACCCCCGCCGCGCTGCCGGCGTGGCGGGCGGCCGTGGCGGAGTGGCGGGCGGTGGGGCAGCCGTACCCGCTGGGCCGGGCCCTGCTCGCGCTGGCCGAGGCCGCCGCGGCGGCCGGCGAGCGGGACGAGGTGGCCGCCGCCGTCCGCGAGGCCGCGGACATCGCCACCCGGCTCGGCGCCGCCCCGCTGGGCGAGCAGGCCGCCACCCTGGCCCGCCGGGTCGGGCTGCGCGGCGCCGGCCGGCCCGGCCCGGACCTGCTGACCAGCCGGGAACAGGAGGTGCTCCGGCTGGTCGCCGAGGGGCACAGCAACAGCCGGATCGCCGAGCGGCTCTTCATCTCGCCGAAGACGGCGAGCGTGCACGTGTCCCGGATCATCGCCAAGCTGGACGTCACGAACCGGGTGGAGGCCGCCGCACTGGCCCACCGCCTCGGCCTGCTCGACCCGGTGCCGCCGGCCCAGCGGCGAGGGTAGCCGAGGCGGCGGCGTCGGCTCGGGCCGGCTGGGCCGCGCGCGGCGTCGGCTCGTGGCGGGCGGAGGGTCGCTCAGCGTCGGGGCAGGTAGATCCGCCAGCCGGCGGCGGTGACCACCTCGAGCGCGCCCGGGCCGGATCCGACCCGCCCGTCCAGCCGGGCGGCCAGCGGGGACCCGGCCGGAGCCACCCACGCCGCGCCGGGGTCGGCGTCCACGGCCCGCCGGTACGCCGGCAGCCGGTCGAACCCGGGGCGCAGCTCGTCGTCGACCACGGCGCAGCGCACGTCCTCGCCGGTGGCGAAGGTGAGCCGGTTGCACGTCCAGTAGCCGGCGCGCACGTGTCGCACGCCCAGCGCGCCGAGCGTGTCGACGAGCGCCCGGTGCCGGTCGGCTTCCGCGTGGGTGGCCGGCACGGTCCCGATCGCGTCCGCCGTCGCGACCGCTCCGGTGCCGAGCATCCCCGCCAGCACGGCGACCGCCGCCGCCCCGGCCGCCCGGACCCGCGCCCGGCCGCCCGTCGACCGGTCGATCGGCTCCGCCTCGCCGACCTGGCGCGCTTCCGGCGGGTCGGATACCGCCAGGTCGCCGAGGTGGTGGCCGGTCCGGTGGGATTCCGGCAGCTCGTCGAGGTCCTGATCACGTCGGTCGGAGTCCGCCGCTTCGCCGGGGCCGTGGGGCGGCTCGGCGGATCGGGGCCACCGGCCGGCGCGGCGGGCGGCGGACCAGAGGGGCCAGAGCAGGGCCGGCGTGGCGACCGCCAGGACCGAGAGGTAGCGGGCGCTCTCCACCGGGGTCCGCCCCGCGGCGTTGCTCGCCGCGTAGGCCGCCAGCACCGCCGCCGCCCCCGCGAGCAGCGCGAGCCGCACCGCCGCCGACACCCGCCGGTCCGCTGTCACAGCGGGATCCTCGCCGGATCTTGGAGAGTTGTCGTTCGCGGCGAACGGAAAGTCGCCAAGATCCGGAGACGACGAGAGCGGGGCGGGCGACACGGGCCGGCGGAGGGTGCGCCCGGCGGTGATCGCCGCGAGCAGCAGCAGGACAAGGAACGCCGGGGCCCACCAGAGTTGCCACCCGGCGCAGTGGCCGGGGGAGCAGAAGCCCATCGCCAGGGGCGGGCCGAGTACGAGCGCGCCGTGCAGCCGCTCGCCCCAGCTCGCCGCCGCGTCGGCGCCGCTGGCGGCCAGCACCGCGGCGAGCGGGTCGCGGCCGTGCCGGAGGCTGTCCAGCAGCATCGGCGCCGCGCCCAGCAGCAGCCCTCCGGCCAGGGCTGCCCCGGCCCGCCCGACCAGCTCTCGCCCGCGCCGCCCCACCAGCACCGCGCCGAGCGCCAGCACGAACGGCAGGATCAACGGATCGACCCAGAGCAGCAGCCCGGAGACGAGCCCCCAGGCCCCCCAGCCGGACAGCCGCACCGCCGGCCGGGACGCGGCCGCCCGAAGCGGCGGCCGCACTCCCGGGCTGGCAGCGCACAGCCCCACGGTGAGCAGCGCCAGCGCCGCAGCGGCCGGGTTCAGTTCCGGGTAGCCGCCGCCGGCGATGAGCTGGTTCTTCACCACCCGGTCGGCGCCGAGCGCGAGCACGGCCACGACCAGCAGGGCGTACCAGCGGTCGCCGCCGAGCCGGCGGGTGAGCCGCCAGGACAGGGCGAGGAAGAGGGCGTAGAGGGCCAGGGTGGGCAGTCGCAGGGCGAGCACCGAGGGCCCGGCCAGGGCGACCAGCGGCGCGGCCAGGTACGCCTCCAGCGTGCCCATGTACGCCTGGCCGTAGAACCAGACGGGGAAGTCCGCGCCGCCAGCGATGTGCAGGGCGGCCAGCCCCATGGTCGCCTCGTCGCTGTTGGTGGGTGGTGCGTCGGCGAGCAGGAGCGCCAGCCGGTAGCCGATCCCGGCGAGCCCGACCAGCAGGGCGAGCAGCGCCGGAAGTCGGGGACGCCGGGGCGTGCGCGGGCGGGTGGCCTCGCGCGGCTGCTGGCGTACCCCGGCGGTCATCCCTGGGATCATGGCATCCGGCGGGTGGCCGGCGGTGGGTGACGCGGTGGACGGCCGGCCTCAGCCGGCGGCGACGACCTCGTCGCGGGCGGCGAGCGCCTGCTGGTAGAGCCGCCCGGCCCGATACGACGAGCGCACCAGCGGGCCGCTCATCACGCCGGCGAAGCCGATCTCCTCGGCCTCCTCGCGCAGCTCGACGAACTCCTCCGGCTTGACCCAGCGGGTGACCGGGTGGTGCCGGGGGGAGGGGCGCAGGTACTGCGTGATGGTGATCAGCTCGCAGCCGGCCTCGTGCAGGTCGCGCAGCGCCTGGGAGACCTCGGCCCGCTCCTCGCCCATGCCGAGGATCAGGTTGCTCTTGGTGACCAGGCCGTCGGCGCGCGCCTGGCGGATCACGTCGAGGGAGCGCTCGTAGCGGAACGCCGGGCGGATCCGCTTGAAGATCCGCGGCACGGTCTCCACGTTGTGGGCCAGCACCTCCGGGCGGGAGCCGAACACCTCGGCGAGCTGCTCGGGCACCGCGTTGAAGTCGGGGATCAGCAGCTCGACGCCGCAGCCGGACTGGAGGGCGTGGATCTGCCGGACCGTCTCGGCGTAGAGCCAGGCGCCGCCGTCGGGCAGGTCGTCGCGGGCCACGCCCGTGATGGTGGCGTAGCGCAGGCCCATGGCGGCGACGGACTCGGCGACCCGGCGGGGCTCGTCGGCGTCGAACTCGGCCGGCTTGCCGGTGTCGATCTGGCAGAAGTCGCAGCGCCGGGTGCACTGGTCGCCACCGATGAGGAAGGTGGCCTCCCGGTCCTCCCAGCACTCGTAGATGTTGGGGCAGCCGGCCTCCTGGCAGACGGTGTGCAGCCCCTCGCGCGAGACGAGCCCGCGCAGCTGGGTGTACTCCGGGCCCATCTTGGCCTTGACCTTGATCCACGGCGGCTTGCGCTCGATCGGCGTCTCGGCGTTGCGCGCCTCGATCCGCAGCATGCGCCGCCCCTCGGGTGCGACAGTCGCGGTTGGCGCGGCCTGCTCGGTCGTCGGCGCGGAGGGCTCGATCGTCACGAAACCGAGCGTACGCCGGTCGGCGGCCGTCGATGAACGTCGGGCGACCGGCGTCACGCCCCGAATGATGTGACACCGGACACGAGCCACCAGAAATCCCCGTCACACGTGCCGGCGGCGGGTGCTACCGTGCCCGGCAGAGCTGCGACGGAGCCGAGTAGCGGGCCGATCCGCCAGCGCAGAGAGCCGCCGATGTGCTGGAAGGCGGTCTGGCGCCGGCCCACGAAGACCCTCCCGAGCTGCGGGAAGAACGGCGTCCGCGCCCAGTAGACCCCGCCCGGCTGGCCCCGGTGAAAAGGCGACGAACGAGGCCCCCGCTCCGGCGGGGGCGAAGGTGTGGTGGCACCGCGAGGTTTCCCGCTCGCCCACACCTCCCGGGGATCGCGTTGCGATTGATCGAGGAGGTAACCGCCGTGCAACGCATCCTGTCCTCCCAGCTCACCCACCATGTCGGCGAGTCCGTTCGGATCGCCGGCTGGGTGCACCGCCGCCGGCTGCTCAAGTCGGTGGCCTTCCTGATCGTCCGGGACGCCGCCGGCCTGGCCCAGGTGGTGGTCACCGACCCCGCCGCGCGCGCGGCCGTCGAGTCGCTGCCCGAGGAGACCGTCGTCGAGGTCACCGGCACGGTGGTCGCGAACGCCACGGCGCCCGCCGGGGTCGAGCTGGCCGAGCCGACGGTACGCCCGCTCGGCCCGCCCGCCGTCCCGCCGCCGTTCGACCTGTACCGGCCGGCGCTCACCGCCACCCTGCCCACCCAGCTCGACCACGCGCCCACCGCGCTGCGCCACCCGACCCGCTCCGCCGCGCTGCGGATCTCGGCGGCGGCGGTGGCCGGCTTCCGGGCCGCCCTGGACGCCCGCCAGTTCGTGGAGATCCACACCCCGAAGGTGGTCGCCTCGTCCACCGAGAGCGGGGCGAACGTGTTCGCGCTGGACTGGTTCGGCCGGCCCGCGTACCTGGCCCAGTCGCCGCAGTTCTACAAGCAGCTCATGGTCGGCGTCTTCGAGCGGGTCTACGAGGTCGGGCCGGTGTTCCGCGCCGAGCCGCACGACACCGTCCGGCACCTGGCCCAGTACACGTCGCTCGACGTCGAGCTGGGCTTCGTGGCCGACCACCGGGACGTGATGGCCGTGCTGCGGGAGACCCTGGCCGGGATGCTGGCCGAGGTCGCGGCCCGGGCCGGCGGGGCCGTCGCCACCCTCGGGCTCACCCTGCCGGAGGTGCCCGCCGAGATCCCCGCCGTGCACTTCACCGAGGCGCTGAAGATCGCCGGGGCGCCGGTCGACGAGCCGGACCTCGCCCCGGCGCACGAGCGGGCGCTGGGGGAGTGGGCACTGCGCGAGCACGGCTCGGACTTCCTCTTCGTCACCGGCTATCCGATGGCGAAGCGGCCGTTCTACACCCACCCGGACCCGGCGCGGCCGGCCCACTCCAACGGCTTCGACCTGCTGTTCCGGGGGTTGGAGCTGGTCACCGGCGGGCAGCGGCTGCACCGGCACGAGGACTACCTGGCCGCCCTGGCGGCGCGCGGCGAGCCGGTCGAGCCGTACGCCGGGTACGTGGACGCGTTCCGCCACGGCATGCCGCCGCACGGGGGCTTCGCCATCGGGCTGGAACGCTTCGTCGCCCGGCTCACCGGCGCGGCCAACGTCCGGGAGGTGACCGCCTTCCCCCGGGACCTGCACCGGCTCACCCCCTGAGGAGGAAGGGGCCCCGGTCGACCGGGGCCCCTGTCCGGCGGGCGTCGCGTCAGGGTGCGACCGGGAGCTGGCGCTTGTGGTCGGTGGCCTGGTAGCGGGCCACCAGCGCCGCCTCCACCTCGGCGGGCACCGGCCGGCCCTCCAGGTAGTCGTCGATGTGCTCGTAGGCCAGGCCGAGCGCGTCCTCGTCGAGCTTGCCCGGGGCGAGGGTCTCCAGGTCGGCTGTGGGCGCCTTGCCGACCAGCTCGGTGGGGGCGCCGAGCGCCGCGGCCAGTGCCCGCACGCGCCGCTTGGTGAGCCCGGTCAGCGGGATCACGTCGGCCGCCCCGTCGCCGTGCTTGGTGAAGAAGCCGGTGACCGCCTCGGCGGCGTGGTCGGTGCCGACCACCAGCCCGCCCGCCGCGCCGGCCACCGCGTACTGGGCGATCATGCGCTGCCGGGCCTTGATGTTGCCGAGCACGAAGTCCTGCTGGGCGGCATCGCGGAAGGTCAGCCCGCCGGCGACAAGCGCGGCCAGGGCGGCGTCGGCGGCCGGCTTGACGTCGACCGTGAGCACCCGGTCGGGGCGGATGAACTCCAGCGCGGCCTGGGCGTGGTGCTCGTCGGCCTGCACGCCGTAGGGCAGGCGCATGGCGACGAAGACGGCCGGGTGGCCGGCGGAGCGGGCGCGCTCCGCGGCGAGCTGGCAGAGCCGGCCGGCGGTGGTCGAGTCGACGCCGCCGCTGATGCCCAGGACCAGCGTGGTGAGGCCGGTGTCGACGAGGCGGTCGGCGAGGAAGACGACCCGGCGCTCGATCTCCTCGGCGGCGTCGAAGGTCGCCGGCACCCGGAGCTCCTCGGCGATCCGTTGCTGGGTCGACATCACGTCGGTCATCGGGGGTCCTCTCCTCGTCAGGCGGGACCGAGCAGGTCCCAGGGGTTGCCGGCGAGGTCGCGGAACACGGCGACCCGCCCGTACGGCTCGGTGCGCGGGGGCTTCACGAACTCGACCTTCGCCTCGACCATCCGCCGGTAGGTGGCGTCGAAGTCGTCGACCTGGAGGAAGAAGCCGACGCGGCCGTGGGTCTGGTCGCCCACGGCGGCCGCCTGCCGCTCCCCGTCGGCGCGGGCCAGCAGCAGCCCGGTCCCGCCACCCGGCGGGCGGACGACCACCCAGCGCTTCGGCCGGCCGTCGTTGGTCAGCGAGGGCTTGTCCTCCACCAGCTCGAAGCCGAGCACCTCGGTGAAGAAGGCGATCGCCGGGTCGTAGTCGGCGACGACGAGGGTGACGAGGTCGATCCGCACCGGGGTCAGACCTGGATCAGGGTGGGCAGGTGCCGCTCGACCACCGGCAGCACGTCGGCGACCGTGATCGGGCGGCCCAGTTCGGCGGTGAGCGAGGTGACCCCGGCGTCCCGGATGCCGCACGGCACGATCCGGTCGTAGTGGCCGAGGTCGCAGTCGCAGTTGATCGCGAAGCCGTGCAGGGTCACGCCCCGGGCCACCCGGATGCCGATGGCGGCGACCTTGCGGGCCGGCCCCCGGTCGTCCTCCGGCACCCAGACGCCGCTGCGCCCCTCGACCTGGCCGGCGACCAGCCCGAACTCGGCGCAGACGTCGATCAGCAGCTGCTCGGTGCGCCGGACGTACGCCACCACGTCGACCGGGTCGGGCAGCCGGACGATCGGGTAGCCGACCAGCTGCCCCGGGCCGTGCCAGGTGATCTTGCCGCCGCGGTCCACGTCGACCACCGGGGTGCCGTCCATCGGCCGGTCCCACGGCTCGGTCCGCTTGCCGGCGGTGTAGACGCTGGGGTGCTCCAGCAGCAGCACGGTGTCGCCCTGCTCGCCGGCCACCACGGCCTCGTGCACCCGGCGCTGCTCGTCCCAGGCGGCCTGGTAGTCGATCAGGCCGGCGCGGACGGCGGTCAGCCCGGAAGTCGTCACGGTCACCCGCCCAGCCTAGTCCCGCCGGCACCGACCGGCCCGCGTGAGCCTCGTCGCAGGAACAACGTCCTGACCGGCAGCCGGTCAGGCCGGCGGCACCCGCCAGACCCAGACGTCCTCGACCCGCTCGGGCGCGCCGAGCAGGGCCGTGGCGGTGCGCCGCACCGCCTCCTCGTCGACGTCGAACTTCGCCCCGTGCACCCGGTCGGCCAGCACCACCGTCTCGACTCCCCAGTAGTGCAGGTCGGCCCGGGACTCCCGGATGCTGCCGTCGGTGATGATCGGGACCAGCCCGGTCCGCCCCGCCTGGTCCATGAGGGCGCTGAAGGTGCGCGGGACGGGCCCGATCCGGCCCCGGCCGTCCGGCCCGCCCGGGCCCAGGAAGAAGCCGGCCGGGATGCGGAACTCGCCCTGCCGGTGCGCCAGGGCGTACGCCTGCCAGCGCTGGCCGTCGGGATAGATGTCCACGGTCAGCGGCAGCGGGGTGAGCACCCCGCCCGGGGAGACGTAGCGCTGCCAGGCGCCGGTGGTGATGAACGCCGGCACCGGCTCCCGGACGCTCGTCAGCAGCGGGGTGGGCAGGAGCGGCAGCAGCGCGGCGGCGAAGCCGAGCGCCCAGGCCAGCTCGGTGGAGCGGTGCCGGGGCGGCCGGGCGCGCAGCGAGTCGACCGCGTACGCCAGCAGCAGCCCGATCACCGGGGCCACCACGAGGGCGAGCCGTGAGGGCAGCGCCGCGTTGACCACCGGCAGGTTGTCCAGCACCCCGAACGGCAGCAGTTGGTCGGTCTGCCGGCCGTTCCACTTGGCCGTGGGCCCCCAGGAGAGCACGGCGAAGACCAGCGCGGTCACGCCGAGCGCGGTGAGCGTGGCCCGGAACGCCCGGTCGGCGCGCCGCCGGAGCAGGACGAAGCAGGCCACGGCGAGCAGCAGCAGCGGGATGCCGAAGAAGGAGTTCTCCTCGGTCGGGTTGGGCGCCAGCGAGGTGCCCAGCCCGGCCCAGCCGGCCAGGGACCGGCGGGGGTACGACCCGAACGCCGCGATGTCCTCGGAGTGGATCATCGGGTCGAAGCCGGTGCCGTGGAACCGCTGCGGCCCGGCGAAGTGCAGCCACAGCGGGTACGCGAGCAGCACCCCGGAGACGAGCGCGGTCACGCCGAGGCCGCGCAGGAAGCTCGGCAGGGCCGCCCGCGCCTCGGCCCGCCGGGCCGGGTGCAGCGCCCACACCAGGAGAAACAGGGCGAGCGCCAGCGCCGTGAAGAAGAGCCCCTCGGCGGCGATCGAGAACGCGACGGCCACCAGTACGCCGAGCACGACGCCGCCGGCGACCGCGCGCCCGGGGCGGCGCAGCCGGAGCACGCCCCAGACGAGCAGCGGCACGAGCCAGCCGGCGGTCCAGTTCAGGTGCGCGTTGGCGTGCGACACCATGGCCGGGCAGTAGGCGATGAAGAGCGCGCCCACCCCGGCGGCCAGCCGGCTGGCGACCAGGTGCCGGCTGAGCAGCCAGTACCAGGCCACCGCGGTGGCCGCGAGGTTGAGCGTGAGGATCACCAGGAACGTCGCGGGCGGCCCGATGAGGTACGTCAGCGGCGCGAAGACCACCGCGTACGCGGTGATCGAGGTGTTGACCGCGAGGTTCACCCCGTCCGGGACGTTGATCAGGTGGGTGAAGAGCGGGTTCTCCCCGTGGGTCACGGCGTGCCCGCCGAAGGCCAGCAGCCACTCGAAGAGGGCCTGGTCGCTGGAGTTCACGGTGATCGTGAGGGCGTTCGGGTCCCGCCACATCCCGCTGGTCACCCAGAGCGCGAGGGCTACCGCGGCGAGCACCAGCACCAGGTCGGCCCGCCGGTTCCGGGTGGCGGGCGCGGTCGACGGGCCGGTGGCCAGGGACGGGGAGGACGGCACGCAGCGGACGTTACCAACCGGACCTGGACCCGCCGGGCAGACACGAAACCCGGTGGGCGCGGCCTCGGCCGCACACTTCGGCGTTCGTGAATGTGTGACCGGCGGCCATTCCGGGAGCGTGAAACACGGACGTAACGTCGCGGCAACTCGACAGTGACCCAGTTCACAATTCGTCGTCAGGAGGTCGCCGTGCGCCGCTCCTCATCCCTTCTCACCCGCCTGGCCGGGGTGGCGGCCGGGGTCGTGCTGGCCGCGGCCGCCGTCCTCGTCGCCGCCCTGCCCGCGCAGGCCGCCACGCTCTCCCAGGTCACCGGCTTCGGCTCGAACCCCGGCAACCTGGCCATGTACGCCTACCGCCCGGACGGCCTGCCGGCCAACGCCCCGGCCGTGGTGCTGCTGCACGGCTGCACCCAGAACGCCTCGACCTACTTCACCAACTCCGGCTGGCAGAAGTACGCCGACCAGTGGAAGTTCACGGTCATCGTGCCGCAGCAGCCCTCGGCCAACAACGCCAACTCCTGCTTCAACTGGTTCGAGACCGGGGACACCGCCCGGGGCCAGGGCGAGGCGCTGTCCGTGAAGCAGATGGTGGACCACGCCAGGGCCAACTACGGCACCGACGCGAGCCGGGTCTACGTCAGCGGGCTGTCCGGCGGTGGGGCGATGAGCGCCGTCATGCTCGCCACCTACCCGGACGTGTTCGCCGCCGGCTCGGTCATCGCCGGCATCCCCTACCGCTGCGCCACCAGCATGGTCAATGCCTTCTCCTGCATGAACCCGGGCGTCGACAAGACCCCGGCGCAGTGGGGCGACCTGGTCCGCAACGCCTACGCCGGCTACACCGGCAAGCGCCCCCGGGTGGCCATCTGGCACGGCACCTCGGACACCACGGTCGCGCCGCTGAACGCCGCCGAGTCGCGGGACCAGTGGACCAACGTGCTCGGCGTCTCGCAGACCCCCACCAGCACCGCCGCCCTGCCGGCCGGCACGAGCCTGGAGGTCTACGGCAGCGACCAGGTGCGGCTCTACCGGGTCTCCGGCATGGGCCACGGCACCCCGGTCGACCCGGGCTCGGCGACCGACCAGTGCGGCACCGCCGGGGCGTACTTCCTCGACACCATCTGCTCGACCTACCGCGACGCGCTCTTCTTCGGCCTGAACGGCGGGGGCGGCACGCCCAGCCCGACGCCGACGGCCACCACGTCGCCGACCCCGACCCCGACCACCGCGCCGGTCTGCGTCACCGCGAGCAACTACGCGCACGTGACGGCCGGCCGCGCCTACCAGTCCGGCGGCTACGCCTACGCGCTGGGCAGCAACCAGCGGATGGGCCTCTACAACACCTTCTACACCAGCACCCTCAAGCAGACCGGCCCCGCCTACTGGGTCATCGGCTGCTGACCGCGCCGCCGCCGCCCTCGCCGGCTCAGTCGGTGAGGGCGGCGTGCAGCGCGCCCGGCAGGTCCGGGTGGGTCCAGGTGAAGCCGGCCCTGCCGAGCACGCCGGGCAGGACCCGCGTGCTGGTGAGCGCCTCGTGGGCGAAGCCGCCGAGGGCGACCTTCAGGGCCAGCGCGGGGACCGGCATGACCGCCGGCCGGTGCAGTTGGCGGGCGAGTTCCCGGGTGAACTCGGCGTTGGTGACCGGGGCCGGACCGACCACGTTGACCGGACCGGCGAGGTCGTCGCGCGCCAGCAGGAAGGCCACGCCGTCCAGCCAGTCCCGCAGGGCGATCCACGGCACCCACTGCCGGCCGTTGCCCAGCTTGCCGCCGACCCCGAGCCGGAACGGCAGGAGCTGCGGCTTGAGCATGCCGCCGTCGCGGTGCAGCGGCAGCCCGGTACGCAGCCGCACCACCCGGGTCCCGGCGTCCTCGGCCGGGCGGGTGGCGGCCTCCCACACCCGGCAGACGTCCGCCAGGAAGCCCTCACCGGCCGGCGAGTCCTCCTCGACCGTCCGGTCACCGGTGTTGCCGTACCAGCCGACCGCCGAGGCGTTGAGCAGCACCGCGGGCCGGTCGGCGGCGGGCAGCCCGGCGATGGTGATCGCCAGCGTGGTGGTGCTGTCCACCCGGCTCGACCGGATCAACCCCTGGTACGCGTCGTTCCAGCGCTTGTCGCCCACTCCGGCGCCGGCCAGGTTCACCACCGCGTCGGCGTCGGCCATCACCTGCGGGTCGAGCTGCGCGGCGGACGGGTTCCAGCGCCGCTCGTCGGGGGTGCGAGGTGCGCGGCGGACCAGGCGGGTGACCTGGTGCCCGTCCGCGGTGAGTCGGTCGACCAGTCGGGTGCCGAGGAAGCCGGACACTCCGGCCATGAGGATCCGCATGCGCATATCTTCGGGTACGGACGCCGGATCGGATGCGTTGAGCGAAATCACTCACTCGTCGTTCCCGACTCCTGCCCCCTGACCTTCGCTCCGGCACCGACGGGACTCCCGTGAGTGAGCCACGGTTCACTCCCCGGTCCGGCCGTCGACCGCCTCGCGCAGGATGTCGGCGTGCCCGAGGTGGCGGGCGTACTCGTCGGTCATGTGCGCGAGGATCCAGCGCAGGGAGTGGGCGCTCCCGGTGCCGGGATGGTGGCCGACCGCGTCCAGCGGGCGTTCGGCGGTGATCCGCCGTGCGGTGGCCACCTCCGCCCGCCAGAGCGCGAACGTCTCCGCGCCAGTGGCCCGGGCGACGTCGGTGAACGGGGCGTCCGGATCGTCGGTGAGGTCGAAGAGGTCGCCCGGGAAGGCGCCGGCGAGCACCGCCTGGAAATACCACCGCTCCACGGTGGCCAGGTGCCGGACCAGGCCGATCAGGGACAGGCCGGACGAGGGCACCGGCCGCAGCCGCAGTTGCGCGTCGGTGAGCCCGGCGCACTTGCGGACCAGGGCGTCCCGCTGGAAGTCCAGGAAGGTCTCCAGCAACGTCCGCTCGTCCACGGTGGCCGGCAACGCGAAACGTTCATCGATCATCGTTCGCATCGTACGCGCGTTCGACCCCTGGTGGTCGCCCCCGGCTCGGTCAACCGGTCGCGGCTCCACGAGGGTTGTCTCATTCCTGGCTGGTCAGTGCGGCCGCCACGGCCAGGGCGAACCGCGCCGGGTTGTCGACCATGATGTTGTGGCCGCAGTCCGGGATGGCCACCGCGCCGACACCCGCGGCCGCCAGCCGGTCCGCGTCGAACCGCGGGGCGTCGGCCGCCGGATACAGCACCGTGCGCGGCACGGGGAGCCTCGCCAACTCCTCGCGCACGCCCGGGGTCGTGCCGCGGAGCAGGCTCATCGCCGTGCGGTAGAGCGCCTCCCGTCCGGCCAGGCGCATGGTGGCCGCCCACTCCGGCCCGACGAAGGCCAGCGTCTCGTCCCAGCCGTGGTCCAGGAACGCCTGCTCGGTGTGGTAGACGCTGATGCCCGAGCTGCCGGGCCGTTTCGTGGTCGGCAACGTCTGCACCGCGTCGAGGGCGGGATCGACGAGCACGAGGCGGCGCACCAGCCGGGGGTGGCGCGCCGCCAGCAGGACCGCGACGGCGCCGCCCGCGCTGTGCGCGATGACGTCGGCGTCCTTCACCGCCGCCTGGTCCAGCGCGTGGGCCAGCAGGTCCGCGTGCATGTCCAGGGTGTACGCCGCGTGCGCCGGCCGGTCGCTGATCCCGAAGCCCAGCAGGTCCATGAGCAGTGAGCGGTGCCCGGTCAGCGCGGGATGTGCGACGGCCTCCCCGTAGTAGGGCGCGGAGCTGGCACCGAGTCCGTGCAGGTAGACGCGGGTGGGTTCGGTGCCGGGGAGCTCGACCCAGCGGATGCGGGAACCATCCGGGGTCACGAGGGCGCTATGCATAGAACGGAAGATACCTTGTATCCGAGGTATCAAGGCAAGAGGATATCTCGACGAGAGGGTATGATCTGGATCATGTTGGAACTCGCGACCCTCGGATTCCTCTACGACGAACAGCTGCACGGTTATGACCTGCGCAAGCGCATCGCCGCCCTGACCGGACACGTGCGGCCGATCGCCGACGGCACGCTCTACCCGCTGCTCAAGCGTCTGGAAGCGGCCGGACTGCTGACCCGCGAGCTCCAGCCCGGCCAGGTGGCCGCACCGCGACACGTGCTGTCGCTGACCGCCGCCGGCCGCCAGGCCCTGCTCGACCGGCTGCGCGAGCCCGACGAACTGTTCGTCACCGACGAGAACCGCTGGTTCACCCTGCTCGCGTTCCTGCGGCACCTCGACGACCCGGCCGCCCAGGCGGCGGTCCTGCGGCGGCGCCTGACCTTCCTCACCCAGCCGGCCAGCTTCTTCTGGGACGGCGACCGGCCGCTGCGCGCCGCCGACTTCGACGACCCGTTCCGGCAGGGGCTGTTCACGATCGCGACGGCAACGACACGTACCGAGCTGACCTGGCTGCGTGAGACGCTCGCCGACCTCGACGGCTGAGCAACCCGGGCGCCGCACCGGGGCGGGCCGGAGTCGGTCAGGCGACGGCGGCCAGGCGGGGGAGGAACGGGGACAGCTGATCGACGGCGTCGGCGCGTACCACGAAGCGGGTGACCCCCCAGCGGCGCCGGTGCTCGGCGACGGCGGCGACGATCTCGTCGGCCGTGCCGATGAGCACGAACGGGGTGGCCAGCAGGTCGGCGACGCGCAGCCCGGTCTCGGCGGCGATCGGGGCGGCGGCGGCCTCCGCGTCGTCGGTCACGGTCACCTGCTGGACCAGGGCCTCCAGCGCGGGCGGCGCGTCCCGCCCGGCTGCCCCGGCCGCCACGTGCGCGAGCTGCGCCTCGATCTCGTCGCCCCGCCACCGCACGTCGTGCTGGTGACCGTCGGCGAGGGTACGCCCGAAGCCGGTCAGGCCGACCACGTCGGCGTGCGCGCCGGCCCAGCGCAGCAGCGTCGAGTTGGCCGTACCCATGGTGAGGGGAACCCGGCCCTGCACCGGTCGCAGCTCGGTGAGCCGGGCGGCCCGGGCGACCAGTTCCGGGATGTCCACGGTGACCTCTTTCCCGGCCAGCAGGTCGCGCACGGCCTCGGCGACCGCGACGCAGCGGCGGACCCGGGCGGCGACGTCGGGGCGCTCGCGCCCGACGGCCCGCCATTCGGCCGGGGTGTGCCCGGCGCCGAGGCCGAGCCGGGCCCGCCCGCCGGAGACCACGTCGAGGGTGGCCACGTCGGTGGCGAGCAGGATCGGCTCCCGCACACCGGCGTTCGACACGTACGAGCCGAGGCCGAGCGTCGACGTGACCGCCGCCGCGGCGGCGAGGGCCACGAACGGCGACGCGCCGTGACCCGGGTGGTCGGAGGCCAGCAGCGCGTCGAAGCCGGCGGCCTCGACCCGCCGGGCCAGGCCGGTCCAGCCGGCCGCGTCGGTGGGCCGGGCCTGCACGGAGAAGATCGCCATCAGCCCAGCATTCCCGCAGCACCACGGTCCCAGCCAGCCCGCGGGGGCCGATTCTGCCGACGGCCGAACCCGGCCCGGATGTCAGGAGGGGCCCCCTGTACAACGCCAGGCGTTGACCGGGGGCCCCTCCTTTTCAGGCGGACTCGTGTACGGCGGCCAGGCGGGACAGGTCGTCGTCGGTGAGCCGCAGGGTGGCCGCCGCGACGTTCTGCTCCAGGTGCGCCGGGTTGCCGGTGCCCGGGATGGCGAGCACGTTCGGCCCCTGCCGCAGCGTCCACGCCAGCCGGACCTGCGCCGGGGTCACCCCGTGCGCCCCGGCCACCGCGCGCACCTCGTCGTGCTCCTCGCCGCTCGCCCCGGCCTCCCGCCCGCTGGTGGCGAGGGAGAAGAACGGCACGAACGCGGTCCCGTGCGCGGCGCAGTCCCGGATCAGCGCGTCGTTGCTCCGGCGGTAGCCCAGACCCCACGAGTTCTGCACGCAGACCACCGGGGCGATGGCACGCGCCTCGGCGACCTGCTCCGACGTCACGGCCGAGACGCCGAGGTGACGGATCAGGCCGGCGTCGCGCAGTTCGGCGAGCGCGCCGAAGTGCTCGGCCAGCGGCTCCGGGCCGTACACCCGGAGGTTGACCACGTCGAGGTGGTCCCGGCCGAGCTGGCGCAGGTTCTCCTCGACCTGGCCGCGGAGCTGGTCCGGCCGGGCCATCGGCAACCACCGGCCGGACGGGTCCTTGCCCGGCCCCACCTTGGTGACGATGACCAGATCCTCCGGGTACGGCGACAGCGCCCGGTTGATCAGCTCGTTGGCCGAGCGCAGCGGCGAGAAGTAGAACGCCGCGGTGTCGATGTGGTTGACCCCCAGCTCGACCGCGCGGCGCAGCACCGTCACCGCCCGGTCCCGGTCACTGGGGCTGCCGTCCGCGTTCGCGGTCAGCCGCATCGCGCCGAAGCCGATCCGGTTGACCGTGCGGTCGCCGAGCTGCCAGGTGCCCGCCGCGGCGGCGTCGACGGTGTCGATGGTCATGCGGTCTCCGTCCGTTCGAGGATGTCCCCGTTTCCGGGTGGCGTGACGCCGAGCAGTTCCACGGGGTCGCCGGCCAGCCGGTTCAATGCGGCGACCAGTTTCCGCTCCTCGTAGCTGAAGTGCGACTCCAGCAGAGCGGCCAGCCCGTCCAGCTCGGCCCGGACGGACCGGCCGTCGGTCGCCCCGGCGAGCAGGGCGTCGATCCGGCGCAGCAGGTCGGCGACCACCCGGTGGTCCGCGCTCAGTTCGGCGAGCACAGGGCGCAGCTCGGGCGCCTGCTCGGCCAGGGCCTGGAACGCGCCGCCGTCCTCGCCGGTGTGGTGCCGGTCCAGCGCGGCGCAGAAGCCGACGCAGTGCGCGCGCAGCTCCCGGGTCAGGGCGGCGCCGTCGCCGTCGGGGGAGTCGAGGCTCGCGCGGAGCCCGGCCAGCTCCTCGCGGAGCCAGTGGTGGATCTCGATCAACTGGGTGCCGAGGGCGGTCAGCCGCGCGCTCGGTGGGTGGGATGGGTGCACATGGTCCCCTGCTGTCCCGCGCCTCCATGCCCACGGCGGCCTTCCTGCCGGGTGCACTGCGACGCTGCGCAGCAGTCTAGAGCATGGGGGGCCTCACTCGCCCTCGTCGCGCTCGTGCGGTTCGTGCCAGCGCGCCCGGTAGGCCGCCTCGTGGGCCTCGTGGCTGGTGCGCTCCTCGAAGACCAACCCCCGCAGCGCCCGCCGGCCCTCGTCGAAGACCACCACCTCGGCGGCGACCATGCCGATGGTGATCGCGGTCAGCAGTGCCAGGGCGGCCAGCGCCGGCAGGTGTGCGGCCACCGGGATGCTCACGGCGAGCAGCAGCACGGCGCCCACCCGGGTCCAGCTCACGGTGCGCAGGGTACGGAGCTGGAAGAGCATGTTGCCGCAGATGTAGCAGATGACCCCGCCGAAGAGCAGCGGGACGCCGGAGCCCTTCGCGGAGAGGTGCTGCGGCACGTGCGGGTCGGCGATCTGGTGCACGATCATCTCCGCGCCGAGCGCGAACAGGATGATGCCCGCGATCATCGGCAGGAACAGGTAGCCGTAGGCGTCCCGGGCCATGGCGACGCGCGGACCGTCCTCGGCGGCGTGCAGGGCGATCCGAGCGGCCGGCCCGATCAGGTCGTAGTGCGCCCACCAGAGCGCCGCGGTGAAGAAGATGCCGAGCACGGCCGCCGCCACGGCCGGCCAGGTCGGCGGCTGGCCGAGCAGGTTGCTGCCGACGCCGACCGAGATGACCGACTCGCCCAGGGCGATGATCAGGATGAGGTCGTACCGCTCGGTCCAGTGCTCGGCGGAGGCGACGCCCCAGCCCCAGGTGCCCGCGATCAGACCGGTGGAGTACTGGAGCAGCACGACGGTCGCCCACAACCCGTCCCGGACCGCCGCCGACGAGAAGAGGTCGTCGATCTTCGGCGGGATCAGCGCGGCGACCCCCAGCAGCAGGGTGCTGCCCACCAGCTCGGGGGTGAACCGGAGGAGCTGCCGGCGCTCCTTCGGGCTGTCCCGCACGGCGTGCAGGTAGAGCAGCAGGTGCACGCCGCGGATCACGGTGTAGCTGACCGCCGCGACGATCGGCCCGGCCGCGTTGCCCCGCGGGTCCCGGAACGCGTTCGGCAGGGACAGGGCGAAGGTGAACAGGGCCGCCATGCCCACCGTCATGAGCACCGGGACGAAGCCCTCACCGAGCCGGATCCGGGTGGCCACGATGCTGTGCACCACCCAGGACCACCAGAGCACGGCCAGCACCATCAGCGCGTGCAGCAGCGCGCCGCCGGTGACCTCGAGCGCGGTGGCCCGGGTGATGATGAAGAACGAGAAGACGAAGACCAGGTCGAAGAAGACCTCGAACCGGTCCACCCGGGCCCCGGGTGCGACCGGCACGGCCGGCCCGAGCCGTCCCCGCCACCCGAAGCCGCTCACCGGACGAGTCTGTCAGCGCCGGGTCCGCGGCGGGCCCGATTCTGCTCAGGCCGGCTGGTGGGGGAGCCCGGCCCGCGTTACGTCGCCGCCACCCGGGGAAGACGCGGGGACCACGGGCCGCCGCTGAGAAGGATGGATCATGGCCACCAGCACACCCGTCACCACGCCGTTCTCGCGCGAGACGACCGCCCTGGAGGTGGTCGCGGGCCTCGACCTGACCGGCCGGCGGGCCGTCGTCACCGGCGGCGCCTCCGGCATCGGCGTCGAGACGGCCCGCGCGCTCGCCGCCGCCGGGGCCGACGTCACCCTCGCGGTCCGCAACACCGAGGCCGGGCAGCGCGCCGCCGCCGACATCACGGGCACCACCGGCAACGACCGGATCCTGATCGCCTCGCTCGACCTGGCGGACCTCGGTTCGGTGGCCACCTTCGTCCGCACCTGGGACGGGCCGTTGCACATGCTGGTCAACAACGCGGGCATCATGGCCTCGCCCGAGATGCGCACCGAGCAGGGCTGGGAGATGCAGTTCGCCACCAATCACCTCGGGCACTTCGCGCTGGCCACCGGGCTGTACCGGTCCCTGGCGGCCGCGGGCGGCGCCCGGATCGTCTCGCTCAGTTCCTCGGCGCACCTGCGCTCGCCGGTGGTGTTCGACGACATCCACTTCCGCGAGCGGCCATACGACCCGTGGGCGGCGTACGGGCAGTCCAAGACGGCGAACGTGCTCTTCGCGGTGGACGCCACCCGGCGCTGGGCCGACGACGGGATCTACACCAACGCGCTCATGCCGGGCGCGATCCGGACCAACCTCCAGCGCTACGTGAGCGACGAGGACCTGGCCCGGCTGCGGGCCGAGAGCGGCGGCGGGGACTCGCCGAGCTGGAAGAACACCGAGCAGGGAGCGGCCACCTCGGTGCTGGTCGCCGCCTCGCCGCTGGTCGCCGGGGTCGGTGGCCGGTACTTCGAGGACTGCCAGGAGGCCGGGCCGAACCAGCCGGGCACCCGCACCGGCTACGCCCCCTACGCCCGGGACCCGGAGGCCGCCGAGCGGCTCTGGGAGGTCTCCGAGGAGCACCTGCGGGGCTGACCCGGAAACGACGAGAGGGGCGCGCGGCGGATGCCGCGCGCCCCTCCTCCGTCAGGGGTCAGAGCCCCAGTTCGGCCTCGAAGTTGGCGGCCTCCAGCCGCTCCTTGACCGCGGTCAGGAAGCGGGCCGCGTCCGCGCCGTCGATCAGCCGGTGGTCGTACGACAGGGCCAGGTAGACCATCGACCGGATCGCGACGACCTCGCCCAGCTCCGGGTCGTTGACCACGACCGGACGCTTCGCCACGGCGCCCGTGCCGAGCATCGCCGACTGCGGCGACGGCACGATCGGGGTGTCGAAGAGCGCGCCCCGGCTGCCCGTGTTGGTCAGGGTGAAGGTCGCGCCGGCCATCTCGTCCGGGGTGATCTTGTTGGCCCGGGTGCGCTCGGCCAGGTCGGCGACCCGCTTGGCGATGCCGCCCAGGTTGAGGTCACCGGCGTTGTGGACGACCGGCACGAGCAGCCCTCGCTCGGTGTCCACGGCGATGCCGAGGTGCTCGGCGGCCGGGTAGGTGATCGTGCCGCCGTCCAGGTCCATGCTGGCCTGGATGATCGGGTAGGTCTGCAGCGCCTCGATGGCGGCGAGAGCGAAGAACGGCAGGAAGGACAGCTTCACGCCGTGCTTGGCCTGGAACGAGTCCTTCGCCCGCGTCCGCAGCTTGGCGACCCGGGTGACGTCCACCTCGATCACCGTGGTCAGTTGGGCCGTCTCGTGCAGCGACTGCTGCATCCGCTTGGCGATGGTCGCCCGGATCCGGGGCAGCTTCTCGGTGGTGCCGCGCTTCGCGCTCGGCTGCGGCTTCGCGGCCGGCTTGGCCGGGGCGGGAGCCGCCGCGGCGGGAGCCGCCGCGGCGGGAGCCGGCTGCGCGGCCGGCGCGGCCTGGGCGGCCTTCGCCTTCTCGGCCGCCTCCAGCACGTCCTGCTTGCGGATGCGCCCGCCGACGCCGGTGCCGTTGACCGAGGAGAGGTTCACCCCGTGCTCCGCGGCCAGCTTGCGGACCAGCGGGGTCACGTAGCCGGCGCCCTCCTCGCCACCGCCCTGGGCCGGCACGGTCGGCCGCTGCGGCGTGGCGGTCGGTGCGGCCGGCTGGGCGGCCTGCTCGACCTTGGCCGGCTGCGCGGCCTGCTCCGTCTCGGGGGCCGGCTCGTTGTAGGACATGCCCGGGGTCGGCTCCTCGACCGTGGGCTCGGGCTTCGGCTCGGGCTTGGGCTCCGGCTTCGCCTCGGCCTTGGGCTCGGGCTTCGGCTCCGCCTTCGGGGCGGCCGGCGCGGCGCCGGCCGCCCCGACGATCGCCAGGACGCCGCCGACCTCGGCGGTCTCGTCCTCGGGAACCTTGATCTCCAGCAGCGTGCCGGCGACCGGCGACGGGATCTCGGTGTCGACCTTGTCGGTGGAGACCTCCAGCAGCGGCTCGTCCACCTCGACGGTCTCGCCGACCTGCTTGAGCCAGCGGGTGACCGTACCCTCGGTGACGCTCTCGCCCAGGGCCGGCATCTTCACCGGGGTGCCCTCGCCCGACGGCGCGGCGGCCGGGGCCGGCTCCTCGACGGCCGGCTGCTCCGCCTCGGCCTGCGGCTCGGCGGCGGCCTCCTCGGCCTGCTCCGCCGGGGCCTCCTGCTGCGGGGCGGCCCCGCCGGCCTGCTCGCCCTCACCGGCGATGACCGCCAGCTCGCTGCCGACCTCGGCGGTCTCGTCCTCGCCGACCACGATCCGGCTCAGCACGCCCGCCGCGGGCGACGGGATCTCGGTGTCGACCTTGTCGGTGGACACCTCAAGCAGCGGCTCGTCGACCTCGACGGTGTCGCCCTCCTGCTTGAGCCAGCGCGTGACGGTGCCCTCGGTGACGCTCTCGCCGAGCCGGGGCATGGTGACCGATACCGGCATGTTCTCCAGACTCCTTCATTCCCCTGGTGGGATCATCGCCCGTCGCCGGACGCCGCGGTTGTCGTGTCAGGCGTGCGCGTGCAGCGGCTTGCCGGCCAGGGCCAGGTGCGCCTCGCCCAGGGCCTCGGTCTGGGTCGGGTGGGCGTGCACGAGCTGCGCCACCTCGGCCGGGTAGGCCTCCCAGTTGTAGATGAGCTGCGCCTCGCCGATCAGCTCACCGACCCGGGCGCCGACCATGTGCACGCCGACCACCGGGCCGTCGTCCACCCGGACCAGCTTCACGTGACCGGCGGTCTTGAGGATCTGGCTCTTGCCGTTGCCGCCCAGGTTGTAGTTGTAGGTCTTGACCTTGTCGGCGCCGTACTGCTCCTTGGCCTTCGCCTCGGTCAGGCCGACCGACGCCAGCTCCGGGTCGCAGTAGGTGACCCGCGGGATGCCGGCCTCGTCGATCACGGCCGGGTTCTTGCCGGCGATCTCCTCGGCGACGAAGATGCCCTGCTGGAAGCCACGGTGCGCGAGCTGGAGGCCGGGCACGATGTCGCCGACCGCGTAGACGTTCGGCACGCTGGTGCGCAGCCGCTCGTCGGTCAGCACGTAGCCGCGGTCCATCTTGACGCCCTGCTCCTCGTAGCCGAGGTTGGCGGTGTTCGGGCCGCGGCCGACGGCGACGAGCAGCAGCTCCGCCTCGACGGTGTCGCCGCCCTGGATGGTCAGCTTGACGCCGTTCTCGGTCTTCTCGACCTTCTCGAACGGCTTGCCGACCTTGAAGTTGATCTTCCGCTTGCGGAACGCCCGCTCCAGCGCCTTCGAGGACTCCTCGTCCTCGGCCGCCACCAGCCGGGGCAGCGCCTCGACGATGGTCACGTCCACGCCGAAGGACTTCCAGACGCTGGCGAACTCGACGCCGATCACGCCGCCGCCCAGCACGATCGCCGAGGAGGGGACGCGGTCCAGGGTCAGGGCGTGGTCGCTCGTGATGATCCGCTCGCCGTCGACCTCCAGGCCGGGCAGGCTCTTCGCGTACGAGCCGGAGGCCAGGATGAGGTTGCGGCCGGTGTAGCGCTTGCCGTCGACCTCGACGACGTTCTTCCCGACCAGCTTGCCGGCGCCCGCCACGAAGGTGATCTTCTTGGAGCTGCCCACCAGGCCCTGGAGGCCCTTGTAGAGGCGGGAGATCACGCCGTCCTTGTACGAGTTGACCGCCGCCATGTCGATGCCGACCAGCTCGGCCTTGACGCCGAACTGCTCCGACTCGCGGGTCTGGTCGGCGATCTCGGCGGCGTGCAGCAGCGCCTTGGTGGGGATGCAGCCGTTGTGCAGGCAGGTGCCCCCGAGCTTGCCCTTCTCGATCAGGGCGACGGAGAGGTCCAGCTGGGCGGCACGCAGCGCCGCCGCGTAGCCGCCGCTACCACCTCCGAGGATGACGATGTCGAAGGTTGCGTCGTTCGGCTCGCTCACGTCCAACTCCCAGGTCGCGTCGCTGCATTCGGGGGTTACGGGGGAGTAACAGGCACACCCCACCTCGGTCATCTTGTCACCACCGGGCACAGGGCGCGTAGTGAGGTGCCCAACGACACGTCGGTGACACGTACGCTTGGCACCGTCTTCGATGACGGACGGGGGAGGAGTGGGTTCGGTGGGGCTGTTCCGACGACGCAAGCAGGCGGGCGCGGTGAGTCGCGACCGGGCCGCCGACCGCGCCGATCTGGACCATCTTGAGAGTTTCGTCCGCACCCGGCAGGGCGTCGAGGCGTTCCTGGAACCCCGGACCACGGTCACCGAGACCACGATCATGCTGATCGCCGGCGACGGAGAGTGGACGCGGAGGCGGGTCGGCGGGCCCGAGGAGGCCCGCCGGTTCGCCCACCGGCTGGCCATCCCGATCTACGACGTCCGGCTCATGGGCTACCCGCAGCGGATGCGCGACTACAACGAGCGCCGCAAGCGCCGCCCCGAGCTGTTCTGACCCCGACACGCGAACGGGGCGCCCCCGGCGAGGGGAGCGCCCCGTTGTGGCGGTGCGGCGCGTCAGCCGTTGGCGGCGACGTCGTCGACCAGGTGCAGCAGGGTGCGCACCGGGACGCCGGTGCCGCCCTTGGTCCAGTAGCCGGTGGCCTCGCCCGAGTGGTAGCCCGGGCCGGCGATGTCGATGTGCGCCCAGGCCACGTCGTCGGTGACGAACTCGCGCAGGAAGACGCCACCCTGGAGCATGTGGCCCGCCCGGTCCATGCCGGCGTTGACCTGCGAGATGTCGGCGACCTCGGAGTCCATGCCCTTGCGCACGTCGTCCGGCAGCGGCATCGGCCAGGCCGGCTCGCCGGTCGCGTCACCCGCGGCCCGGACCCGCTCGCACAGCTCCGGGGTGCCCATCACGCCGGCGATCCGCTTGCCCAGCGCGATCACCTGGCCCCCGGTCAGCGTCGAGGTCTCGAACAGGTAGTCGGCGCCGTCCTCGCAGGCCCGGGCGATGGCGTCGGCCAGGATCATCCGGCCCTCGGCGTCGGTGTTGAGCACCTCGACCCGCTTGCCGCTGTACATGGTGATCACGTCGCCCGGCCGGTAGCTGGTGCCCGACGGCATGTTCTCCGCCATCGGCAGGTAGCCGGTGACCGCGACCGACGGCTTGAGCGCCGCGACGGCCAGCATGGCCGCGCCGACCGCCGCCGCGCCCGCCATGTCGGACTTCATCTCCCACATACCCTGGGCCGGCTTGATCGAGATGCCGCCGGTGTCGAAGGTGATGCCCTTGCCGACCAGCGCGACCCGCTTGCCGTTGCCGCCGCCCTCCGGGGTGTAGGTCAGCTTGACCAGCCGCGGCGGGGCCTCCGAGCCCTGACCGACGGCGAGGATGCCGCCGTAGCCACCGGCGGCCAGCGCCGCCTCGTCGAGCACCTCGACGCCCAGCCCGGCCTCGCGGGCGGCGGCGGACACGGCCTCGGCGAACGACGGCGGGCGCAGCTCGTTCGGTGCGGTGTTGACCCAGTCCCGGCTGGTCCGCACCGCGCCGGCCACCGCCTGGGCGCGGGTGACCTCGGCCTGGGCGGTCGCGTCGGCGGCGTCCGGCACGGCGACCAGCACCTCGGCCACCGGCTCCCGCCGGGCCGGCTGCGGCTTGGTCTTGTAGCCGGCGAACCGGTAGCCGCCGAGCAGCGCGCCCTCGGTGACCGCGCGCAGCGCGGCCGGGGCGTCGGCGTCGTCGGGCAGCGGCAGGGCGAGCGCGACGCGGGACGCGCCGGCCAGGGCCCGGACGGCCGCGCCGGCGGCCCGGCGCAGGGTCTCCGGGGCGGGGGCGGCGCCGGACGGCTCGGGACCGAGGCCGACGGCGGTGACCACCGGGGCGGTGACCGTGCCCAGCGTGGCCAGCTTGATCACCTCGCCGGGGCCGCCGGTCGCGCCGAGCAGGGCCAGCGTCTCGGTCAGCTTGCCGTCGAACGCGGCGGCGATGCTCTCCGCGCCGCTGGCCAGCAGCAGGGCGCCGGCGGGTGAGCCGGCCTCCTGCTCGGTGGTCTGGCTGTGCACGCCGATCACGATCGCGTCGACGGCGAGTTCGGCGGGGTCGGTGTCGACCAGGCTGAGGGTGGTGCGGGGCGATGTCACGAAAGCTACTCCGGGCGGGCCGGGCCGGCCGCTGCGTCGCGTACCGGCGATGAAGGTCTCCGGCGGCGAACCTACCCGCCGGACGCGTGGCTGTCCCGCCGATGGGTCAGAGGCGGGGTCCCGCCGATGCTAACCAGCCGGTCACGGGCCGGTAAGTTCGCACCCATGACCGAGGTGACCTCCGACGCCGCCGCGACCCGGCTGCGCCGTTCCCCGTTGCACGAGCGGCACACCGCGCTCGGCGCCAAGTTCGCCCCCTTCGGGGGATGGGAGATGCCGCTCGAGTACGCCGGGGGCGGCGTGCTCAAGGAGCACACCGCAGTGCGCACCGGGGTGGGCGTCTTCGACGTCTCGCACCTCGGCAAGGCCCGCGTCACCGGGCCGGGCGCCGCGGACTTCGTCAACTCCTGCCTGTCCAACGACCTCGGCCGGATCGCCCCCGGCAAGGCCCAGTACACGCTCTGCTGCGACGACGCCACCGGCGGCGTGGTGGACGACATCATCGCCTACCTGTACGCCGAGGACCACGTCTTCCTGGTGCCGAACGCGGCGAACACCGCCGAGGTGGTCGGCCGGTTGCGCGCCGCCGCGCCCGAGGGCGTGATCGTCACCGACGAGCACGAGGCGTACGCGGTGCTCGCGGTCCAGGGCCCGCGCTCGGCGGAGGTGCTGGGCACGCTCGGCCTGCCCACCGGGCACGAGTACATGAGCTTCTCGGCCGCCTCGCTGAACGGCGTCGAGCTGACCGTCTGCCGCACCGGCTACACCGGCGAACTCGGCTACGAGCTGGTCGCGCCGGCCGGCGACGCGCTCGCCGTCTGGGACGCGCTGTTCGCCGCCGGCGAGGCGGAGGGGCTGCGCGCCTGCGGCCTGGCCGCGCGGGACACGCTGCGCACCGAGATGGGGTACCCGCTGCACGGGCAGGACCTGTCCCTGGACATCACGCCGGTGCAGGCCCGCTCGGGCTGGGCGGTCGGCTGGGACAAGCCGGCCTTCTGGGGCCGCGACGTGCTGCGGGCCGAGAAGGCCGCCGGCCCCGCCCGCACGCTGCGCGGCCTGGAGGCGGTCGACCGGGCCATCCCGCGCCCCGGCATGGCCGTCTACGCCGGCGACAAGCAGGTCGGCACGGTCACCAGCGGCACCTTCAGCCCGACCAGGAAGCAGGGCATCGCCCTGGCCCTGGTCGACACCGACCCGAAGCTCCCCGACGGCGAGGTGCTGGAGGTCGACATCCGCGGCCGCCGCGCCCAGATGCGCCTGACCCGCCCGCCCTTCGTGGAGCCCTCCGTCCGCTGACCCGCCGTTCCCGTCGATCAAGAGGTTTGCGTCGGGATCCGGCCCACCGGAGACGCAAACCTCTTGATCGACAAGGCGGCGTCAGCCCGTGGGGGGTTCGCCGGCGTCGAGGACGGCCTGGGTCCAGCCGCCCTCGATGACGCCGGTGCCGTCCAGCACGGCCCAGTCGACGACGTCGGCGGCCTCCACCACGACCGGGGCGCCGATCCGAACCGTGGGGTCGCCGGAGGCGTCGCTGGCGCTCGCGCCGACGATCCGCTCCGGGGTTTCCCACGAGGTCACCCCGGCCCAGACGTACTCGGGGCCGTCGTCGCCGGGCAGCCCGTACTTGACCACGAGCTGGCTCTCGGCGGGGAGCCGGCCGGCCAGGAAGCGGGCCCGGATGTCGTCCAGCGCCGCCCGGGCCGTGGCCACGGCCCGGCTCATCGCGTCGCCGGAGCGGGCGTACCGGACGTCGGGCTGGATGCCGTTGAACAGGGTCGCGCAGGCGGCGGCGAAGTAGCGGCCGGGCGGGCCCGGATGCCCGGGCGGCGGGTTGAGGGTGAGGAACGAGTCGGCGTCCGGGTCGGTCGCCGGGTCCAGCTCCAGCCGCAGCAGCACGGGCGCCGTCGCGCCGTGCTGCTCCGGATTGCCGTACGCCACCGCGATGTCGTGCCCGGTCACCGTGGCCAGCACCGGAAGCTGCACGAACGCCGGCACCTCCTCGCCGGACAGCCCGTCGGTCCAGTCCCGCAGCAGGCGGCGGGCGGCCCCGGTCATCACCGCGCCCCAGGCACGGGTGAGGTGGTCCGGCACGCCCTGCGCCTGCAGCTCCAGCAGCCCGAAGCGGCGCAACCCCTTCGTGGTGAACCAGAGCCCGTCGGCGTCCGACGAGTACGGCACCAGCACCCAGTCGACCAGCCGGATCCGGCCCTGCTCGTCAGGGAGGGACCGCAGCGCCGTGGCCGGGTCGAGAAACTGGAGCCCGAAGACGTCCACCACGTCCCCGTCGACCGTTTCGGCGACCGCCGCGGCCACCGCCCGGGCCGCCCACTCGTGCGCCGGCGGCCAGCCCGGCCGGTATTCGGCCTGCACCACCACGAGGTGCGTGGCGGCGGCCAGCCGGGCCAGTTGCGGCTCGGTCGCCCCGAACGCGGTGAGCAGGTCCGGCGGCAGCTCCGGGAACTCGCTGACCGGGCGGGTGTCCACGGTCATCAGCGGGCTGTCCAGCATCTGCCGGGCCAGCCCGTGCACCGGCTCGGCGAGCCGGCCGGCCAGCCGCTCCACGGCGGTCTTCGGGCTCACCTTCGGCAGGCCGACGATCGGCACCAGGTAGGTCGCGTCCAGCGACTCGGGCACCGGAACGGGCAGGAAGTCGTCCGTGATGAGCATGCCGTCCCCCTCGACCGTGCCGGTGCACCTCGCCTGAGAACGCTACCCGCCCGGACGGGTGGGGCTCAGGCGGACAGCACCAGTCCCAGGTAGGACAGCGTGGTGACGATCTCCACGAGCGCGCCGAGCACGTCGCCGGTGATGCCGCCGAGCCGGCGTACCAGGTGCCGCAGCAGCCCGGCCGCGACGGCGAGCGCGGCCAGCACGGCGAGCGGCCCCTGCCACGGGCGGCCCGGCACCGCCGGCACGGCCAGCAGCGCCACGGCGACCGTGCCGGCCACCAGCGCGACCGGCCCCACCGTGCCGGCCACCAGCGCGCCCAGGCCCTCCGGCCGGGCGGCGGGCACCCCGCGCCGGCAGGCCAGCGCGACAGCCATCCGGCCGGCCGCCGTCGCGGCGACCACCGCCGCGAGCGCGGCCGGCCGGGACCGCCCGGCCAGCTCCGCGAGCACCGCGGCCTGGAGCAGGAGTACGACCACCAGCGTCACCACGCCGAACGGCCCGACATCCGGCTTCTTCATGATCTCCAGCGCCGCGGGCCCGCGCCGGTAGGAGCCGAGCGCATCCACCGTGTCGGCCAGCCCGTCCAGGTGCAGTCCCCGGGTGAGCAGCGCGCCCAGCGCGACGGTCACCCCGGCGGCGACCAGCGGGGGTGCGACCGCCGCGGCGAGCAGCAGCACCGCACCGAGGAGCGCGCCGAGCAGCGCACCGACCGCCGGAGCCAGCGCCATCGCGGCGCCGGCCGCGGCCCGGTCCACCCGGCCGGCGCGCACCGGCGCCGTGGTGAACGTGGTGAGCGCCAGCCGGATCCCGTCGCCGAGGCGGAACTCAGTCGGCACGTCGGCCGGGGGCGACCGGCTCGTCCGGCTCGACGGTGGTGGGCCCCGGACCGGCCGGCTCCGGCTCCGGCTCGGTGAAGTCCGGCTGCGGCCCGGTGCTGGTGGGTCCGGGGCCGGCGGGTTCGGGCTCGGTGAAGTCCGGCTCGGGTCCGGTGCTGGTGGGTCCGGGGCCGGCGGGTTCGGGCTCGGTGAAGTCCGGCTCGGGTCCCGTGCTGGCGGGTCCGGGGCCGGCCGGTTCGGGCTCGGTGAAGTCCTCGTCGTCCCCGCCGCCGAGCGCCGGGTGCACGGGCAGGCCGGCGGCGAGCGACAGGGCCGCGCGCAGCAGCGGCAGGGCGGCCAGCGCGGTCGCTCCCTCGCCCAGGTCGAGCCGGAGGTCCAGCAGCGGGGTCAGGCCCAGCACGTCGGCGGCGAGCCGCACGCCGGGCCGGCCGCCGTGGTCGGGCAGCAGGCACCAGTGCCGGGCCTGCCCGGCCAGGTCGCGGCTCACCATGCCGGCAGCCACCCCGACCGGCCCGTCCAGCAGCACCGGGACGCGCCGGGCGGTCGCGCCGAGCAGCACGCCGGTGGCCACCGCCACGTCGCCGCCGCCCAGCTCCGCGAGCACGTCCTTGGCCTCCCGGGCGGAGCGCCGGGTGCGGTGCAGCGCGTCCCGGACGGCGGCGCAACGGACCATCCAGGCGGCGTCGTCGAACTCGCCGTGCTCGGTCACCACCCGGCCGAGCACCGCCGGGGGTTCCGCGCCGGCCGTGGCCGCGAGCACCGCCGCGGCGGCCGTCTCGGTGCCGGCCCCGCACGCCGCGAGCACCAGCAGCTGTACGCCCGCGTCGGCGGCCTGCTCGGCGAGCCGCCACCCGTAGCGCAGGGCCGCCTCGACCTCCTCGCCGGTGAGCGCCGGCCCCTCCTCGATGGGGGCGGAGGCGGGTGTCTCCACCACCTGGAGGCTCGCGCCGTTCTCGGCGGCCAGCCGGGCGAGCGGCCCCTTGCCGGCGCGCGCCTGCCGGGCGCGGCGGGCCGACCCGCCGGGCGCGGCGCCGGCCGACGCCCCGCCCTCGTGGTCGCCGTGCAGCAGCAGCACCCGGACCGAACTCCACGGCGTCGGGGTCGCGGTGCCCTGGGTGGCGGCGGCGAAGCCGACCACCCGTTCCAGCACACCGAGACCGGCGCCGGGGATGTCCAGAGTGGCGAGCCGGTCGACCGCCTGCGGCCCGGTGTAGTCGTCGGGCATCGGCAGTTCCATGCCGGGCTGGATGACCAGGCCGGTGGCGACCATCGGCAGCGCCATGGTCGGCGCGGCCCAGTCGGCCGGGCCGGCCGCGGGGACCGGTGCCGGGGCCGGGACGGTCGGCGCGGTCGGGGTGAGCACCTCGGGCAGCGCCTCGTCGGGCGCGCCGGCCGGTGCGGGAGCGCCCGGTGCGGCGCCCGCCTGTGCGGGACCGGCTGGTGCGCTGGCTGCCGGTGCCTGACGGGTCTCTGCGGCGCCGGCCGGGGCGGCCGCCGGCTTCAGCCAGGCGGTCTGCCCGGCCACCACCAGTGCGACCGCGTCGCAGGCCTCGGCCACGGCCCGGTTGGTCGCGCCCAGCGCGTCGGTGAACGCCCGGCCCAGTGGTGTGGTGGGCACCAGGGACAGCCCCACCTCCGGGCTGACCAGCACCAGCCGGGCGGCGCTGGCCCGGACGGCCGCGGCCAGCTCCGCGATGGTGGCCGTGTCGTCGGCCGGCTGGTGCGCCGGATCGAGCAGCACGGTCACCCAGCCGCCCAGGTCGTCGACGAGCAGCGTCTCGTTCGGGCCGGCCGCCGCGATCACCTCGGCCAGGCGGCCGGGGTCGGCGGCGGTCTCCTCGGTGGTCCAGCTGCCGGGCCGGCGGGCGCGGTGCGCCGCGAGGCGGGTCGCCCACTCGGTGTCCTCCGGGTCCCCCTCGGGGGCGGTGGCCACATACCGGACCGTGGGCGCGTCGGCGACCACCGACTCGGCGAACTCCGACTTGCCCGAGCGGATACCGCCGAGCACCAGGAGGGTGTTCCACCCGTCTACCGACATGCCCGTACCTTAAAGCCGCCCGGCGGGTCGCCGCCCGCCGCCCCGGTGTCAGTCGCAGTGCTCGAAGGGGCTGGCGTAGCTGGCCCCGCCCGCCGACCCGCCCCACTTCACGCAGACCCCGGCGGCGGTGGCCCGCACCGGCCCGGCGTAGTACTGGTAGGCCCCGCTCTCGGTGTGCCGCGCCTTGCCCTTCACCTCCAGGTAGGCGGTCACCGTGGTGGCCCGCCCGACATCGGTGTCCTTGAGGGTGACCACGCAGTTGGCGCTGCTCGCGGTGCTGTAGAGCAGGTAGACACGCCCCTTGCGCACCCCGCCGGCGGTCAGGGTCGCCGAGTCGATCACCTGGTAGCCGCTGCCGCACGCCTGCGCCGCCGTGTACGGGTTGGGCTTCTGCGGGGCGGCCGTGCTGCCGGTCGGCGCGGGCGCGCCGGTGGTCGGGGCCGGGTCACCGGCCGACGGGCTGCCCCCGTCGGCGGCCGGGCGGCTCGGCGTGGCCGACGGCGACCGGCTGGGCCGCCCGGTACGGCTCGGCGTCGGTTCCGCGCCGGCGCCGGTGGACGCCTCCGGCTGCCCGGGGTCGGCGACCGCGGACTCCCCGGTCAACGCGGCCGGGCGCTGCCCCGGGTCCGTGTCGCCGGGGGAGTGCAGCACGGTCACGACCACCGCGGTCAGCACGGCGACCAGCACCACGCCGGCCGCCCCGGCCAGCGCCAGTGCCCGGCCGCGGCCCCGCCGCTCCGCCGGCTCCTCCCGCGTCGGCGGCACGCCCGAACCGGCGTGCCGGTCCCGCACCGACCCGTGGCCGGGCTCCCCGCCCGGCTGTGCGGCGCCGACCGACCAGGCCGGCCCCGGCGCCGGGCCCTGTCCGGCAGCCCCGGGAACGGGACCGGGAGCCCCGGAGACGGGACCCGGGCCGGCGGAGACGGAACCGGGACCGGCGGAGGCGTGTCCGGGAGCGAAGACCGGGCCGGGCGGCGTGGTGCGGGCGGCCGGGACCGGGTCGGGGCCGGGCAGCGGTGCGGCCGGGAACGCCGCCGGCGACTGACCGGAAGGTGGCGGGGAGGCCGG
>NZ_WBKT01000011.1 GCF_008868175.1 Micromonospora sp. AMSO31t
CCGACCACCGCGCCGTCGCGGAGCACCCCGCCGGCACCGCTCGCCGAGCGCCGCTGCGGCGCCCCACCGAATCCCTACGGGTACGACTTCTGCGGCGGCTCCCGGATCCGCAAACCGGCCCGGGGCGTCTGCGACTGGTTCGACTGCGTGCCCGGCTTCTGGTCCGGCCGCGGCTGGCTGGTGCAGTGCCGCGACGGCACGGTCAGCCTCACCGGCGGCCGGCGCGACTCGTGCGCCGACAACCAGGGCTACCACCGGACCTTCTGGACCTGACCGCCCGGGCCGACCCGCGCCCCTAGCCGGCGAGGCGCGGCGACCGGGGCGCCGCACGCAGCGGCAGCAGGCCGGCCAGGACCAGGGCCGCGCCCACCGGCAGCAGGTCCAGGTTCACGGCGATCGCCACGAACCCGACAAGCACCAGCATCGGCGCCCACACCGGCAGCAGCCGCGCCGCGGCGGCCCGGTACAGCAGCACCAGCAGGCCCACCTCGAACAGCGCGGGCCCGCCGAGCAGCACCAGGTCCGGCGTCTCCACGGCGTCGGCGAAGCGCGGGAACAGGTCGCCCAGGATCACCCAGACGAACGCCGCCGCGCCGACCAGGCCGGCCAGCGCCGCGACGTCGTCCACCGCCCGGAGCCGGGTCGAGCGGGTACGCAGCACGCCGTGCAGACCGACGGCCAGCACGGCGAACCCGAGGATGCCGAACAGGAACAGGGTGTGCCCGGTGTTCCACGCCCACGCGCCCTTGTCGCTGTGCCCGTCCAGGCGGTCGATGAGGCGGAGCAGGCCGTAGGAGAGGAGCAGCAGCGACGCGGTCACGCCCACGGGCCGCAACCAGGGGTACGCGGGACGCGTCCGGGAATCGGTGAGGGTCATGGCCTCAGCCTCGTCCCGGGGCCGGCCGGGGACATCGGGGCTGGACCCCCACCGGTCCCCGGATTAACCGTTCGCGCCCCGCAGGGGTGCCCCGCTACCGTCCGGCCCGTGTCCCGCACCGTGACCCTGGTCCTGCTCGACGCCGACGGCCGGCCGCTCGGCGCCCTGCCCCCGTACGACGTCCCGGAACCGTGGTGGCAGCAGGTCGGCTCGATCGTCGACGGGGCCCGCCGCCGGTACGGCGTCGACGTGGCCGTGCTGCGGCTGCTCACCGGCGACCGCCCCGAACCGCCCGGCGGCCACGTCACCTACCTGGGCCAGGTCACCGAGCCGCCCGCCGTCTCCCTGACCCCGGTGCCGGTGGACCTGGCGCCGCACCCGCTGCGCGCCCCGTACGCCGAGCCCGCAGGCCCGGCCCGCAGCGTCGCCTGGGCCACCGGGGAGCTGCGCCGGCTCGGCCGGCCGGTGGCCGCCGTGGCGCAGCAGCGCACCTGGAACCTGTCGGCGATCTGGCGGCTCGACGGCCCGGCCGGCAGCGCCTGGCTCAAGCAGGTGCCCCAGTTCTTCCGGCACGAGGCGGCCGTGCTGCGCTGGCTGGCCACCGCCGCGCCCACGACCGCCCCCACCCTGCTCGCCGCCGACGACACCGGTCGGATGCTGCTCGACCACGTGCCCGGCGAGGACCGCTACGGCGCCGGCGAGGCCGAGCGGGCCGCCGTCGCCGCCGACCACCACAGCGTCCAGCTCCGCGCCGCCGGCGAGGCCGCCGCGCTGGTCGCCGCCGGCGTACCCGATCGGCGCGGGCCGGCGCTGGCCGGCTGGATCCGCGACCGGCTGGCCCCGCACGACCCGACCGTGGCCGCCGACCTGCTCGCGGGCCTCGACGACCGGCTCGACCGGGTCCGCGACTGCGGCCTGCCCGACACCCTCGTCCACGGCGACCTGCATCCCGGCAACGTGCGCGGCGACGACACCCGGCGGACCGTCATCGACTGGGGCGACGCGTTCGTCGGCCACCCCGCCTTCGACATCCTGCGCCTCACCGAGGCGCTCGACCCGCCCGTCGCGGGCCGGCTGCGCGACGCCTGGGCGGCGCGCTGGCGGGCCGACGTGCCGGGCAGCGACCCGCAGCGCGCCGTCGAGCTGCTCCGCCCGGTCGCCGAGCTGCGGCTGGCCGCCGTGTACGCGATGTTCCTGGCCGGCATCGAACCGAGCGAGCACCCCTACCACCGCGGCGACGTGCCGGCCTGCCTGGCCCGGGCCGCCGCAACCGCCTGACACAGCTGGATCCACAGTTCGCTCCGGCGCGACACGCGACGTCGCTGGTCCAGGCGGAGACAGCCGAGCCCATAGCATCAACGCTATGGCCTGGGTAGCGTGGAGCTGGAACCAGAAGTCCGTAGCTGGTTGGAGGAGTTGCCGACCGCAGAGTTCGCACGAGCCGCCTTCTACATCGATCTTCTCGCCGATCGGGGCCCGCTGCTGAGTGAGCCGCACACGCGGCAACTCGACGGCAAGCTCCGGGAACTGCGCTTCTATCTGGAACGTGGGGCGATTCGGATCACGTACTGGATGGCCTCCGAGCGGAGGATCATCCTGCTGACGGTCTTCCGCAAGACGCGAATGCGCGAGGACAGGGAGGTCGAGCGGGCGCGCCGGGCTCTGGAGCGGTGCGTGGCGGAGCGGCACACCGTGGTCGAGGGGGCGGAGTGATGACGGATCGAGTGGACTGGACCGACCTGCGCCGACGGCGGATGGCCGAGCCGGGGGCGGAGGAGGCGTACGCGGCCGCCCGGCTGGCGTTCGAACTCGGGCAGACCGTTCGGGACCTGCGGGAACGCGCCGGCTGGAGCCAGACCCAGCTCGCACGCACGGCCGGCATGACGCAGTCGGCCGTGGCCCGCTTCGAGGCCGGCGGCACCGTACCCACGCTCGTCGTCCTTGAACGACTCGCCCGGGCGCTGGACATGCGGCTCGACGTCCGGTTCTCGCCGATCGCCCACGCCGCCTGACCTCCGGCGCGCCTCGGGTCGCTGGCGCGGATGCCGCACCATGGCTCCGTGATCATGCGGAAGCGACGCCACAGGAAGAAGGACCGGGACTGGTGCAACTGCGACCTGCCCGACTGTGACGGCCCCGGCTGCTGCGACCTCGGCCTCTTCTCGCTGCTGCTGACCCTCGGCTCGGTCGCCGCCGGCGTGGTGCGCCGTCCGGCCGTGGACCGCGCCGGCCGCGCCGCCATTCTCGGCTACCGGCGCTGGCTGTCGCACCGCTGGCCCGCCCAGTGCCGCTACACCCCCACGTGCAGCGCCTACGGACTGGCGGCGGTGGAGCGGTACGGCCTCGCGGTGGGCGGACGGCTGGCCGCCGACCGGGTGCGCCGCTGCCGGCCCGGCGTCCCGCGCGGCACCCACGACCCGCTGCGCTGACACTCAACCCAGTGGCGCCGGCCCGCCGAACACGACGGGGATGCCGGGGGAGTGGAGCACGCTCACCGGTGGCCCGACCGGCGGCGGCAACCCGGCGGCGGTGACCAGCTCGTCGTCCAGGTGCAGCAGTTCGGCCCGGTGCAACGGCCACTGGGGATGCCAGTTCGGCAGGTGCAGGGTGCGCCCGTACGCCCGGGTGTGCAGGCCCCAGCGGGCCGTGAGGAAGTGCTCCAGCGGCGTCGGGTCGGCGATCGGATCACCGACCCGGACCTCCATCCGGCTCGACGCCCCGGCGGGGCCGGGCCAGCGCCGGCGGCAGCGGTAGGTGAGGCGGTCCCCGTCCCGCTCCAGCCGCATGGCCGACCACTTGTAGGGCAGCCGCAGGCTCACCTGCGCGACCAGCACCGGCACCAGCCGGGACGCGTCGAGCGAGCGGAACACCACGGCCCGCCGCCCGGTGCCGTCGACCGAGTACAGCCGGACGTTGGTCTCCCAGAACGTGCCGAAGTACGGCACGCCCGGTCCCCGGCCGAAACCGAGCCCGACCATCCGGAACCCGATCAGCCCGACATAGCTGAGCCCGTCGATGGTGTCCGGCCGGGTGCCGGCCGGCAGCAGCGGCGCGACCACCTCCGGCGCGACCGCCCAGTGCAGGAACGTGAGATCCCGCCAGCGCTGCCGCAGCCAGGCACGCGGGAACGCCCGCACGGGCGCGCAGTCGACCGGCTCGACGTCCACGCCCCCATCGTGCCCCGTCCGGCGGCCGGGCGAGGAATGCCGGAGGCCCCTCCGGCCCGCGTGGGCCCCCGGGTTCAACGAGCGGACGGCTCACTCGGGCCGGTGGCAGACCGCCTCGACGTTGTTGCCGTCCGGGTCACGGACGAACGCCCCGAAGTAGGTCGGGTGGTATTCCGGCCACACCCTCGGCGCGTGCAGCACCTCGGCGCCGGCCGCCACCGCGGCGTCGTGGAACGCCTGCACGGCGGCCCGGTCGGGGGCCGTGAAGGCGATGTGGGCCTCCAGCGGCGCGCCGCTGTCGGCGGGCGCGGGCACCAGCCAGAAGTCGGGACTGTCGACGCCGTAGCCGATCGGGCCCGGCTCCATGATCCGCCGGCCGCCCAGCGGGGCGAGCACCGCGTCGTAGAAGGCGGCGCTGGCCGGCAGGTCGCGCACCATGACGGAGAAGTGGTCGAGCACAACGCCTCCCTGCAATCGGCTATGACCGCGCCAGGTTAGGAGCCGCCTACGACACTTCCTCCGACTCGTAGTACTGCGCGTGCCAGCGGGACTGCTCCTCGACGTCGAACGCCGCCACGTCCGCCGGGTTGGTGTACGACAGGTACGCCACCACCTCCTCGGCCTCCGGCGTGCCGAGCGACCGCAGGTGGTCGAGGGTCCGCTCCCGGCCCGCGCCGCACAGCAGCTGCCATTCCACCGAGCAGGCGGCGTCGAAGCTGGAGTGCTTCGCCCGCCAGATCGGCAGCACGTCGGCCAGGTCACCGCGCAGGAACAACTGCACGCAGCAGAGGTGAATGAGCGCGCTGTCGTTGTGCACTCCCAGCGCGGTCTGTTCGTGGAGCAGGGCGCGCACCGGGCCGAGGTCGGCCGGGCGGAGACCGTGGCGGCTGTACCACTCGTCCTCGTCCATCCCGCCATCGTGCCTGCCCGCACAGTTGCTGGTGAACGTGGGACCGGGCTGCTGGGATCGAAGTGCGTAGCGCGAAGATCCCCGGCTTTAGCCGTGGGGTTAGCGTGTCATTTTTGGACGGGCAGTAGATAGCACGAGGCTGTATATTGCACAGGTGTCTGTTGCCCTGCGGTCGAACAGCAACGTCGTGTTCCAGTGCGCTTTCCACGTCGTGTGGTGCCCGAAGTACCGACGCCGGGTGCTCGGCGGCCGGATCGAGGAGCGGTTGAAGCAGCTCATCGGTGAGGTGGTGGAGGAGAAAGGGGCGTGGTTGGTGGCGCTGGAAGTCATGCCTGATCAGGTGCACTTGCTGGTCGAGGTGGACCCGCGGTTCGGCGTCCACAAGCTCGTCAAGGCGATCAAGGCACGGACGTCTCGGGTGCTGCGTGAGGATTTCCCGTCGCTACGTTCCCGGCTGCCGACCTTGTGGACGAACTCGTACTTCGTGGCGACCACCGGCGGTGCCCCACTGGCCGCGGTACAGCGGTACGTTGAGCAGCAGAAGGGCCGCTGAATGCTGACCGGCCGCCGCTATCTGCTCGCCTTCACCGACGAGCAGGCCGCCTACGCCGAACAGGTCGGCGCAATGTGTCGGGCGGTGTGGAACACGGCGTTGGAGCAGCGCCGTGAGTACCGCCGCCGCGGCGCGTTCATCGGCTACAACGAGCAGGCCGGGCAGATGGCCAAGGCGAAGAAAGACCCGGACTGCGCGTGGCTGGCCGACGCGCCGTCGCACACGTTGCAGCAAACCCTGCGGGACCTGGACCGGGCGTGCAAGACGCATGGCACGTGGAAGGTGCGCTGGCGGTCCAAGGCCCGCACGGCCCCGTCGTTCCGGTTTCCCGACCCCAAACACATCGCCATGCAGCGGCTGAACCGCAGGTGGGGTGAGGTGCGCCTGCCGAAGTTCGGGCCGGTCAGGTTTCGGTGGACCAGGCCGTTGGGTGGCGCCATCTGCAACGCCACGGTCTTGCGTGACGGCGGACGATGGTACATCTCGTTCTGCGTCGAGGACGGCGGGAGCGAGGTTGCCCCGAACGGTAAGCCGCCGGTCGGTGTGGACCGGGGTGTCACCGTGGCTGTGGCCACCTCTGACGGGGGGCTGGACGAGCGGGAGTTCGTCACCGCGGGCGAGGCGGCCCGGCTCAAGCGGTTGCAGCAGCGCATGTCCCGGTCGCTGCGGGTCCATGGCCGCAACCGCGGATCGAAACGTCGCGACGCTACCCGCGCGCAACTCGGCCGGCTGAATGCCCGTATCCGGGCCCGCAGAGCTGACTTCGCCGCGCAGACCGCCGTGCGCCTGGTCCGCGAGCACGGCATGGTCGCTGTCGAGGACCTGCGGATCAAGAACATGACGGCCAGCGCGAAGGGCACCGTTGAGCAGCCCGGCCGTAACATCCGCCAGAAGGCTGGCCTGAACCGGGCCATCCTCGCCAAAGGGTGGGGCGGATTCCTGCTCAAGCTCGAACACGCCGCCCGCTACCACGGGGCAAAGATCGAGAAGGTCAACCCCGCGTACACGTCGCAGACCTGCAACGCCTGCAAGCATGTCGCCTCGGAGTCCCGCAAGAGCCAAGCGGTCTTCCGGTGCGTCGCCTGCGGGCATCAGGACCGCGCCGACGTGAACGCGGCCAAGAACATCCTCGCCGCCGGGCTGGCGGTAACAGGGCGTGGAGACCTAGCCGCAGGGCTGTCTGTGAAACGCCAACCACCCGAACGGCTCGCGGCGTGAACACGCCTCAGCCACGGGAATCCCCCGCCCTTGAGGCACGGGGAGGAAGTCAAGTGCGCGTGGGGAAGTCCGACGCGCGGCGCACCGTCGAGGCGGTGTGGCGCATGGAGGCAGCCCGGGTCGTCGCCGGCATCGCGGCCCTGGTCCGCGACGTCGGCCTGGCCGAGGAACTCGCCCAGGACGCCCTCGTCGCCGCCCTCGAACAGTGGCCGCGCGACGGCGTCCCGGCCAACCCGGGAGCGTGGCTGACCACCGTCGGCAAGCGCCGGGCCGTCGACACGCTGCGCCGCCGGCAGACCCAGCAGCGTACGCTCGCCGAACTCGGCCGCGACCTCGACGAGCAGGTCACCCCCGACTTCGACGCCGCCCTCGACGAGCACATCGAGGACGACCTGCTGCGGCTGATCTTCGTGGCCTGCCACCCGGTCCTGTCGCCCATCGCCCGCGCCGCGCTCACCCTGCGGCTGGTCGGCGGCCTCACCACCGGCGAGATCGCCCGCGCCTTCCTCACCACCGAACCCACCGTCGGCCAGCGCATCACCCGGGCCAAGCAGACCCTCGCCGCCGCCCGGATCCCCTTCGAGGTGCCCGGCCCGGCCGAGCGCGCCGAACGCCTCGACTCGGTCCTGGAGGTCGTCTACCTCATCTTCAACGAGGGCTACTCGGCCACCGCCGGCGACGACTGGATGCGCCCCACCCTCGCCCAGGAGGCGCTGCGCCTGGTCCGGCTGCTCCAGGGGCTCATGCCCGACGAACCCGAGGTGCACGGCCTCGCCGCGCTGCTGGAGATCCAGGCGTCCCGCACCCGCGCCCGCACCGCCCCCGACGGCACGCCGATCCTCCTCAACGACCAGGACCGCGGCCGCTGGGACCAGTGGCTCATCCGGCGCGGCCTCGCCGCCCTCGACCGGGCCCGCACCGACCATCCCGGCCCGTACACCCTCCAGGCCGAGATCGCCGCCTGCCACGCGCGGGCGCGTACCCCCGAGGAGACCGACTGGGCGCGGATCGCGACCCTCTACGCGGAGCTGGCCCGGCTCGTGCCCTCGCCCGTGGTGGAGCTGAACCGGGCCGTCGCCGTCGCCCAGGCCGACGGGCCCGCCGCCGGCCTGGAACTGGCCCGGGAGCTGGAGTCCGAGCCGGCGCTGGCCGGCTACCACCTGCTGCCGAGCGTGATCGGTGACCTGCTGTTCAAGCTCGGCCGGCTGCCCGAGGCCCGGGCGGAGTTCGAGCGGGCGGCAGCGCTGACCGGCAACGCCCGCGAGCGCGCGTTGCTGCTCGACCGCGCCGCCGCCTGCGGCTGGTAAAAAATCTTGAGAAGTCATGTCGGATCCCGGTCGCCCCGTTCGACGCGTCAGCGAGAACCGATGACGAGGAGATCGAGATGACCAGCACGACACTCACCCGGGCCGGCACCGCACGAGGGGTCTCGACCCGCACCCTGCTCGCGGCGGGCGCCGCCGCCGGGCCGCTGTTCCTCGGCCTGGGCCTCGCCCAGGCGTTCACCCGCGACGGCTTCGACCTGAGCCGGCAACCGCTCAGCCTGCTCGCCCTCGGTGAGCACGGCTGGATCCAGATCGCCAATTTCGTCGTCTCCGGCCTGCTGGCCCTCGCCGGGGCCGCCGGCTTCCGCCGGGCCCTGCGCGGTGGGCCGGCCGGGACGTGGGGGCCGGCGCTGGTCGCGGTGCTCGGCGTCGGCCTCGTCGTCGCCGGGGTGCTCCGCGCCGACCCGAGCATGGGCTGGCCGGCCGGCGCACCGGAGGGCAACCCGGAGTCGATGAGCTGGCACTCCTACGGCCACGGGGTCGGGGCGATGCTCTCCTTCGGCTCGCTCACCGTCGCCTGCCTCGTGTTCGCCCGCCGCTTCGGGCGGGTGGGCGCGCTGTCGTCGATCCTCGTCGCCGCGGCGACCGTCGTCGTCATGGCCTGGCCGGACCAGGACAGCGTCAGTGTCCGGATGGTCCTCGGCTCGGCCCTGGTCTTCGGTTGGCTCACCGCGGTTTCCCTGCACACGATCACCGAGAGGAAGCACTGAGATGCGTTACATGATGATGCACAAGCTGGACGAGGCCGTTCCCGGGAACTTCGAGCCGTCGCCGGAGTTCATGAAGCGGATGGGGGCCTACATGGAGGAGGTCGTCAAGGCCGGGATCCTGGTGGCTGCCGAGGGGCTGTGCAAGAGCAGCGAAGAGTCGGCGCGGATCACCGCCACTAAGGGCAAGAAGACCGTCACCGACGGGCCGTTCACCGAGACCAAGGAACTGATCGCCGGGTTCGGGCTGATCGAGGTCCGGTCGAAGGAGGAGGCCGTCGAGTGGGCCAAGCGGTTCGTCGACGTCTTCACCGAGAGCGGCATCGACGTCGAGGTGGACGTCCGGCGGGTGAGTGAGGGACCGCACGAGGGCTGAGGCCGATCTCCCGGCGCCCGGCGGTCACACCGCCGGGCGCCGGGCCGTCCCACGGACATGAGAGCACTGGTACGCGGAACGGCCGCCCTGCTCGGCGCGGCGTCACTGGTCGTCGGGGTCTGGGCGCTGACCCGGGCCGACTCGTTCAGCTCGGCGGTGAACTTCCCGCCGCACGAGCACTTCGTGCACGACGTCGGGGCGTTCCAGCTCGGCATCGGGGCGACCCTGCTGCTGGCGCTCATCTGGGCCGACGCCCTGGCGGTCGCGCTGGCCGGCTACGTGGTCGGCGCGGCGGCGCACACCCTGTCGCACGTGGTCGACGCCGACCTGGGCGGCAGCGCGGCCCAGACCTGGCTGGTCCTGCTGTCGGCCCTCCTCGCCGTGGCCGCGCTGGTCGCCCGGCTGCGGCAGCTCGGCTGGGTGGTCGGGTACGTCGATCCCGCGCCGGCGCCCGGCTGGGCGCCGCTGGTGCGGCAGAAGACCGTGGTGCTGACGACGTTCAAGCGGGACGGCACCGCCGTGCCGACGGCCGTGAGCGTCGCGGTCGCGGGGGAGCGGGCGTACGTGCGCAGCTTCGAGAAGGCGTGGAAGACCCGGCGGATCCGCAACAACCCGCGGGTGACAGTGGCGCCGTCGACGGCGCTCGGCAAGCCGACCGGGCAGGCGGTCGAGGCGGTGGCGCGGCGGCTGGACGGGGCCGAGTACCGGGCGGCGAGCCGGGCGCTGGTCGGGAAGCACCCGCTGCTGCACGGGGTGCTCGTGCCGCTGACGCACCGGCTCGGGCGGGCGAGGACCGGCCGCACCGTGCACTTCGAACTGACTGCACGCTGAAGGTATATACGCGAGGTATACGCTCAGGGTATGGTGACGTCATGAGCGTTCCCATGACCCTCCTCGGCCTGCTCGAACGCGAGCCCAGCCACGGCTACGACCTCAAGCGCGACTACGACGCCTTCTTCAGCCGAGGCAAGCCACTGCCGTTCGGGCAGGTCTACGCGACCCTGAGCCGGCTCGCCCGCGACGGCAAGATCGTGATCGGCGAGGTCGAGCCGGGCGTCGGCCCGGAGCGCAAGCGCTACGTCATCACCGACCGCGGCGCCACCGAGGTCGAGTCGTGGCTCACCGAACCCGTCCCGGCCGAGCCCAACCTGCAGACGGTCCTGTTCACCAAGGTCGTGCTGGCGCTCATGCTCGGGCGCCCCGCCGAGGAGTACCTCGACCGCCAGCGCGCCGCCCACCTGGGCCGGATGAAGGAACTGACCGACATCAAGCGCTCCGGCTCGCTTGTCGACGCCATGCTGGCCGACCACGGCCTGTTCCACCTGGAGGCCGACCTGCACTGGATCGACACCACGGCCGCCCGGCTGGACGCGCTCGCGAAGGAGGTGCGGGGATGACGGCGGTCGAGGCGCGCGACGTGGTGCTGTCCTTCGGCGAGACCCCGGCGCTGCGCGGCGCGAGCGTCGTGGTGGCACCGGGCGAGATCGTCGCGATCATGGGCCCGAGCGGCTCCGGGAAGTCCACCCTGCTGCACTGCCTGGCCGGGATCCTGGTGCCGGACGCCGGCGAGATCCACTTCGACGGCCGCCGGATCGACACCCTCGGCGAGAACCAGCGCAGCGTGCTGCGCCGGGACCGGTTCGGCTTCGTGTTCCAGTCCGGTCAGCTCGTGCCCGAGCTGACCGCCGAGGAGAACGTCGCGCTGCCGCTGCTGCTCAACGGCGTCAAGCGGGCCGCCGCGCTGAAGGAGGCGCGGCCCTGGTTCGAGCGGCTCGACCTGGCCGGCCTGGAGCGGCGCCGCTCCGGGGAGCTGTCCGGCGGGCAGGCGCAACGGGTCGCGCTGGCCCGTGGCCTCGTCGCCCGGCCCGGCGCGCTGTTCGCCGACGAGCCGACCGGCGCGCTCGACTCGCTGACCGGCGAGCAGGTCATGGACCTGCTGGTCTCCTCGGCCCGCGACGAGGGCACGACCGTCGTCCTCGTCACCCACGACGCCCGCGTGGCCGCGTACGCCGACCGGCAGGTCATCGTGCGCGACGGCAGGGTGAAGGCGCTGGTGTCGGCATGATCCGGTTCGCGGTCCGGCTGTCCCTGGCCGGTGGGCGGGAGGCCGCCACCCGGCTCGTCGTCATCGCCGCCGCCGTGGCGCTCGGCGTCGGCATGCTCCTGACCACGCTGGCCGGCATGAACGCGGTCGACGCGCAGAACCAGCGGTACGCCTGGCTCAACACCGCCGTCGCCCCGGCGTCGGCCGACCCGTCCGCGGAGCCGATGTGGTGGCTCATCCGGGAGGACTACTTCCACGGCCGCTCCATCGGCCGGGTCGAGGTCGCGGCGACCGGGCCGGACGCCCCCGTCCCGCCGGGCATCCCGAAGCTGCCCTCGCCGGGCCAGTTCTACGTCTCACCCGCCCTCGGCGAGCTGCTGCGCGCCACCCCGGCCGCGGAACTCGGTGACCGATTCCCCGGCCGGGACGTCGGCACCATCGGCCGGGAGGCGCTGCCCTCGCCCGACTCGCTGCTGATCGTCATCGGCCGTACCCCGGCCGACCTCGAACCGCTGGGCGCGCGCAAGGTCACCCAGATCATGACCACCTCGCCGGACAGCTGCTCCCGAGGCTGTTACGTCGGCATCAACCACGACGGCATGGCACTCGTGCTGTCCATCGTCGCCGCCGCGCTGCTCTTCCCGGTGCTCATCTTCATCGGCACCGCGACTCGGCTGGCCGCCACCCGGCGGGAACAGCGCTTCGCCGCCATGCGGCTCATCGGCGCCACCCCGCGGCAGATCTCCCTCATCTCGGCCGTGGAGTCGACCCTCGCCGCCGTGGCCGGCACGCTCGCCGGGTTCGCCCTGTTCCTCGCGGCCCGGCCCGGCATCGCCGCGATCCCGTTCACCGGCGAGGCGTTCTTCACCAGCGACCTGTCGCTCACCGCCGTCGACGTGCTGGCGGTCGCGCTCGGCATCCCGCTCGGCGCCGTCGTGGCCTCCTGGCTGGCGCTGCGCCGGGTGCAGATCTCCCCGCTGGGCGTCGCGCGCCGGGTCACCCCGAAACCGCCGCGCGCCTGGCGGCTGATCCCGCTGGTCGCCGGGCTCGTCGAGCTGGCGTACTTCGTCGGTCGGCGCCCGCCCACGACCAACGGGCAGCTCACGGCGTACCTCTCGGGGTTCCTTCTGATCCTGATCGGGCTGGTGCTGGCCGGTCCCTGGCTGACCATGGCCGGCGCGCGGCTGCTGGCCGGGCGGGCGAGCCGGCCGGCGGCGCTCATCGCCGGGCGGCGCCTCGCCGACAACCCCCGGGCCGGCTTCCGGTCCGTCAGCGGCCTGATCGTGGCGCTGTTCGTGACCAGCGTGGCCACCGGCATCATCACCACCTACGTGGCCAACCGGGGCGAGCCGCGCACCGACTCGGTGGCCGCCACGTCCCTGTCCATGTGGTTCCAGCCAGAGGACGGCCCCGCGCCGAGCGCGGACCGGATCCCGGCCGGGCTCGCGACGATCCCCGGGGTACGCAGCGTGACCCTGGTCCGCGCCAATCCCGTCACCGAGCCACCGCCGATGGAGGTGAACGGGACGGAATCACCCGCCTATCGATGGTGGTGGCCGGGCGTCATCACCTGCGCCGAGCTGGACCGGCTGGCGGTGTTCGGCAGCTGCCCCACCGGCGCGCGGGTCGCGGCCGTGGCCGACGACCTCATCGGGGAGCGCGCGTGGGACCTGACCAACGACAGCTACGTCTGGGCGGCTGCCGACATGGATCCGGCGCAGGTCGACCGGCAACCGATCCGGTCGGTGGTCGTCAACACCACCAGCCGCGCCGCGTTCGAGCAGGCCCGCACCATGCTGATCAACGCGTTCCCGACGGTGCGCTTCCCGTCCAGCGTCGCCGAGTGGGAGTCGAACTCCGCCCGGCTCATGGTGCAGTTCCAGCAGCTGGCCAACGTGATCATGCTGGCCAGCCTGCCGATCGCGGGGTGCAGCCTGGCGGTCAGCGTGGCCGGCGGGCTGAGCGACCGGAAGCGGCCGTTCAGCATGCTGCGCCTGACCGGGGTGCAGCTGCGCACGCTGCGGGGGGTGGTGGCGCTGGAAACCGTCGTGCCGCTGCTGCTCGTCGCCGTGGTGGCGATCGGGATGGGGTTCCTGGCGGCGCACCTGTTCCTGCGGGCGCAGCTCGGCTACACGCTGCTGGCGCCGGACGGGTCGTTCTACCTGATGGTCGCCGGCGGGCTGGCGGCGTCGCTGGCGATCGTCGCCTCGACGCTGCCGCTGCTGCGCCGGATCACCGGCCCGGAGACGGCGCGCAACGACTAGCTCCGCTATCCGAGCGGGACCTGGACCGCCACGTCGTGTTTGGGGTAGTAGCTCTCCACCGTGTCCGCGCCGTACTTGGCCTTGAACAGCTCCACCACGTGGTTCACCCGGTCGGCCTCGGTGATCGGGGTGGCACTCGAACTCAGTGCCGTCCCGTTCGCCGACACCTCGATCATCGGGGTCTGCCGGACGTTCTTGTACCACTGGCTGTCCGAGCCGGTCACCGGGACGAGGAACACGCTGTCCTCGTCCAGCACGAACCACACCGGGTGGGTGATCTGCCGGCCGGTCCTCCGGCCGGTCACGGTGATCTCGACCTCGCGGACCCCGTCCAGGGCGTCCCAGACCACGTTCGCCACGATTTCCCCCCTTTGCGCCTCTCCGCCAGGCTAGGCGCTCCCGCGCCCGGCCGTCGTGGAATCCGCGACCTTGTCGAGGCCCTGATCACGGGTCCACAGAGGAGACTTTGACGCTGTTAAGGTTGGCGGGCGGAGCATGGGGACCGACCTCGCTCGGGGATGGCACAACATGGATCAGCCGGCCAGGGAACAGTTGAAGCTTCTGCGCAGACTCGAGAAGGTCATTTCGGAAACCGAGTTCTCCTGGTCGCTGTGCCTGGTCGGTGAGGACCAGTCCCGCAAGCTCAACGAGCTGGCCGCCGAGTTGCAGCGCCCCTTCTCGTCCACCGGTGACGAGAAGAGGATCGTGTCCGGCTACTCGTACTGGGGAATCGAACCGGCGGTCAACTGGCAGCGGGCCTGCACGGACCCCAACTATCCGGTCATGAGGGACGGGATCGAGACCTTCAGCCGGCGCTGGCGGAGCCTGCACTCCCGGCACAACGGCCGTCCCTACCACTACGTCAGCCTCGGCCCCGGCACGGGGGAGAAGGACGCCGTGGTGCTGGCCGACCTCCAGCGGGCGAACCCGGAGATGTACTACGTGCCCGTGGACATGAGCGCGGAGATGCTGCGCCTGGGCTTGAAGCCGATAAAGGCCCTGCCCTTCTTCCGGCAGTTCCGCAATCAACTGCTGCCGGTGCAACTCGACTTCTCGGTCGAGGAGAACGTGACCGAGCTGAACGAACTGCGGGACCGGCTCATCGGGGACGAGCCGGTGCTGTTCTCCCTGCTCGGCAACACGATGGCCAACTTCGACGAGGACGTCGAGCTGGTCGAGCGGCTGAGCCGGCAACTCCTGCGCCCGCAGGACCGGCTGCTCGTGGAGGTTGCCACCGCGTCGCACCTCGACGAGCGGATGGCGCAGCAGGCCGCCCGCGAGTACGAGACCAGCTGGGTGTTCCGCGAGTTCGTCATCAGCGCCCTGCGCCAGAACACCGACCTCTCGGTGAACATGAACTACGTCCGCTTCGAGGGGGTCGTCGAGGAGGGGCGGTCCCTGGTCATCAAGGTGATCTACTGCAACCGGTCCGCCGAGGAACTCAAGATCGTGCTCCCGAACCGCAGCGAGGTCAGCTTCCCGAGCGGCGACACCATCCGCCTCCTCATCACCCGGAAATACCAGCTCAAGGCCCTCGCGGCCGCGCTGGCCAAGGCCGGCCTGTTCGTGGAGAGCGAGGCGTTCACGCAGTTCCAGGCCTACGAGCGGGCCCGCCGGTTCGGCATGGACCTCATGCTCCTGTCGAGCAGCGACGGCGGCAACGGCCACGACACGGCCGCCCGGGACGTGTTCCGCCGCCCCGGCACATGACGGGCGGACGACCGCGCCCGACGTCCGTGCCGTCGTGGCTGACGGCGCCCCGCACCTGGATCATGCTGGTCACCGCCGGCAGCCTGGCGGTGGCCTTCGTCGTCAGCGCCGTCTGGTGGAGCCGGTCGGCCGGCACGTCGCGCTTCGAGCCGGCGGTCCAGATCCTCGGCCTGCTCGGCGGCATCACCGGCATCGTCGCCGAACGGTGGGCGGCGGGCCGGGAGCGGCGCGCGGAGGCCCTCCAGGCCGTCGCCGAGGAGTTGCGGGACAACCAGAAGGTGCTGGCCTCCCCGCCCTTCGCGGTGGGAGCCGCGCAGCCGGCCCGCCGGCAGGTCTACCCCCGGATGAACCTGTCGGCGGTGAACGCCGCGCTGTCGTCGGCCGTGCTGTCCCCCGGGCGCGACGAGGGGCTGTCCAGCATGCTCCATGACTGGCGGAACGAGGCGGAGATCTTCAACCACCAGCTCTCCCTCGCCGAGATCCTGGCCTTCACCAACGGGTCCGACGAGGTGCTCCGCGACCTTCACCAGGGACTGCACAGCGCCGACGGTCCCCTGGAACGTATGCAGGAACACCTCGTCGCGCTGCTGGCCACGCCGCCCCTGACCGCACGGCGTGCCCCTCGATAAGGGCCCGCCGCGGCGGTGCGGCGTCCGAAAGGGATTGCACCCCGACGGTACGATGCACCGCGGGTAGCGAAGGCTGCCGCCATCGTGACGGGCGGGCCCACTGGTGCTCTGGGCTCCCGACAACAGGTGAGCCGAACACATCCGGGGGAAACCATGTTCGAGCGGCTGGGCAGATTCGTCGTAGGCAAGGCGTGGTGGGTCATCGCCGGCTGGGTGCTCGCGGCCGTCGCCATCATCGCCACCACGCCGTCGCTGAGCGACATCACCTCCGCCGACCAGGAGAGCTTCCTGCCCCACTCCTACGAATCGGTGCAGGCCACCGAGCTCGGGCAGAAGGCGTTCCCGCAGCAGGCCACCGCCACGGCGACCATCGTGGTCAAGCGCACCGACGGGCAGAAACTCACCCCCGCCGACGAGGCGAAGGTGGGTCAGGTCGCCCAGTCGCTCAAGGCCCGCAACATCCCGAAGACCTCCGGCTACCTGACCGGCCCGCCGGCCGTGGCGCCGGACAAGTCGGTGCAGGTGGTCACCGTCGGGCTCGACGCCACCACCCCCGACGACCCGGCGCTGCTCGACGCCGTACGCGACCTGCGGGGTGCCCTCGGCCCCGAGCTGGCCGGCAGCGGGCTGACCGCCGGCGTGGCCGGCGACGTGGCGAGCTTCGTCGACAACGAGGACACCTTCAACAGCGCCTTCGCCGTGGTCGGCGTCGCGACGATCATCCTGATCATCGGACTGATCTTGATCATCTTCCGCAGCCCCATCGCGGCGCTGCTGCCCGTCGTGGTCGTCAGCGCCGTGCTGACCATCACCACCGGGCTCGTCGCCGCGGCGGGCAAGGCGTTCGACCTGAACGTCAGCCAGGACCTGCAGACGATCCTGCTGATCGTGCTGTTCGGCATCGGCACCGACTACATCCTGTTCCTGCTCTTCCGCTACCGGGAACGGCTGCGCGCCGGTGACGACAAGCGCACCGCGATGATCGTCTCCGTTCAGCGGGTCGGCGAGGTCATCACCTCGGCCGCGGGAGCCGTCATCGTCGCGTTCCTCGTGCTGCTCCTCGCCTCGCTCGGCTTCTTCGGCTCGCTCGGCCCGGCGCTCGCCATCGCCGTCGCCGTCATGCTCATCACCTCGCTCACCCTCATCCCGGCGGTCGTCTCCCTGCTCGGCCGGTACGTCTTCTGGCCGTCCAAGGCGTGGCAACGTACCCCCAAGGCCACCCTGTCGCGGCGCCTCGGCACCACGGTCGGCCGCCGACCGGCGCTCGTCGCGGCGGCCTCCGGCGCCCTGCTGGTCGCGCTCGCCGCCGGGGTGCTCGGCTACAAGGCCGACTACGACTTCAGCGCCGGCTTCCCGCAGGACACCGAGTCGGCCAAGGCCGCCAAGGACCTGCAGCGCGGGTTCGCCGCCGGCGCCCTCGCGCCCACCGAGGTCTACCTGACCACCGGCAACGGGACGCCGCTGACCGAACAGCAGGTCACCGACTTCGCGGCGGCCGCCGCGAAGGCCCCGGGAGTGGGCCAGGCGCAGCCGCCGGAGCGCAGCAGCGACCCGAGCGTGGCGCGGGTCAACCTGCTGCTGAACGAGAACCCGGTCTCCAACGAGGCCATCACGCTCGTCCGCGACGACCTGCGGTCCGCCCTGCACGAGGCGGCCCCGCCCGGCACCAAGGCGCTGGTCGGCGGGACCACGGCGATCTTCGCGGACATCAACTCGGCGAACAACCGGGACCTGTCGGTGATCCTGCCGGTGGCGGCGGCGCTGATCGCGCTCATCCTCGCGCTGCTGTTGCGCAGCCTCGTCGCGCCGATCTACCTGGTGATCGCGGTGCTGCTCAACTTCGCCGCGACCCTGGGCGCGACGGTGTACGTCTTCCAAGGGTTGCAGGGCAACCCCGGGGTCACCTTCCAGCTGCCGATCATCCTGTATCTGTTCGTGGTGGCGATCGGGACGGACTACAACATCCTGATGATCGCGCGGCTGCGGGAGGAGGCCCGGGAGGGGAACGAGCCGCACGAGGCGGCGGCCATCGGGGTGGAGCATGCCGGGCCTACCGTTGCCGCGGCCGGGCTCATCCTGGCTGGGACCTTTGGCGTGTTGATGTTGGCGCCGATCTCGTTCCTGCAGCAGATGGGGTTCGCGGTGGCGATCGGGATCGTGCTGTCGGCGTTCGTCATGTCGATGTTCTTCGTGCCGGCGTTGACGGCGCTCATCGGGCACAAGGCCTGGTGGCCGGGGCATGGGGACGAGCGGCCCGCCAAGGGGCGGCACGCCTCGCCGGAGCCGGCAGGAATCGCGGAGGCGTAGCGGTCGGCTCGGGCGGCGCAGGACCGGCCGTACGGGTTCCCATCGAGCTGACGCCGGTACGCCGGTGAGGCGCAACCCGGACCGGCGTGCGGGCGTCTCAAGGAAGTGGAGACAGCGAGCATGCATCGGCCCTGGGTACTGCCGTGGATCACCGTCACGGCCCTGCTCGGCGGCTGTGGGTCCGCCGGGAACAGCTCAGCCGTCGACCCGCTCGACGGGCTGCGCCAGCAGGCAGGCGGCGCCCTGACCCGGTACGACCAGGCGGTTCGCGCTGCGGGAGGTGCGCCCTTCGTTCCAGTGGGAGAGCTGACCCGCCAACTCGGCGACTGGGAGCCGGCGAACGGGTCCTACAAGGAGACCCTGTCGGCCGGCCGCGTCGAGGCCGCCACGACGCTGCCCGTGGCGACGGAGCGGGCCGGCACCATCGTCTGGGCCAGCGGCACCCGTCAGGACGTGCCGTTGATCTCGGCGGACGGGGCGTTGGCGCAGCTGCGCGCCTCGGGAACGGGCGACTGTTCCGGCTGCGCGCCGCTCAGGCTCACGGGGGCTCGCCTGACCACGATGACGGTCCCGACCACCCGCGGCCCGGCGACCGCCCCGGCGTGGGAGTACACCCTCGCGGGAACGGCCGTGCGGTTGGCACGGGTGGCGGTGGATCCCTCGGCCATCGTCCGGGTGACCCCACCACCCTGGGACGCCGATCACCCACACGAGGGGCTAACGATCGACTCAGCGACCACCACGACCGCGAGCAGCGAACTGACCGTCACCTTCACCGGCGCGCCCGGCCCCCGCAGCAAGACGTGCGGGGCTGACTACAGCGCCGAAGCGGTCGAGTCGGACCTGGCGGTCGTCGTGATCGTCATCGAGTACCGGCACGCCAAGGACGAGGCATGCCCTGCCATCGGAGCGCAGCGCAGCGCCACCCTCGAGCTGTCGCGACCACTGGGGGAGCGGGCAGTCCTGGAGGTGACGCAGGGCCTGCCGGTGGAGTTGACCATCACTGGCTGACCTTCAAGCTGTCCCGGCTCGTCGCCGGAACGCCCCCGCCCAGCGGCGACCTCGTTCACGGGCTGGCCGCCGGCGGGTGCAGCTACCGCCCCGGGTGGTCGAAATCCGGGCGGGCGCGGCCGCCATAGATCTTGACTGATGGTGAGGCGGCGACGACGCTGTGTGTAGCTGCGGCAGCCTGGGGTGACCTACCCCGACGCCTCGACTGCGCGGCCTTCTGGATCGCTTGCCGGAAGGACTCTCATGAGGAGTACTGGAAGATCCAACCGTCCGCGCCGATTCCTGGCCCTGCTCGCCCTACCGCTGGCGCTTGCCGTCAGCGCACCCGGCCTCGCCAGCCCGACGACGGACGGCGCGGTCGCCCCCGACCGGTCATCGACCGGCCAACAAAACGGCGTCGGCCTCATGCGCATCGTCGTCGCCGACAAGTCGGGCATCGACCGCCTCCACCAACTCGGCGTCGACCTCGCCGAGTACGTCAAGCCCGTCGGCAACGGCATCGAGGTGCACGCCATCCTCAGCCCCGAGGAGAGCCAGGCGCTGCGCGACAAGGGCTTCGACGTCCAGGACGCCATCTCCGACCAGAGCGACTACGCGCAGAACATGGCCGAACGCTCCGCCGCCATCCGCGCCGCGACGGCGGCGACCGCCACCACCGACACCCTGACCGTGCTGCGGGCCGAATGGTTCACCAGCCTCGACAACCAGCTCTTCCTCAACATCGAGGTGAAGTCGAGCGCCGGCACCGACTCGACGACGGTGCTGACGGCGAGCTGGGACAGCGGGCGCGGCACGGCGATCGGCTCCGGCGGCACCGCCACCATGTCCCGGTTCACCGACGCCGGCCAGTACATGTACCACCGGTTCAGCAACCCGGTCCCCATCAGCGCCAAGCCGGCTAGGGCCACCATCACCAGCAACAAGGGCGGCTCGGCCACCGTCGAAGTCGCGAAGTGGCTGGGCAACCCGCGCAAGAACCCCGGCAAGCACCCGTACATGTCGGACTTCGTCGACCACTACATGGACCCGACCGAGGTCACCGCGCGGTTCACCGGCCTGGCCGCGGAGTTCCCGAGGCTGACCGAGCTGATCGACCTGCCGTACAAGACGAACGGCTACCGGCGCAAGGCGCAGGCCCAGTTCGGCACCGCGGCGGCCAGCACCCTCTACGTCACCTCGACGGCGTACGGGCAGGAGGGCGGCAACGACATCACCATGGCGCTCGTCAACCCGGGCACGGCGAACGCCCCGCCGACGGTGAGCGTGTCCGGCAAGGCCGTCACGGTGCGCCTGGCCACCGATGGCTCCGGCGCGATCACCAGCACGGCGGCGCAGGTCGTCGCCGCGGTCAACGGCAATGCCGACGCGGCCAGACTGCTCACCGCCAGCACGTACCGGGGCAACGCCGGCACGGGCGTGGTGGCCGCCGCTCCGGTGACCCAGCTGACCGATAACCTCAAGGCGCCGGCGAGCGTGTCCCGCGAGCCGTTTCAGATGAAGGTGCTGCGCATCGGCAAGCACCGCGACGGCTCGAAGGTCGGCGTCTTCCTCTACTGCCAGGAACACGCCCGCGAATGGGTGACCCCGCTGGTCTGCGTCGAGTCGGCCGAACGGCTGCTGCGCAACTACGCGAAGGACCCGAACACGCGCAAGATCGTCGACGGCCTGGACATCTTCATCCTGCCGGTCGTCAACCCCGACGGCGCGCACTACAGCATGTACGACTACAACATGCAGCGGCGGAACATGACCAACTACTGCCCGGCGTCCAACGCCGACCCGGGCCGCCGCAACGCCTGGGGCGTCGACGTCAACCGGAACTTCTCGGTCGGCTCCGTCTTCGACGGCTACGTCGGCGCGTCGGCGACCAACTGCGCCAGCGACACGTTCGCCGGGCCGAACGAGCTGTCCGAGCCGGAAGCGCGCAACGAGGTCTGGCTGGTCGACCACTTCCCGAACATCAAGCTGTCGATGAACACTCACTCCTACGGCGGGTACTTCATGTGGCCGCCGGGGGCGTACAAGGCCGAGGGGCGCGAGGTGCTGCCGCGGGTGGACCAAGGCACCGAGGCGTACTTCTGGACCTCCTCGGACTACATCCTCTCCCGGGTCCAGGAATACCGCGGCACGGCGATCTGGCCGGGCCGCACCGGGCCGGTGACCGACGTGCTCTACTCGGCGGCCGGCAACAGCGCCGACGAGCACTGGTACAACCGGGGGATCATCGGCTGGGACTTCGAGGTCGGCGCCGACATCTACGACCCGGCGACCGGGCGGTTCAGCGCGGTCGGCTTCCAGCCGCCGTTCGCCGAGGGGCACGAGGAGGCGATGGAGTTCGCCAACGGCAACATCGCGATCCTCGAGGTGGCCCGGGCGTACGCGACGGACAAGAGCCAGCCTCGGACATCGCTGGAGGTCGTCAAGCGGGAGCCGGGGGCTACGGCGTTCACGTTCAGCACCAGTGAGCCGGCGAACGTGTACTACACGCTCGACGGGAGCCGGCCGACGTACAACTCGCCCAAGCTGGCCCTGGCCGGCATGCGCGAGGGCGTCCAGAACATCACGGTGAACAGCGACACCACGGTGAACTGGTTCTCGATCGACATCGCGGGCAACGTTGAGGGCAACTACAAGCCGGAGGGTCCAGGTAAGAACTACAACAAGCAGCGGGTGGCCGTTCAGTAGGCCAGTTCGCCGCTTGAACGTTGGTGGCCGCCGACTGCACGTCGGCGGCCACCAGTCTGTGGAAGCCGGCCCCGTATTGAGTGGGCTGACGTCGCGCGTACTGCGGCGCCGGTCGCTGCGGTACGGCCGGCGCCCTCACGGTGCTCGCGTATCTGAGCGGCTGAGGCCGCTACCGGCCTCGCCCTCGGCCAGACGGCTTGGTGCCGGAGTGCACGAAGGGTGCAATACATTTCATACCTGCGATCCCTTCGACGACCAGAGGTCCAGCGCCCAGGCCAAGTGGGCCTCTAGGTAGTCCGGACGGGGGCGGACCTGAGGTGGAATGGCTAAGACCCTGCCGTCGAGAAGCGCAAGCTCCGGAAAAGACAACAGCGGGGGCGCTACGTGTACGGTCCAGCTGGACGGGTCGACAGCCAGCAGGAACTGATCGAAGAGCGAGTGCAGGTCCCGGCGAAGCAGAATGCCGCCCTGTACATCGTGCTCACCGGCATTGCAGTAGCGGTAAAGGTGGGCGGCTTCGATGGCAGCAGCGGGCTGCGGACCCGTGATAAGGCAGCGGTCACCGAACCGTTGGCGGAGCACCTGCCTGAACTTCGCCTGACCGATTCGGTAGCGGCCGAGCATGTTGCGGTGTCCGCCGGCGATCTGCGGATCGGTGGCAGCTATCCACCACTGCAGGCCTGGGTCGGCAGATTCGGAGAAACGGTGCATCACCAAGTCGGGGTCAAGCTCCCGAATTGAGTGCTGCTGGGAGCGGGAAAGGTAGGTGGGTGCCAGCTCGGTGACGCGGAGATCGGTGGTCGGCCGCCAGGTACGGGTGTAGTCACCGATATAAACCGTCACGTCGATGCTCTCCTCAATCGGCAGATCGAACGTCGCCTGGCAGGGTGAACATTTGTAGCGCGGTGTTGCCTCCTTACGCGGTTTGAACGAGGTGTTCCGGCACTCGGGGCAACGACGCCTCACCTTGGTCTGCGTCTCGGTGTGGACTTCGTCGATCCAGCCCACCCCGAGGACGAAGTTGCGGTCACGTAGCACGGCGAGGTCTTCCGGCCGGACGGAGGCATGATGCGGAACGGTGTTGTCCCACGCATAGCGGCTGCCCAGAATGTCCCGATAGCCAGAGTTGCCCCCGAACTGGCGGTCGTCATCGTCGATCGTCAGAAAGCTCCATGCTCGACCCATGGCAGTGCTTTCTACCGCAATACTTTCCTTCGCAACATTGATCATTCAGTCCGCCCTGTGGCCTGCAACTGGTAGCGAACCGGTGGCCGGTCGGGGGGCCCGTTGGCAGGACCCTTGGCTGTAGGGTCGGCAGAACCGCCATGGGGAGGTGGGTCCGTGCATGCTGGGCTGGTGACTGAGCCCAGACGGGAGACGGGGGTCTCTCTTGCAAGGTCGGTGGGCTCGGCCCACCGCAGACGCATCTGCCGGCTGAACGCTGCAGTGCCTCGCTCGGGTTCACGTTTCCCGACACACGTTCCCCTGAGACTCACCGGTCGTCGGGCTGGCTGCGCAGCCCGCTGACCTGATCCGAAGGTGCTACATGTTCAGCCGCTCCACGCCCACGTCGGAATCGCCGTCGCTGATCCTCGACCGCGCCACGTCCTTGGTCGAGTACCTGATGGCCGTTCGCGCCCAGATGGAGAAACCGGCCCGGACGGTGTCGCAGGCCGACGCCTTCTGGCAGCACGAACTACCCGCTCACGCAGACTGCCAGGTGGGCGTCTCGCCCGACGGCAGCGCCTGGCTGCGGGTCGGTCTCCCGACCGCGCCGAAGCAGCTCCGGGCACCCGCGGAATTCAGCCCGTATGTTGCCGGGCCGCTGTCGTACGAGACCGAACCGCGGCTGGCTGGCGACGAGGAGACGGTCGAGCGCCTGCGTGAGCGGTTCGAGCAATGGCGGGAGCGAGACTGGCGTCCGTGGGCCGAGCAGGCTCGGCGTACGGAGGCAGTACGTCGGCTGCACCGGAGCCTGTTCGACCTCAAGCACCGCGTCGACATGAACGCGGCCACCCACGAGCTGGTGTGGGGGCATGGCGTCCTGCGCACGGACGTGGGCGCAAACCGCGTGCAGTACCCGCTGATCGTGACCCCGGTGGCCATCGAGTTCGACGCCGACCGATCGATGATCACGGTGGTGCCGCAGGGTGCCGGCCGCCTCCAGACCGATCCGCTGACCGGTCTCGACGAGCGGTACCTCAGCCAGCTGCTCGCGCTGGCCGGTCCCGGCGGTCAGCTCGACCTTGACGTCTGGGAAGACTTCTCCCGCCAGGAGTTCCTCGGACGGGCGCTGCGTCGGCTCGGGCTCGACCCGACCCTTCGCGCCGCCGACGCTCCCGCCCCCGCCGGCTCGTACGTCCACGACACCGGAGTGCTCTTCGTCCGGCCTCGGCAGCGGATGCTGCGCCGGTTCCTCGAGGAACTGCGCGCTCGCCTGCTCAGTGGTGACACCGCGAGTATCGGTGCGCTCGCCGCCATTCTCGCGCACGAGCCGAGCCGCCTGGAGATGCCGCACGACCAGCCGGACCGGTGGACGCCGCTGGGAGAGCGGCTGCTCATGCCACTGCCCACCAACGAGGCGCAGGAGTCCATCGCCCGCCGCCTCGCCCAGCACCGCAACGTGGCCGTCCAGGGCCCGCCCGGCACCGGTAAGACCCACACCATCCGCAACCTGATCTGCCACCTGATGGCCCACGGTAAGCGGGTGCTCGTGGTCGCCCAGAAGGAGGACCCGTTGCGTGTCCTGCGCGACGGGCTGCCTCAGGAAATCCAGTCGCTCTGCCTGGCGGTACTCGGCCGCTCCACCGACCAGCTCGTCCAGCTTCAGCTCGCCGCACGGGAACTCTCCGACCGAGGCGCAACCCTGGACCGGCGCAGCGAGCAGCAGCGGGTGGACCGGCTGCGCCGGCAGCTCGAGGATGCCGAACGGGACCTCGGCCAAGCGCTCGGCGCGCTGCGCACCCTCGCCGAGAACGAATCGGCACACTACGAGATCGACGGCATCCGGCTGTCGCCGAGCGACGTCGGCAGCTGGCTACGTGACCGCGCCGCCCGGTACGGCGACATTCCCGACGAGATCCCACCGCACCTCGACGCCCCGCTCTCCGTCGAGGAGTTCACCGACCTGCTCGACATCGCCCGCCGTACCGTCCGCCAGGACCGCACGCAGTCGCTGCGGCACCTGCCGACGGCAGCCGCGCTGCCGACCGCCTCGGCGCTCCTCGCCGCGCGGCGGGAACTCGCAGCCACCCGCGCCGAGCTCGACCGGCTCATCGTGGACGGGGTGATGCTCGCGGAGGTACGGGCGTTCGGCCGGCCCGCGCTCGATGAACTGGTCCGACACCTGCGCGAGGCGCTCGCCCTCCTGACCGCCCGCGAGGGCGCCTGGACGGACATGCTCGCCAGGCTGCTGCAGGCAGACCCCAACTGGCGGGCCATGTGGGAGGACCACGTCGCGGCCTGCCAGCGCGCGCTCGCCGAGCTCGCTGCCGCGACCCGGGTCGTTGCCGGGCACCGGGTGATCGTCCCCGATGCGCACCTCGCCGAACCGCGCCGGCTGCTGGCTCAGCTCGGCGAACTGCGTCAGCGCTTCGCCGCCGGCAAGGGCGTCAGCAAACTTTTCCAAGGGGCTCTCGCCAAGCTCGCGGCCGACTGCCGCATCGACGGTGAGATCCTGCGCGCCACCGATGATGTCGACGTCGTCCTCGCGTACGTCAACCGCCTGCGGCTCCGGCAGGAACTGGCCACCCGGTGGACCGAGTGGCGCACCCGGCTCAACCTGCCGCAGGAAACCGGCGAGCCCGAACTCTGGGCCGGCCGGCTGCTCACCGACGCGGCGACCGCCCTGGACTGGGACCGCCGGCGCTGGCCCACCCTGCACGCGACGATCCTCCGCCTGGTGCCCCGGGTCGAGCCGGCGGTCGACGTACGCCGGCTGACCGCGCTCACCGACACGGTCGCCCGGTGCGCCGCTGTCTTCGAGTACGACCGGCTCGTCACCGACGAGCAGAACCTCGGTGCGCTGCTGCAGCACGGCATGTCGAACACCGAGGCGAGCGAGCTGTGGCGGCTGCTGGACCAGACCCGCCAGCGGGCGGATGTCGAAGGCTGGGACGGCCTCCTGGACGAGGTGCGGCGCCTGGCCGGTCTGCGCCCGGACGCGCAGCGGTTCGTAGAGCTCGCCGAACGGCTCCGTCCGGCGGCCCCCGCGTGGACCGCCGAGATCGACGGTGGCGAGGCGTCCGCCCTCGCCGGCACCGGCGGTGACTGCATGCACCGGTGGCATTGGCGCCGTGCCCAGACCTGGTTCGACGCCGTCGTGGGCAGCGTCGACCCGGTCGCGCTCGGGCGGCGGGTCGAGCAGACGCGGGACCGCATCCGGCGACTCACCCAGGAACTCGTCGTCGCCTCCTCCTGGCTCGAGGTCTCCCTGGCGCTCGACGACCGTCGGCGGGCCGCGCTCGCCGACTGGACCACCGCCCTCCGCAAGATCGGCAAGGGTACGGGAAAGAACGCCGCCCAGTGGCAGGCGCACGCCCAGCGGGCCATGAGCGCCGCCGTCGACGCCGTGCCGGTCTGGGTCATGTCCGTCGACCGGGCCATCGAGCAGTTCGCCGGCGGCGCGCACTTCGACGTCGTAATCGTCGACGAGGCGTCGCAGGCCGACATGTTCTCCCTGCCCGTCCTCAGCCTCGCCGAACGGGCCGTCGTCGTCGGCGATGACCAGCAGATCGGCCCGCAGCTGTCGTTCGTCGGCACGGTCACCGGCCTGATCAACTCGCACCTGGTCGACGTGCCCTCCGCGGAGCATTTCGACCCCGAGAGCAGCCTCTACGACCACGCCGTCCGACGCTCCCCTGAGCGGATCCTGCTCACCGAGCACTTCCGCTCCGTGCCGGCGATCATCGGCTTCTCCAGCGAGACGTACTACGGCGGGGAGATCGAACCGCTGCGCACAGACCGGCCCGCCGGCATCGGCGACCCGGTCATCGCCGTGCACGTGCCGGAGGGCATCCGCCAGAACGTCGCCAGCTACGGCGACGTCAACGTCCCCGAGGCCGAAGCCCTCGTCGCGCGGGTCGCGACGATCGTCGCCGATCCGGCCTACGAGGGACGCAGCATCGGGGTGGTGAGCCTGCTCAGCACCAGCGGCCAGGCCCTCTACCTGCTCACGCGGCTCCGTGAGGAGATCGGCGAGGAGGAGATGGAACGACGTCGGCTGCGCGTCGGTGACTCGTACACCTTCCAGGGCGACGAGCGGGACATCGTCCTCGTGTCGATGGTCGTGGAGCCGCACCACGGCCCGGTCTCCGCCTTCACCAAGCGTGACCACCACCGGCGGGTCAATGTCGCGGCCTCCCGGGCCAGGGACCAGATGTGGGTGTTTCACTCGGTGCAGCCAGCCGACCTGCGCCAGGACGACGCCCGCGGGCTGCTGCTCACCTACTGCCAGAACGTTGCCGCTGTCGACGAGGGGTACGACGACCTGGAGAAGCGCTGCGACAGCGACTTCGAACGCGAGGTGCTCCGCCGCATCCTGCGCCGCGGGTACCGGCCGATGCCACAGTTCCGCATCGGTGGATACCGGATCGACTTCGTCCTCCCCGCACGAGACGGGCGGCGGCTCGCCATCGAATGTGACGGTGACGCGTACCACGGGCCGGACCAGTGGGAGAGCGACATGCGCCGGCAGGCGGTGCTGGAGCGCGTCGGCAACTGCGTCTTCGTACGGATCCGGGGGAGCGTGTTCAGCCGGGATCCGGAGGCGGCGCTGGAGCCGCTGTGGCAGCGCATCGACGAACTCGGCGTCGTTGTTCCCGAGCCGACTGGGGAGCCTTCCCGAGACCTGCCAGTTACTGCGGCACCTGCCGGCGGGAACGAGTCGGCCGAGGTCCGGACCGATCTGCGGGTGCCGGATCAGCGTTCGCGAATCGATGAGAGCGAGAGCCTCATTGGCGGGGCCGCTGGACGTGCGGCGAAACCGGCGAACAGTGGTGTTCCGACTGCGACCGAGGCGTCAGTCGAGCCCGCCGAGGACGCTTCCGCGACAAGTGGCGAGCAGGGCTTACCAGAAGCTGCCGAGGATGAGGACAAGGCATCTGTGCAGATCGGCGTCACCGAACCCACAGGCCATGGGACGCCAAGCCTCAGGCCTGAAGCCGTCGATGTTCCTGAAGCTCACTTGGCCGTCGCTGCACCCGTCGTTCCGACGGTGGTCGTGGCTCCCGTACAGACGATGCCTGATCCGGCCACGTCACCGGTCCGCAAGCGTCAGGACGAGAGCGGTCTGGATGAGTGGGTGCCTCCCGGCTACCGCAGCATCGCCTGGCTTCGTCCGTACGAGGCGATGGCTGCCCTCGAGAGCTACCGACACGGCCGTGACACTCCCATCCGTCATGGCGGCAAGGTTCTGGGCTGGGCCCGGCATCAGGGTGGCACCTCAACCGAAGCTCGTCCCCACCGAGCAGATGTCCGCATCGAGCGAGCCGACGCCGGGGGGGCGCGCTTCGTCTGCTGGGTACGCCAGAACGAGGCGGAGGCCGTCGTCCGCACGGCGAGCACAAGGAAGGACAGCCCTTGCGACACCGACGACGGTCGGAGGGAGGGGCTGGTTCAATACTTTGCCCCGACCAGCCCGGCTGCTATCCGGAACCGGAGCGTCACCCGTCTGCTGCGCTCTTCCTGGGAGGAAGCTGCACCACACAGCGAAAAGGCGCCCGTCGGCGAGGTGCAGGTTCCAGCCGGTGTGAATCCTGAGGGAGCAAACAATTCGGAGCCCCGGGCTGCCCTGCTGCAGAAGACGGGTGAGGATGAACTCGCTACGTTCCCAGCGATGCCGGGCGAGAGCAATGGACGACAAGGCGGAACTTCCGGCCCGTCGGTGGCTCCCGGAATCGGCGCCGTTGACCGGGGGAGCCTTGAGGCAAACTTCCACCGGGAGATGGTCCGCATCTGTCAGCGGGCGAGGGACGAGGTCAGCTATCACCCGAGCCTGTTGCTGCGCCTGGTGACTGAGAAGGGCGGACTGGCCAGCGCGCGACAACTGCTGCACAACCCCGCGATCTCAGATGGCTTCACCGCACTGTGGGAACGGGGACGAGTGGATCTCACGGCAGAGGCGCTCGCACTGCGTCCGGAGTTCCACGCCCTGTTCACTGAGCAGGAACTAGAAGTCGCCCGGAGCCGTGTGAAAGCAGCATCGTCGTGAAGCGTTGAAGTGACGCTGAGATGGCTGCCGTCCCTGCCCATAACAGGACGGCAGCTCTCCCTCAGCCCGGCGGGCGGCCCCGGAGCAGCCTCGTCGAACTCAGAAAGCGCGTGGCCTCCTCGCTGCCTGGTTGGTAATACTCCACCAGTCCGGCCGCCTCGCCGTCTGGCCCGGTCACCGCAACGGAACGCCTTTCAGCCGAAGCCTGGGTGACGCTGAACGCCTCATGCTCTCTGATCCAGCAGGCGATCCGCTCACTCTGGCCACGGGTTCTCACCAGCTTGACGTTGGCGTTGAGATCGAGAGCCCTCGTCGAGGCCTCGTCCACGTAACGAGCCCAGCCGGTGATCTCATCACCGTCATGCACGGGTACATCGGCGTGCAACTGGTACGCCAGGACGGCAGCTTCCGCCTCGTGGGGACGAACCCAACCGACGCTGCGATACCCCGCAGGCACCGGCACCCAAGCGGCCGACGAATCCTCGTCCAGTCCTCCGTCGCCGCGAACAGCGTCTTCCGTGTTCACAGAATTGACGTGCAGATCGTCGGCGTGCGGTGCGGCGTCACGTTCCAGGTCCACTGACGTCGGCAGGTCGGCTTCGACCATGGAGAGCTTGAACGCCTCCGACCGGCTCTCGGCGGTGGTCTGCTGGCCAGTCCAGTTGTCCCGCTGGCGTGTCCACACCTGCTCGAGGAGCGCCGCGATGTCGTCGTCGCCGCGCTGCCGGTAGGCCGCCAGGATGCGTCGAGGCTTTGCGTCTTCAGGAAGGTCGACTGCAGTGGCCAGGGCGGCCTTGGCGGCCTCCACATCGCGGGTGTCGGCGGCACCGACCAGTTCAAGAGCCTGGGTCAACGGATCCGTGCCGGGTGCAACCGGCTCACGGACTGTAAGGCTGAAGCGGCCGTACGGCTTGAACTCGAGAAAGGCGTTCTGCCCTTCCCTAGCCTGCGACTGGTCCAGGAACCTCTTGATGGTGCCGCTGGCAGGCTGGAGCCCCGTCCAGCGGATGCTCTGGGTGCCGAGATCCGAATCGAGCTCAACCACCTCGCCCTGCACACATCCGACGAGGCTCGCGACACCTGACGGCACAGGGAAGCCGGATCCACGGAGGTGATCACGGGTGATGGCAATGCGGAGCTTCCACACATCGCCATGTCGGAACAGCCTACGGGTCGCGCTGGGGGCTTTCCGAGGCGCTGCTGGAGATTCCCGGCGCCGTACGACGCGGCCGATGATCTCGTATTCGCCGTTGCCCGCGTAAGCCTGGACACTGCTCGGCGACACGTCGAACCGGTTCGTGATCGACTCCACCAACCGGCTGAGTTCGATCTGCCCACCGGCTGCAGCGAGTTCGAGCCCGATCTGCTGGCGGATCGACGTGTACTCCTCAACCTCCCAGCTCGCCAGTCCCCACGTCGCCCTGTCGGTCCTGACGAACCGATCGTCGCTGCCGAGCACGTTGGTCAGGCTCCGGATGGTGGTGTCCCGGCCCATCTCCTGGTGCAACTCGTCGGTCTGCAGCGGTTCACCCGTCGCTGCCAGCAGGCTCGCCGCGTGATCGTTGAGGGATCGCGTACGGGTCAGGATCTGGTCGTTGTAAACGACATAGCCGCACCAGGTCAGCCATGCGAGCAGCTCCGCCTTCGGCATCGCGGTGGCGGAGGTGGCCGCAGCGAGATCGACAAGACCGTGTTCGGTCGCGAAGTCCTCGAGCAGGATCCGGGTCTGCTCCCGCGCGGCTCCCACATCGGGAGCTGCGGCCCACCCGTCACTGACCTCGAAGTAATCGTCCAAGCGGTCGAGCACCAGCCACAGGGGCACCTCAACACCCGGAACATCACGGGCGAGATCGGGGTGCAGGGTGATTAACCGGTCAAGCGCAGCGATCGGTTGGATCTCGGCCCGAAGACTGGCCAGCAGGTTTCCGATGCTGGTGCCGAAGTGGAAGGTACGTGCCAGTAGTTCCTTGAGCCGGACTTCGATCTGGCGCACCCGTTCGCGGGAAATGTCGAAATCAACCGCCAGTTCAGCCAACTTTCTCGGTGGTCTGCCGAGGAACCGGTCACGGAGAATCTGCAACTGCCGCTCATCGAGCTCGGACAGGAAGGCGGTGAACTCCAGGACCGGGTCAGGACTGGCGCCGTTGGACACCATGTCGGCTGCCGTCAGGGAGTTGAGCCGCAGCGCCACTTCCTGAATCTGCTCGGGTGCGCCGTCCTCGATGACGACCTTCAGCAGAGACTGACCGCTGCGTCGCCGAAGATGGTGCCATGCGGCAAGCTGAGCCAGATCCTCGAGTAGCTGAGCCTGTGCCGGTGGCAGGCTCACTGTTGATGAACTCGTGGATGGAGTGTCTTCTGCCCTGACGTCGATCTCGGGCAGATCGCCGGACCGGATGATGGCAGCGGACACCAGCGCTGCGACAACCTCCTCCACAGTGCCCTGGCCCGTGCCGCGGACGTCATAGAGATCCTTCACCGACAGTGGCTCAAGCTCGGCGACCGTCTGCACCTGAAGTCTCTGGAAGGCCGTCCGCGCCCTGGCTCCCGTGGTGAGAGTGGCAAGCGGCATCCGTCCGGGCACCGTCGGGAAGCTCTCTCCGAAGGTCGCGTCCAGATGCCGGGCCAGGAAGAACCGAGCCAGGTGACGGCAGAGCACTTCGTGTTCGGCCATCATTGTCGTCACAGCAGGTGATTCGGTGAGCCACCAGTCGGGAGACGGGGTGAGATCGGTCAGCTCCCGCGCTGTGGCGGGCGTGTGATGGGCAAGCCAGGGCAGCACCCGGGTCCAGAGCGCGTCGTGATACGCCTCGGGAGGGAGATCCCCGAACGGTGCGCTGGTCACGCAGTGGTCCTCTCATGCTCGTACGGTGAGCGACGATGTCAGGGCGTGCTTCTGAACCCGAGTCGCTGTGCCTCGGCCATCACCCGCATTGCCTGCGCTGCCTGCCTGTCACTGATTGTCCAGCTGTTGTTGACGTAGCGGCCCACGTTGTCAGCCAACTGCCGCTGCCACGGCTGGAGGTTGCTCGTCTCCTTGGCCCATCGGGCCAGGGCGAACCATTCAGGGGCGGGAATCGCCAGCACCAAGGTCACATCACCGCTGGTGCTGTCACCCGTGTCTGTCGGTGCGCTGTCATCGAGTGGCTGATCGGTCAGCTCCGCCGCGAGGTCGTCGGGGACCGTCCACGGGATGGCGAGCACGGCCTCCCAACAGTCCGGGCGCTTCGCCCACTCGCCGATGTTGGCGCCTCCCCTGAGAGGGTTGACGATCACCTCGCGGACGGGCGCGCACAGGCCATCAAGCGCGGCGGCGAGCGCAGGCGACAGGCGCTGCTCCCGCCAGATGCGGTCCAGGTCGACCCGTCGATTGGTGGCCTCCGCCAGCCGGGCGATGGAGTACGAAGTGATGTTGATCTTGTAGCCGCCGAAGTCCCTCGACGCGACGATCTTGTCGGTGGCCTTGAACAGGATCGCCTTGGCAAGCAGACGCTGCGCGTAGCTGATGTTGACGTCCGGGACGTTCTCACCCATTCGCACCATGAGCTCGCGGAAGTTTTTCTCGGCCCCTCGGCTCACCAGGTAAGGAAGACCGGCCCAGGAGTGCATGAACTTGGCCGCGTCAGCCTTGGTGAACTTCTGGCCGGTCGGATGCAGGCCCTTGAACTTGCGCTGGTTCGCGGGGGTGCGTTCGCGGGCCAGAGCGTCGGTGTACTGCCCTCGGGCACGCTCGTAGAACCACTTCGTCTCCTGCCCGCTTCCGTCCGCTGCCGGCGCCCAGAGCGATCGCGTCACCTGCTCGATCGCCACATGGAACGGATGGTTGGAGCTGAAGTCGACGACCGTGACCTTGTTTTGGGTGTTCGAGTACTTGGATATCTCAGGAACGATCTCCTGCAGGCGGTCGGGAGAGACGCGGGTCAGCTTCATCTGCACGTGCACCCGGCTGAGATCCGCCTTGTCACGCGTGTGCGCGTAGTGGATCGAGGCCGTGGTCTGACCGCCGTTGACGATCTGCAGATCGTGGATCTTGGTGATGGCCTGACCGCCCTCGGGCAGTTCAGTGAACTCAACGGTCGAAGCAGTGGCGGTGATGCCGTTGTTGTAGGCCAGGAAGCGGTCGGGGTTCTGCAGAAGCGTCTCCCGAATGCCCTTGTTGACCCCACCCTTGGTCTGCAGAAACGACCGGACGTTCAGCTCCAGCAGCCGTGTACCGTGCCGGCCGTAGAGGTCAGCGAGGTCCTGTCCCGGGATGATCGCCAGGAAGACGGAATAGTTGCGGTCGATCTCGGGCGTGGCGAGGCAGGGGAGCGGTGGATCGAACTCCACCGCGATCGGCTCGCTGAGTGTGCCCGAGGAGGCCAAACGGTGAAGCCGGGTGAGGTCCCAGACCTCATGAGTGACGGTGAGACCGTCCAGCTCGCCGGGCGGCAGCGTCGAGACTCCGCTGACGGTGTCCGTCAGGAGGAACAGTCGGATCCGCGGAGCGTCGGGCAGAGCCTTCTGGACCGAGACGCACATGTCATGCACGTCAGACGATTCATCGATGTCTTTGGCCAAGCCGTCACGGCACTTGCGGACGAAGGTCAGCAGCCGCTTGAAGTGCCCCTCGGCCTGGCTTCGGGTCAGACGACCTTCCTCCGGCTGGAGGCTGAACTGGGTGATGAACAGATCCAGGGTCCCGAGGGATTCGTTCATCCCGTAGCCGTTGACCTCAAGACCGAGCGCCTTGTGGTATGCGGTGAAGGTGTTCTCCACCTCACCGGCCTGCTCCAACTCATCCAGCACCCGGCGGGTGAAGGTGTCCGGAGCGGTGGCGTTCTCCGCCTCCGCTGTTGCGAGCACGTCGGCAACGAGCTCCTGCGCGTAGGCCGACAGGCTGGTCTGGCTCATGCCTCCCCCTTGACAATGCTGGCGACCTGCTCGGCGGAGACACCGTACTGGTCCAGTCCGACAGTGCTGATTCGGTAGCGGCAGCCTCCGACCCCTGGCCGTAGGTCAGCCTCCGTGATGCGCGGGAAGTCGCCGGTGACGTGCCAGAAGTCCGCTCCCCGGACGGTGTAGCGGAGCTCGTTGTACAGATGCCGGTGTTCGGAGAGGTAGCCGGCGCTGATGAGCAGATCATCCAGTTCTGCTCGCACCGCCGAGGGTGACCTCTCCCGCAGCGAGCCGACGATGGCGTTGAGCGACTCGCCCGACCCGCCCCGTCGCTCGTCCAGCGAGAGGTGGGCCAGCAGCAGATGATCCGTCCCGGTGTCATCGAGCTGACGCTCGCTCGCAATGACGATGCTCCGAGGGCTTCTTCCCGTCCCGGTCTTGACCTCGATGGCACAGGTTGCCAGTTCGAAGTCCTGATTCGCCCCCGTCGGCCCGCGCCAAGCCGACACCGCCTCCTGAGGCGGCAGGACCGGACAAAGGTGGTCGCGTAGGACGACCAGTTCTCCAAACAAACCTCGTCGTGCCTCGTCACTGAGCCCCGTGTCACGTATGGACTGGAGGAGATGACGCCAGTGTTCGAAGCGCTCGATGGCCGCAGTCAGAGCCTCGACGGGGCCCTCCGCTGCGTCTGCGGTCGCGGCCACGTCGGCGATCAGCGGATTGAAGACCTCCCGCCGCTCGTCGGCGGTAAGGACGACCCGAAGCTCGGTGCGTCCGTCAGGAGCCGTCGCGAACTCGATCGCAAGACCTCGGGTGCTGGGCAATGATGGATACCGCTCGGCCACCGACCGACCGGCAGACGCCGGTACCCGTAGAAGGAGCACCCGCCTCCCCGTTGGCTGCTGAACCGCCAGGAAGATGTCGTGCCGCGATCGTGGAAACAGGCGCCGGGCGACGATGCCATATGGGTGATGCTCAGCCTCGAGAGGCGCCCAGTCCTCTTCTCGGATCCTCACTCGTCCGGATCCTCGTCATCGAAGAGATCGATCTCGAGTTGCCTCCAGACGTCATTGACCACGTACTCGGTCTCAGTCGGATGCTCCGAGAACGGGAAGCTGATCGCGAAGCCGACCAGTGGAGGAAGGCTGGCGTCGGTTTCCCGCTCGGGGTGTTCGATCGGATATATCAGGAGCAAGGGCTGTTGCACGGGTCGGAACCTTCGGAGCGGCTGGCCGGTGGGGATGCTCGGCTCTTTGAACTTCTTCCCCTTGCGCGCCATTTCGAGCCGGCGAGCGGCGCTCGTCGCCTCCAGAGCGCGTGCTCGGAGTTCATCGGAGAGGTCCCTGCTCTCGTCCGTTGGGCTGAGGACCCGCTTGATGGTGTGCCGCCCCTCTTCCGGCTCCATGCCTTCGGGACGGGAGCGGGTCACGAGACGAACTGGGTGCTTACCAATCTCACGCCACGTTCCGGTGGGCGTGCCCACCAGCCGCACCGTCCAGTGGGACAGCTCGCCCACCGCGACGCAGCCGCGGATGTACTGGGCGATGAGCGCCGGACGCACGCGGTAGGAGCCGCGGTCGGAGATGTACCCGTCGAGGAAGCCGTCGATGATCTCGGTTGGCGGAACGCCTCGCCAGACCAGGCTGGTCCCGTCGTGCTCAGGACCGCCCTGCTGTTCCAAGCCGGTGATGAAGCGTTCGAGGATGTCGAAGTTCCGCCGGACAGCCTCAGGGTGCAAACTGAAGACCGTCGTCTCGGGGAGCTCGCCGGAGTAGCTGAGCCGCACCTTGACGCCGCGTCGCATCTTGTTGGCGGCGGTGACCGCCAGCCCGGCGGGAGAGGCGCGGACCCGCAATCCGAAGCTCTCCGGCGTCTGACCGAGGCGGGCCATCTCCTCGAAGTCCCGACGGAGCTCGTTGTCCGCAGCAGTGATCTCCCCGTACGACTTGAAGAGCTCGGACGTCGTGTACAGCCGGCACAGGTCCTCGTAGCCGGGTCGGTAGCCGAACCAGCGCCCCATCTGCAGGAGCGTGTCGTACATGGACGACGCTCGCAGGTAATAGCTCACGCTGAGACCCTCCAGCGTGAGTCCGCGGGAGAGCTTTTCCGCCCCCACGGCGATCACGGACAGCCCGGCCTTGCGCTTCTCGTAGTATTCGAGCGCGTCGCGGGAGGTGCCATTGACGGCCCGCACATCGATTTTCCGGAGAGCCGGTCGCAGCTCCTTCTCGACGTCAATCCAACCTGTCGGCGAGGCCTCCTCGGCCGGGAACGTCGCACTGGTGACGGCGAAGTCCCGCTCCCACAGGTCCCGAAGCTGGGCAAGCAACTGGGCGGCCTCCCCGCCCATCCCGTCGCGGAGCCGGTCACGCATCAGCTCAACGTATTCTTCGATCTGGTCGCGGATCCGATTCTGCACGCTGACGAACCGTGTGACGTGCACGAGCATCGAGTTGTGCTGACTGCCCTGTCCCCGCACCCGACGGGCAGCGCACGTCAGAACGAAGGCATCGATCGCCTCGCGGAGTGACACGGGAAGTTCCTCCGACGGCACCCATTCCTTCTTGTGCCGGCGAGGCATCCATTTCTCGTGATCATGAACGGGGCGGAAGATCGGGAGCGGCTTGATCCCGTCGTCCTCCGGGTCCGTCGCGCTCAGTCCGAACACCCGTTCCGGTCCCAGGTAGTTCGAAGGCGCGGGCAGGCTCTCGATGAAGCTTTCGGGGAACAGGTCGAGCCCGAACGTGTCGTGGTCCGCCTTCGGCTTGATGTAGATGTTGGCAAAGGGCGTCGCGGTGTATCCGACGTACGCCGCCTTGTCGAAGCTGTTGAGCAGATGCCTGATCGACCGGTTGATCGTCGAGGGGTCGGTGTCATCGTCCTTGGTCGTGTCGACGGATGCGTGATCCGCCTCATCGTCGATGACGAGGAGCGGAATGTCCCGCACGACCTTGGACTTACCGTCCCCGGCGGGCACACCCTCAACCTCGACGATCCACTTGCGGACGTTCTCGAGGATGCTCTTGTGCTTCTTGATCACGAGTACGACTGGGTAGTCACCGATCGGCAGGTTGAGGTTCCTGGCTATCTGCTGCTTGAAATCTCCACCCTCCGAGCTGTTCGTGAGTGACGCGATCTTCAGCCGCTTCACGCCTGGCATAACTCCGACACCAATGCGTGCCGTCTTCGTCGTCTCGTCGTAGCGCTGCTGGTACTGCGTGTCGAAGCCGAGCAGGCCTTCGTCGACCCGGAGCTGAGTCTGGCTCCGGAGGCTGTTGTGGATACCGGCAAGTATGACGATGAGTTTGTACCCGGCGTCGGCCGCCTTACAGGCGAAGCCGATGTAGTTGCCAGTCTTGCCTGACTGCACCTGGCCGACCACCAAGCCGGTACGACGCCAAGCGCCCGGACGCCGTGGGTCCTCGATCTGGCGCAGGATGCGATCCGTGCTCTGGTCCAGCCGGCGGACAACCCTCGGCGGCATAAGGCGCACGTCCTCGAGATACCGGCGGTAGCGGTCCCAAAAGTCCCAGCTGCGCTCCAGTTGAGCTTCGGTGAGCCACTCGATGTGGTTGCGATCGTCCTTCAAGCCGACCGAGTCGTCCTGCCACACCGCAACCCGCGACTCGATCTCCTTGAACAGGACGTCCCGGTCAAGCAGCTGCCCACGGGATTGCTGCATCACCCAGATCGGGTCGACGTTTTCTGCGATCTCCTCCTGCGTCGCCTGCCGGTCCTGAGGCAACAGTGCGAGCACGAGCCGGATCGCCTGCTGCATCGCGTCATTGCTGTCCTGCGTATGCGCGGTCATGTGGCCCTCCCCGTTGATCTGATGTGCGGTCGGCGGCGGTAGGGCCGTCAGCGTTGTTGCCAGAAACCGTCGAACTGGTCGAAGGGCGGCATGAGCGCAAGTCGCTCCTTCGCCTCGCGGGGAGTGCGGCCCTGGGCGACGAAGGCGGCATAGATGCGGTTCGCCACGTCGCCCACCTCCTTGGGCGCGGCTCCGAGGAACGGCTCGGGGTCGTCGGCCACGTCACCGTCGTGCATGATCCGTAGTGCGGCCACCGGGACGGTCTCTTCCAGGAGCCTGATCAGCGCCTTCGCGTCGACAGCGGCGTCGGGACCGCCCTGCATCACCTCCCGGACCAGGGGGTGATCGCGGTTGATGCGGCACCGGATGTTGCCGTCGCGCTTGTCCACCCGCCATGCGTAGATGAACTCGGCGCCGTGTTCCCGGGCAGCGATCCGACCACGATGGCTGAGCACCTCGGCGGCCCTGCTGCGAGTAGCCGTGCCGATGCGTTGGAGGTGGCGCCGCACACCGACCGGAGGGACCGCCGTCGACTTCCGCACATCGATGGCCCATTCGGCGTCCGCCTCGGCGGGGACGTCCACGACGATCCGCGCGAGGTTGTACCGCTCGTCACGTCGGAACCCGCGGATGCCGAGCCAGTCGCCGGCGAGAATGAGTCGGTCCCGTCGGTACACGTAGAAGCCCTGCTGGTCGAGCCAGCCAGCGGGTCCGGCAGCCTGTTCCTGCTGCCGTGAGTCGAGCTTCTTGGGGTGCGGCAGGATGAATGGTTCGATCCGGACGGTGTGCGAACCAGCCGGCAGGTCCTCGGTAGGAAGTCGCTGGACCGAAGGGTGCCCGCTGAGAAACGGGTCCCACGCCTCCACCGGAGTGCCGTTAACCGTCATCGCGATTCGGTTTCGGCCCGTCAGGAAGCGGGCGAACACCATGCCGAGGTGTTCCTCGACGCGGGTCGCCTCCGTGTAGAACTGCTTCTGCGCTCGGGTGTCCTCCACCGTCAGGCCGTCGACATTGAACCGGTGCAGGCTCCGCCAGATCACCGTCGTGCCGGCACCACTGCGCCGTCGCAGCTGGGTGAGTGTTGCGCTGGTCTCTTCATCCGTGCCGTGCAGCAGGCGCCACTCACTGGTTGCGGAGACGACGCCCAGATCCCAGGTGCGAACGGCCTCGGCGGTGCCGGCGCCGGGCCTCGTTGCGACAGTCAACCGCGAGGCCTGGGAGAACGAGGCAGACTTCAGACCCATGCCGAAACGGCCGAGGTCTTCGGATGCGCGAGCCTTGAAGGAGCCGCGAGCCGCAACGGTCATCGCACTGACCAGGTCCTCGGTCGTCATGCCTCTGCCGTCGTCGGCGACCGCGACCCACGAGGCTGGACCCGCCCAGGTGAAGTAGACGTCGATGTGCCGGGCGCCCGCCGAGACGCTGTTGTCAACCAGGTCCGCGACGGCGGCCTCGACGCTGTACCCGAAGGACCGCAGCGAGGTGATGGTTCCGGCGGGATCCGGGTTGGCGATGTCGTAACTCAAAGCAGGTCGGCTCCAGTCGGGCACGGAGCTTGGGGCGCCGCACAGTTGCGTTCGTTGCTGTCCGACCGGGTCAGCGCCCCGAAGTGGGGTGCAGCGTTGGAGCTGAATCGGACAGCGCGAGTATAGGGAGGTGACGCTCCTCTCACGAGGTACGTCAAGATCGCTTATTGCGCTTCCGAGCGTTATGTATCTTTTGTCCGCGATGCTTCCACCCGTACGGGTGGTTGGTTGCTCAGGCCAACGGTCGGGTTGACAGCAGCACGCAATGAGTCGGCGGTGTGTCGGGATGGGCGATCGTCGAGACAGGCGACCTGGCGGTAACCTGCCTGATCGTGACCAGTGAAGACCAACCCGCCGCCGCCCCTGTTCGTCGCCGCGGGTACGGGGTCAAGCTGGTGCGCGGTCCTTTCGTTCGGCTTGCTCCTCACCCTGACGCCTGCTCCGAGCCCGAGGAGCTCGCTTCCTTGGCGTCGAGGCTGAGGGCAAATGGTGGCAGGTTGGCCGCCGACCTCTTCAGCGGTGCTGGTGGCCTCAGCTTGGGGCTGGAAGCTGCCGGTTACCAGGTGGTGATCGCGGTGGATCACGACGAGGAAGCAATAGAAACGCATCGACACCACCACGGCGGGATGAGCGTTGACTGGGACCTCGGGGACCCGGAGCGGGTTCGACAGGTGGCCGAACTGATCAAGACGGCGGGAGTGGAACTTCTGGCTGGCGGCCCTCCCTGTCAGCCGTTCTCCAAGGCTGGGCGTTCCAAGATCAGGCATCGGGTCCGTCACGGGCTGCGCGACCCGTACGACGAGCGCCGGGACCTGTGGCGCTCCTTCCTTGAGATCGCTCGCACCGCCCGCCCTCAGGCCGTGCTCATGGAGAACGTGCCGGACATGGCCCTGGACAAGGAGATGTTCATTCTCCGGACCATGGTGCATGAGCTGGAGTCGATCGGTTACTCGGTCGAGGAGCGCTCGGTCGAGACCTTCCGCTACGGCGTTCCGCAGTTCCGCCAGCGGCTCATTCTGGTGGCGCTTCGGGGCGGCGCAGCTTTTGCCTGGCCGCAGGAGCAGCGCGAGCGGGTGACGGTCTGGAACGCAATCGGTGATCTTCCGGAAGTGGAAGGTGGATGGCGGCCGGAGGGCGGGGCGGAGGGCTGGAGCGACTACGACCGACCGCAGAGCGAGTTTCAGCGGCGCATGCGAAAGTCGGTGCCTGCGGACGACGCGAACAAGATCTTCGACCACATCACGCGCCCCGTCCGCGAAGATGACGCTCGCGCCTTCGAAGCGATGGACGCCACCACGCGGTACCGGGATCTCCCGGATGAGGTCAAGCGATACCGCGAGGACATCTTCGACGACAAGTACAAGCGGCTCGACGAGAACAACCTGTCGCGCACGATCACCGCGCACATCGCAAAGGACGGCTACTGGTACATCCATCCGCGGCAGAACCGCACCATCACGGTTCGCGAGGCGGCACGACTTCAAACGTTCCCGGACTGGTTCCGCTTTGCCGGGCCGCCGTCTGCGGCGTTCCGCCAGATCGGCAACGCCGTTCCCCCGCTGCTGGGAGAGCACCTCGCCGGTGCTGTCCGCGCGGCTCTGGACGATCCCCGACCGGTGCCCGCGACGACGCAGGACATTGCTGCGCTTCTCGCCGCGTGGTTCGACAGCGCTGTGGTCCGCGGCCTTCCGTGGCTGAGGGCGGAAACCCGCTGGCAGGTGATTCAGGCCGAAATGCTTCTGGACCGCGCGCCGGCCGAGGTGGTGCGCTTCATCTGGCCACTTCTGGCCCGCTGGCGTGAGCCGCAGGAAACCGTCCTCGCGGAGGCTGAGTTGCTGGAGATCAGCAAGTGGGCAGGGCGGCCGGGTCGGGCGGGGGCGATTCTGGAACTGGCCGGCCGACTCGCCGACAACCCGAAGCTGCTCCGGGACGACGACCAGCTCCGCCAGGTCCCGGGGCTGACTGAAGCGGTGGCCGATCTCGCGATTCTCGTGGTGCCCGCACACACTGAAGAGGAGTCCGAGGAGCCGGTTCTCGTGACGAAGGGTGTACTCCGTGTCGCCGCCCGCTTCAGCGGTGATCCTGTCGATCGTCGGAACCGACTCACGGACGGCCGCTTGGAGATCGCCCGGATGATCGGCGCCGACTCGGACGCCCGGCGAGCCCATCTGGGGCTGGTCGAGCTGGCCAACAGCCTGTGCCGTCCGGTGGAACCGGAGTGCAACGCCTGCCCGCTCCAGAAGCTCTGCTCGGAGTCGCGCGCGGACCCGCTACGGCTCTTCTGAGCCGGGTCCGTCAGCGGCTCATGGCTCCAGACCCAGCGACTGGGCGATCTCGGGGGCGTCCTTGCGCAGGGTCGCCGCGATCCGTTGCCAGGCGGCCCACTCGCCGGACTGCATCGCCGCCGCTCTCAGGGCGAGCCCGGTGGTCGTCGCCGCCTGCGTGGCGGACCGGACGTCCGAGGACATGTTCAGGTCCTGTGGCAACGGCTTTGCCTTCACCCGGGCGCTCTTGCGGTAGGCGTCGTTGGCGTAGAGGCACAGCTCGTTGACCGGTGCCTCCAGCATCTGACGCAGCTGGGCTGGCAGTGAGACCCGCATCTTCGCGACGTTGATGTTGAAGGCGGAGTCGAGGTCCGTGCTGAAGTCGAGCGAAGCCCGGGCCATTTTGGTGTGTTCGTCGATGCCGCGGATGGCATTCCAGCCACCCCACTGCACCAGCCGGTCGGCGCGGTAGACGTAGAGCCCCTGTTGTCGGTTCCAGTTCAGTGGCCCGGACAGTCGCTCGAATTCGCTCGGGCTGGAGAACCTGTCACGGGACGGCAGGATGAAACGGCGTAGGTCAACGTGCCCGGACACGTTGCCGACGGCGACCTCGAAGCGCTGTGCGGGCAGCTCAGAACGACCGTCCTCGTCAGGGGCGAACGGGTTCCACGGTCGTACCTTCTGACCGTTGACAGTGATGACGATCGGGGCGTGTCCGCCCACCCCTTCCAGGAATCGATGGAAAACGATCCCGAGGTGTTCCGCTGTCTTCGTCGCCAGCGCTTCCAGTCGCCGGCGCGCCCAACCTCCCTCGGGGCGGTTCTCAGGAAGCACGCGGTCGAGGTTGCGCCAGAGGACGACGGTTCCCGTCCCTTCGGCCAGCCACTGGCGAGCTCTGGCAACATCCGGATCCGCGCCAGGGTCGACCACTACCCACTGGTCCCACTCCTCGACGATGTCAAGGTCGAGGACTCGGGCTGAGGTCCGCACGACGTCGGGGTTGCTCCGGGAAATCACGGCCACCGAGCGGCACTGCGACAGGGATGCCGTCTTCAGCCCCAGCCCGTAGCGGCCGAGTTCACCAGCCTTATACGTCCGGCGTGTGCCCAGCCGGAGTCCCTCGAGCAGCGCTCCGGGAGACATGCCGCGTCCGTCGTCAGCGATGTAAACCCGCGTCTTCGACCCAGCGAACTCGATCATCACCTCCACCCGCGACGCGCCGGCGGCGACGCTGTTGTCAACGATGTCCGCCACTGCGGTCGGGAAGTCGTAACCGATGTCGCGCAGCGAGTTCGTCAGGCGTGCAGCCGAGGGTGCGACGTCGAACCACGTCTTGCCGGGCATCCGCCCACCTCCGTCAAGTCGTCCCTGGTGACGACCAGGATGTCACAACCTACGTCGTGATCTTGAAACAGGAGCCGGCGGTGTCCGCAGATGCCGCCATGTCTGCTCCAACTCCTCCGCCACGGCCGCAGGGTCCTCGTGTTCCCAAAAGTGCCGAACCTGCCAGCCCAGCGCCGTCAGTGCCGCGTCCTTCTCCCGGTCCCGTTCGACGTTTCGACGCAGCTTCGCCTGCCACCACTCACGGTTGTTTTTCGGCATCACCCCGTGCTTTGGACATTGGTGCCAGAAGCACCCATCAACGAAGACGGCCAGACGTGCTCTGGTGAAGGCGATGTCAGGTCGTCCCGGCAGCGCAGGATGGTTGATCCGGAACCTCAGACCGCGGCGGTGTAGTTCTCGGCGGACGAGTAGCTCGGGCTTGGTGGAGGCCCGGCGCATCCGCCTCATCTGGTTGGAGACGGCTTCGCTCAACGGTGCTGGCTGCCGACCGCCAGGCAAACCTCCGGATCCGCTAGTCATCGCCACGACTCCGCACGCTGCTGTGGTGGCGCCCCTAAGCTCCTGCACGCCGTCTTCCCTATCACTCGTGTCGGACAACCCTAGCCGTGTCAGATCCCGGACACTTGCCGCTTCCATCGATGAAACGGCTGATGGTGGAGCGGGCAAGCAAGCTTTCGGGTGGAAAGCCGTCGCGGTCACGTCCGCGCTGGTGGTGTAATCGCGCATCACTCTCCTTCGTTGGATTTAGCCGTCTCGAAGGATCGCGCGGTGGCCGCCTCCTATCTACGCAACACGCCCATCACGGGCAAGTCGTACACCACTTCCGTGGACGCAACCGTTGACCGCCTGCCAGTCCGCCGCCCCGGCGAGCGGAGCCAGCGCCCGACGACCGACCTGGTGCGAGCAGAAGGCCTCGTCCAACTGGTAAGGCAGCTCGTCGCCCTTCGGCGGCAGCGGGCACAGCAGGAGCGGGCAGTCGTCGATGCCGGTGGCGCCCGATTGGACGTGGTGGGCTTGGCGGCGGCTCAGGGTGACCGCATGGCGCTGCGGTCGATGGTGAGGCATGGGGGCAGCACGGCCCGGCTGGCCCGGCTGAGCCGACGCGCCCGCTAGGAGTTGTCCTGTCCGCGGTCAGCGAGGTTGAGCAGCAGCATCACGTCGGCCAGCAACCGTTGGGCCCGCGGTTGCAGGACAGCCCAGCCGTGCGACGGCGGCAACCCGGAGTCCTAGAGCCGGCGGACGCCGGGCTTAGGGCTGACCACCCCACCCGCCCGACGATCTCCCGCCCGTCCACCCAGCAGTGCCGCTCCGGGTGGCGGTCGGTGAGCGCCTCGACCCACAGGTCGGCGACCTCGAGGACGAGCGGGTGTGCCGCACCGCTGCCGGGCAGCGGGGGCGCGATGCCGCCGCCGGCGAAAGAGGTCCAGTAGGTGACCAGGCTGTGAGTCCGAACCGTGTCCCCGCTCGCGCAGCGTCTTGCTGGGATCCCGGGGGAGGGCCAGCAGGGTGAGCGCTTGGAGGAGCACCAGGTGCGAGTACCAGAAGTGGGAGTGCCGCAGCGCCTTCTCCGCATCCTCGATGAGGATGCTGCGGTGCGCCGGGTTGCCCTCCGGGTCGCGCAGGTAGCCGAGCGCACACCCCACCCAGGCCGGTCGGCGGCCGCGGCCACCACCACGTCGGCCGGAAGGGCGGCGATGGTGGCGACAACGTCGGGCACGAGGACCACCACGAGTACCCCGCCGTCACCCCGGCCCACCGGCAGCACCGCCTCCGCCGCGCGGCCGCCGACCATCGCGAGGACGGTCTCGGCGCCTTGGTCGAAGCTGGCGTACTCGAAGTCCGGGACAACCGTCTCCGGCTTGCCGAGCAGGCCGGTGTAGAGGCGCAGCGACCGGAGGAGATCCTTCTTGGATGAGTGCGGATGGGGCGTCGCACCGACACTCCGGAAAGCTGACGTTGATTGCCTGGCAGGGGGTAGGCGGCAGCCGCGTCCGTCCGATGATCATTCGGCGCCGGTTGATGGGCGCTGATCTCGCTTTCTCGTCAGGACCATGAAGGTAGGCGCATCTTCCCAGGCCGGCCGGAGGCTGGCGACAGACTGCCAACCCCACGCGCGGTACGCATTCCGAGCAGCCGTGTTGGCCGGACGTACGAGGAGGGTGGCACGTTCCTCAGTCCGACTGCTCATCAACTCGTCGTGCAGAGCCCGGGCGATGCCTCGGCGCTGCCATCTGCGGCGGACCAACAGCTCACTGATCGCGAAGGTCCGCTGGCCGTCTTCATGCGTGAAGCCGACCGGGATGGGTTCCTGGATCCCGTCCCACCACCGCGTGTCCGGTGCCAGCGGAAACCCGTAGATGTAGCCGACCAGCTCCCTGTCGACCCTCGCCGCCACCAGCTCCCAGCCGGCCCTTGGCATGTGCAACGTGAGCTGCCGCTGGTACCGCTGCGCGTTGTAGAGCGGCCCGTCCTCGGAATGCGCGTCCAGGTATACGTCCATGAGCTGATCGACCAGCTCCTGAGCTCGCTCTGCGCCATAGTGCCGCAGCCGCAGGTTCTCCAACATCAGACCAACGCTCTGTCGTAGGCCTCGACGAACTCGCGAACCTGCGGCACCGAGCGGCCAGCCACGGCCATATCGGACCGCACCTCGGCGAGCAACCGGGTCACGCGGCCTGATCGCACCCGGTTCACCTTCGGCAACGCCCTCATGCCCACCCGTGCTGCCTCGCCGACATCACCCTGCCGGCTCGCCGCCAGGGCGAGCTGGACGGTGTAGTAGACCTGGTTGCGCCGGTGAGCGGCGGAGGGGGAGCCTGTCACGGAACGGAAGCATTCGGCCGCTCGATCGGGCCGGTCAAGCACAAGGTATGACAGGCCCTGAATGCCGGTGACCTCCTGTGCCGTCACGAACGAGATGAACGGCAGATCGTCCTCGTGGGTGCCGCCATCGAAGGCCCGGCGAGCCCTGGTCATCTCTTGCTCGAAGCCGAGCATGTCCCGGAGTGTGGCGTAGGCGTAGGCCGCCCGCAGGTGCAAGAGCGTGCTCAACCTCGGCGTGGCCCACCCGGCCGAAGCACGCAGAGCTGCTTCGGCGCAGTGAACCGCCTCGCCAGGCTGTTCCTCACGCAGCAGCAACGACATGCAGGCAAAGGCCCGCACCTCGACCCGTGAGTCGTCCGCAATCCGTGCCCGGGTGATCGCCTCGTTCAGAAAGGGGCGTGCCTCCGTTCGGCGATCCGCGTCGATGGCGAGCCAGGCCGCCTGGATCGCCAGATCCGCCAGAGCGCTCTGCAGCGCGTCACCCACCGATCGGCTGTAGGCCGCCATCGCTGCCCAGGCCGAGAGCCGCTTGTGTACCTGCATTGCGATGTCGCAGAGCGCGTTGGCGCCTACCGCCGCGTCCGCCCGGCGGAACTCATCCACGAGCGAGCCGGCGTACCGCACCTGCTCCATCCCAACGGTCGGCGGGAGATCGGCCGGCGGCGGCAGCAGGTCATAGCAGCCGCTCGCCTGAATCCCAGTGAGAGCGGCTACGGCGTGGAACTGTCGGCGGTTCGTGGCGCCACCTTCTTCGGGAGTGATCGTTGACAGGTCCGCGACGACGGGGAGCTTGCGGGGAAGCGCGAACCAGAGGCGGGATGCCGGGATCCCAAGCAGGCTTGCCCAGTGCGCGAGCCGGTCCAAGTGCACGAGCGGTAACCCGTTCTCCACTCGGCTCAACTGTGCCTGCGTAATCCCCAGCCACCCCGCGACCACGGTCTGGGGCAACGGGTTCCGCCCGTGGTACGGGTGGTACCGGCACGCCCGGATCGCTCGCCCGAGGTGCCGCTCTGCGAGCGCGTGGCGTACCGGCTCGTGCTCCCAGAAGCTTGCCGGCACCACGGGCGGGCTGCTCAGCCGATCGCGCTCGGCGGCCTGGCAGGGGCCGCAGCGTCCGCTGTCGTTGTCGCGGGCCAGGCGTCCCCCGCAGCGGGGGCAGTTCGAACGTGTCACCGACAACCTCGCCATTCGGGGTGGCTATCTCGATGGTGCTCAGTCGAGCCCATCCATTCAAGCGGTTCTTCGGGCCTGCGGTATACGCGCGGCGCATATCGACGATTCTCGCAGCGCTGGGCCGGCTGCGGCGGACCACGCCCGGACCCATCGCTGGCCGCTCACCCACGCCGCCCGCGAAGACGTGGCGCACCGCAGACCCAGCAGCCCGTTCCAGCCTTATCAGCGTGACCAGCCGTATGCACAGCGTGCATGGGGCGCACGATCATCGCGGCATACCGGCACCCCTGAACTGACTGGACAGTGATCGCATGGCCCGGGGCGGGTGCTGGGCTCCGGCCGCGTCGTTCCCCGTGCGGCGTCGGCCGTCCTCGCCCGCCCCGGCGCCACTCCACGCACCCCACCGCCGGAGGCGCCCACCCATGTCCGCCGTACTCGCCGAGAGTCCCGTGCTCACCCCGGTCACCGACGAGGACCTGACGCTCGCCGTCCACACGGTCCGCGTCCACGCCCCCGAGCTCTCGCCGCAGGGCCAGGCGTGCCGCAGCGAACGCGTCCCGTACCCGTGCGGCCCGGCCCGCTGGGCCCACGCCACCATCCACGCCGCCAGCCTCACCGAGGAGCATCTCGGGGAGCCGGCGTGACGGAACAGGAGACGCCGCCCGAGGCGGTCGCCCGCTGGCTCAGCCTCGTCGCGGCGGACGCGGAACTGTCCCCGTACCTGATCGGCGTGGACCGGGACCGCCTGACGCAGCAGGTGGCAAGAGCGTTGACCACCAACACCGAGCTGCCGTACCTCGGTTGGTCGGAGGCCGAGCACCGCCGCGCGGAGAGCTACCTGCGGCGGCCCTCGTTCTGGGAGGAGGTCGAGGACCGCTGCCCGGGTCTGCTGCCCGAGCGGTACGCCCCGCTGATCGAGGCCGCCCTGCGCCGGCTCACCGGCCGCCCGGACCGCCCCGAGAAGGTGGCGCTGCTGAGCGTCCTGGGCCGCGCGTACCACCGCTTCGGCCTGCGACCAGAGCATCAGGCGGTCATCGACGACGCGCTACGGACCACCGTGCCGTGGCAAGAAGTCGAGCGGGCAGCCACAAGAGCAGGGGACGGCCCGGCCTGGTGGCCGGTGGAGGTGCTCGACCATGATCTGGCCTGCGACGGGGTCGGGGTCATCACGGTGCGGCCGTGGCGGCGGCTGCTCTACCGGCCCGGCCAGGCGGTGCCGGTCTGCACGCCGCGCCGGCCCGGTCGGTGGCGCTGGCTGTGCCCGGCGAACGCGCCGCGTCCGGACGGCACTGTCGAGCTGCACGTCCGCGCAGTCCGCGGCGGCGCCGTCTCCACCAGCCTGGTCCATCAGGTCCGCCCCGGCGAGCTGCTCCACCTCGGCCCGCCGGCGGACACCGGGCTGAGCCTGCACGACGGGGACCTGTTGCTGATCGCCGGCGGCACCGGGCTGGCGCCGCTGCGCGCGATCGTCGAGCAGGCCGCCGCCGCCCCGGACGGCCGGCGCGTGACGCTGATCGCGGGAAGCCGTGACGTGGCGAGCCTGTACGACGCGATCACCCTCGACAAGCTTCAGCAGGCCCACGATTGGCTGACCGTCGTGCCGGCGTTCTCCCACGATTCGCTCGCTGAGCCGGGGGAGCGGGGCGACGCGCTGACCGTCGCCCTCGACCACCTGCGCGGTGAGCAGCAGGTCTACGTCTGCGGTCCGCCGCTGATGCTGGCCGGCGCGCGGTTGCGGCTGCTCGCCGCCGGGGTGCCGGGCGAGCGGATCCACCTGTCGGAACGGATCCCGTGACGGTGACCGTCTACCGCAGCCGGCACGCCCTGCGCGGCCCGCTCACCCCGGATCGGATCGCCGCGGCGCCGTTGCCGTTGACCCGACGAGGGCGGCGCGGCTACCAGGTCGACGAAGTCGATGCCCTGCTGCATCGCCTTGCCTTCGAGCTGCAGCGGTGTACCCGCGAGCGGGACGACGTGCGGGCGGAGAACCAGCGGATCAAGGGCGCGCTACGGGCATGGCAGTCGGAGCAGCGGACATACCAAGCTCCCTGATCTCACGGCTGGCTTGCCGCTTGCTCGCAGGAGCCCGCCCGGCTTCCGGTCCTCCCGCACCCGCCGGCACGGAAAAGACGGTGTGAGCAGCCCGGTCAACCGAGCTGCTCACACCGTCAAGGCCATCAGGATGCTCGCCCGTGCGGGTCGGGCGCGGTGCGGGTGGGGAACTCCTGGTCGTGGCGGGCGTCGATGTAGGGCAGGTCGATGAGGCGGCGATGGCCGGCGGCGCCACCGACCAGGTGCCACACCTGCTCAGCGGGGCTCGCGGCGGTGGCGGCGCGTAGGTCGGCGGTGGTGGTGGCGACGACCGCTCGTGGCGTGGTGCCGGTGAGGCGGTGGTGCAGGTTCGCCTCCCGTCGCGCCGACGGTAGGTGGAACAGGACCGGCCATGCCCAGGTGCTCATCGCGTACAAGCGTTGATACTTGGCGATCTTCTCGGTGAGGATGTCGAGGCGTTCACGGCCGGTGTCGTATTCGAGGAAGAACGGCACCGACCGGTCCTGCTCGGTCCACACCCCGGCGCCGTCCGGGCGGGGCAAGCCGCTCGGACCGTGGACCATGATCTGCGGGTCCCCGCCTTCGCGGTAGAACACGCCCGGTTCGTGGAAGGCGGAGGCGGGCTGCCAGCGGTCCAGACAACTGTTGGGGTGGGTGCGGGCGTGGCAGCCGAGGTCGATGAAGACCTGATTACTGCCGAGCAGGTGGGGTAGGTCTGGGCGCGACGTAAGGGATTGCTTGCGGCGGCGGGCCTGGTCCCGGCGTGGTGGTCCCAGGCCGCGTTGGGCACGGACGTGGCTGTAGCCGAGCTGGTCCAGGACGTAGTGGTACGGGTAGGAGCCACCGTCGGGTTTGTTGGGCCGGAACCGGTCCACCGCGCGAAGGACGGTCAGGCGGCGCAGCCGGCGTTGAGCGAAATCCAGGGACGGGAACAGGGCCACGGCGATCTGGTCGGTGGTCAGCAGTCCGTGGTCGTAGAGCCAGCCAAGGAGCAGGTCGTCGCGGGCGGTGATGCTGGCCTGCAGACGCAGCAGCGGATCCGCGGCTGGCAGCGGTTTACGCATGGGCGGCCCCTGGGGGGACACCCCACACATGAGGGTGTGTCTGGAACCGATCGGCGCCGCTGACAGTGGGCCTGACCTGGGCTGTCAGCGAGGAAGCGGGGTCGGCTTGGGGGTCAACATCAAGGCGGCCGGTGAGATGGAGATCGACACCGACACCGGCACTGCCGGGCACACCGCCTGGACCCAGGGGTGCGAGGGCGGGTGATGCGGATTGGGGGCAGCGCTGGTGGCGCGGGTGGGGGTCGTTGACCTGGTTCAACATGCTCGTTGCTCCTTGTGCGGGTCGGGATCCGGCTGAAGGGGCAGCGGGTGCACTGGCTGCTGCGCCGCGGCGGGCGCGACGGTGTTCGCTCTGACAGGTCCGGTCAGGTTCTGTCAGGTAGCCGGCTTCCTGACAGGTGCTGGTCTGACCGGGGCGGCTCGGTCTGACAGGAGTCACGGGGTGTCGGTCTGTCACGCGGCCTCCGGGTGGGACAGGTTCGGCGAGGCCGAGGCCGGTGGAGTGGCCTCCGCGCGCAGGACGCGCACGAGTGCGGAGGCGGTGGCGTTGGACAGGTGGTGCCCGTCCGCGCGGAGTTGCCGGGCGAGTTCCTTGCGGGACAGCGGGATCCCGTGGGTGGCGAGCGTGTGGGCGGCGGTCCGGGCGGCCGGGACCAGCAAGCCGATGTCCGGGCTCCGGCCCCGGACCGGCGGGCCGCTGCGGCGGCGGTCCCGGACCGCCCGGTCCTAGTCCGCTGCAGCCGGGACCGTGGCGGTGCGGTCCCGGACCGTGGCAGTGCTCGTGGGGACCGGCGGCGGTCCCGGGACCGGGTTGCGGGTGTCCGGGACTACCACGTCCACGAGATGCGACGGTCCTGGCTCGCCTCGGGTGGGTCGGGCGGTGCGGTCGGGTGGGGCCGGGTCGGCGCGGCCGAGGGCGATCTTCACCATCGTCAGGAAGCCGAGCGCCGGCAGCGCGGCGGCGACCCAGCCGATCACCGACGCTTCGGCCTCCACGACCTGGGCCGCCAGGGACAGGAACACCGCCACGGTCAGCACGGTCGCCGGGAAGGCGATGCTCTTGCCCCAGCGCCGGTTGCGGCGCAGTTCCAGGCCGGCGGAGATGGAGGCCAGTTCCAGGACGACAGCGTCGGCCCAGGCGAGCCAGCCCGGCTGGCCGTGCGCCGCGGCGACGTCATGGACGTGACGGAACGAGGCTGCGCCGGCCGCGCCGCCGATCAACAGCATGATCAGCACCTGGATCCGGTTCTCCAGCCGCTCCCGCCCCGACCGCACCTCGGCGGGCAGGTCCGGCGGCCGCTGCTTACGTGGTGCCAACGGCCCACCACCTGTCGACACGTCGTCCGGGTGGAGCCTCGAATGGCGTCACCCTGGTCCGGCGGACCGGCAAGGCAGTCGCCAGCCCGTTCGGATTGACGGGGGTTGAGATCATGTTCGTGCTCCAGCTTCACTTGTAGGGATTCACCAGCGATGAAACAGCGCCGTCGGGTGCGCCTACGCGAATCTGGTCTGTTCTCGCGCGGCGGCCCCTTGCCGGGGTATGCCCGGCAAGGCGGAACCCTTTGTGCGTGCGGAAGTCGCCCAACACTTCTTTGTGATCGAGCCGGCAAACAACCCGGGGGCACGGCACCCGGGCGGGTGGGTGCCGCTACGACGCGTACTGCAGGTCAAGGTCAACGGGCAGCGTAGGAGGGCAGAGGGCCAGGACGCGCCACAAGGGTCACGACTCTCGTCACCGGCAGCGCTGGACGAGCGCCACAGTGGTGTGACTCAACTCGCCGATGAGTGATCCTTCATGTGGGACCTCCCATCTCTCCATGTCCTCCGCAACACCTGCGCGAACGACGGCAGGCACCCCGTGCTGAGGGCGCCCGCGCTCGTCTTCTGTCCGACCGCGCCAGCCGGCCGTGCGGGAACGCATATCGAGTACGCCCCGGGAACGGCCGCCGAGTCAACCCCCGATTTCCGTGCTGCTCATCACCGAACTGTGACGCCAGTCCAGTGCAGCGCAATCCGCCAGGGCACGTTCCGCCAGACCGGCGACAGGCACCTTGGTCCTGGCCCTCAAGCCACGGTTGAGCCGGCGGCTGCCGAAGCCTCGCCGTCCCACCGGGGCGGCAGGATAGGGACGTCCGCGCACGGTGGAAGGGCTTGCCCTGGTCAGCGATCATGCCGGTGGAAGGAGGACTCCGTGATCGAAGCGGGTGTCGGGTTCAGCGGCGCGCTGGCGGACGCCTACCGACGGGCGGTCCGGCACGGCCTGCCGTTCGTGGGCACCGACCTGGTGCTCTGGTTCACCCTCGTCCGGGTCCGCACGCTCGGGGGCCTGTGGCCGGATCTCCGCCACCCGGCCGTGCGGGCGGTGCGGCGGGGGCGCAGCGAGCTGACCGATCCGGAGCCGCCGCAACGGAGCAGGCTCGCCCCCGGCTTCGACGACGACATCACCCGGCTGGCCGAGGCGGAGCTACGCGAGGCCGCCTACAACGGTGCGGACCGCGCCCGCGCCCTGCACCGCGGGTGACGACCGCCGCTGCCTGCATTCACCCCGGCCGTCCGGCACGCGGTCTACGAGGCACTGCACGAGGGCGGCCGGGCGGGCCTGCGCCACGTCGGCACCGCTCACCTCACCTTGGGGCTCAGCGTGCCCGACGCCGCTGCCGTCCGGGTCCTGACCCTGGCCGCGGGCAGCCCAGCCGGGCCGGGCAGCGATCTCCACGAGGAGGTGCGGCGCGTGGCCCGCCGGCTGCCGGTCACCCCTCGCAGCAGTGCGGCCGATGACCTGACCCTCCCGCGGATCGTGGAGCCCCACCGTGCGCCCGGGGCCACCGAACCGTTGCGACTGGCCCTCGTCCGGCTGGTCACCGGGGCGTTCCTGGGCCGTCCGTACCGCCGGCACGGCGCCCGGTACGGCCATCCGATGCTCCTGCTCGTCGAGCAACGAGCGAGACAGCTGGCGGTACGGGCGGGCGCCGACGTGGTGACCAGCGCACACGTACTGATGGCGGTGCTGGCCATGCACGACGAGCTGCTGCGCGACGGGCGCCCGGTTCGGCCGGACGTCCACCGGTGGAATCAGGCCGGCGAGATCCTCGTCAGCCACGGCGCCACGGCCGGAGCCGCCGTACACGCCCTGCCCGGCCTGCCGTCGGTCGATGATGAGCGGCGGCTCGACGGCCTGCCCGACAAGGGCTGGCACGAGCCCAAGGCGCCGTTCGCCGCGCCCGCCCACGGCCGCAGCGAGCTGAGCGCGCTGCGCGGCGCCAGCCTCGCCGCCTTCCGGCGCGGCGACCCGTACGCCGGCACCACCCACCTGCTCGTCGAGCTGCTGGCCGACCCCGCCGGTCCGGCAGCTCGGCTGCTGCGTCTCCTCGACGTCGACCCGGCGAGCGTGCGTGCCGACGCCCAGCGCCACCTGCCCGAGCAGTAAAGCCTCGAGCGCCGGCACGGCCATGGACGGGATGAGGGTAATCGGCGACGATCAACGCGTGACCTGAGCAACTTTCACAGCTAGCGTCGGTCGGATCTGGACAGTCACTACCCGGGGAGGACGTCCAATGTTCCGTCCACACCACCACCAGAGCGCCCGATGAGGACGCGTCCACTCGTAGCGGCGGCGACCGCCATCGGGCTGGTCGCCGCCGGCCTCACCATCAACGCCGGCACCGCCGCCGCCCACGGCCGCGGCTACTCCGCCCTGATCCAGCGCGCCTCGTACGGCGTACCGCACATCACCGCCCACGACTTCGCCAGCCTCGGCTACGGCGTCGGCCACGTCCAGGCCGAGGACAACATCTGCCTGATCGCCGAGCAGATGGTCACCGTCAACGCCCAGCGATCCCGCTGGTTCGGCGCGACCACCAGCAACGTCACCAGCGACCTGTTCCACCAGAAGGCCATCGACGCCCGCGCCGCCGAACGCTGGCTGACCGGCCCGCGCGACGGCCTCCACGCACCCTCCAATGAGGTACGCGACCAGATCCGCGGCTTCGTCGCCGGCTACAACGCCTACCTCCGCGGCGCCAAGAACAAGATCACCGACCCGGCCTGCAAGGGGAAGGACTGGGTACGCCCGATCACCGAGCTGGACATGTGGCGGGCGAACTGGACGCGGATGATCCGGGCCAGCTCCGGCGCTCTCGCCGACGGGATCGTGGCCGCCGCACCGCCCGCCGGGACCAGCGCGCCGCCCACCACGAACAAGAGCAGCGCCCCGCAGGCCGAAGCCGTCGTCACCGCCCGGGACGGCGCGCCGGCCGGGGTGGGCAGCAACGCGTACGGCCTGGGCCGTGACGCCACCGCCAGCGGCGCGGGCATGCTGCTCGCGAACCCGCACTTCCCGTGGGACGGCGGCGAGCGCTTCTACCGGATGCACCTCAAGGTGCCCGGCCGCTACGACGTCGAGGGCGCGGCCTTGGTCGGCGACCCGATCGTCGAGATCGGCCACAACGGCCGGATCGCCTGGTCGCACACCGTCTCCACCGCCCGCCGCTTCGTCTGGCACCGGCTCACCCTGGTGCCCGGCGACCCGACCAGCTACCTCTACGACGGTCAGCCCCGGAAGATGACCTCCCGCACCGTCACCGTCCAGACGCCGGGCGGGCCGGTCACCCGTACCTTCTACGACACCCACTTCGGCCCGGTCGTCGTGGTGCCGGGCACCTTCGACTGGACGGCGCAGGCCGCGTACGCGATCACCGACGTCAACGCCGCCAACAACCGCGCGCTCGACGGCTGGCTCGCCATGGGACGGGCGAAGTCGGTGGGTGAGCTGCGGGCGGTGCTGGACCGGCGGCAGTTCCTGCCCTGGGTCAACGTCATCGCCGCCGACCGCGACGGCCGCGCCCTCTACGCCGACCACTCCGTCGTGCCCCGGGTCACCGGCTCCCTCGCGGCCGCGTGCATCCCGGCGCCCTTCCAGCCCCTGTACGCCAGCAGCGGCCAGGCCGTCCTCGACGGCTCCCGCTCCGCCTGTGAGCTGGGCCGGGACCCGGATGCCGCGGTGCCCGGCATCCTCGGCCCGGGCAACCTGCCCGCGCTGGTCCGCGGCGACTACGTGACCAACTCCAACGACAGCTACTGGTTGGCCAACCCGGCCCGCCCGCTGGAGGGCTACCCGCGCATCATCGGCGACGAGCGGACGCCGCGCAGCCTGCGGACCCGGCTCGGCGTGCACCAGGTGCAGCAGCGGATCGCGGGCACCGACGGGCTCCCCGGCAAGGGCTTCACCACCGGCAAGCTGTGGGACGTGACGTTCCGCGACCGGGCGTACGGGGGTGAGCTGGTCCGCGACGACCTGGTCCGGGCCTGCGAGGCGCAGCCGACCGCCACCGCCTCCGACGGCACCACCGTCGACCTGACCGCCGCCTGCGCCGCCCTGCGCGGCTGGGACCTGAAGGTCAACCTCGACAGCCGGGGCGCGCACCTGTTCACCGAGTTCGCCCTGGCCGGCGGCCTGCGCTTCGCCGACCCATTCGACCCGGCCGCTCCCCTCACCACGCCGAGCCGGCTCGCCGTCGACGACCCGAGGGTACGCACCGCTCTCGCCAACGCGGTCCGCAAGCTGGACGGCATCCCGCTCGACGCCCGGCTCGGCGACATCCAGACCGAGCCGCGCGGCGGCGAACGCATCCCGATCCACGGCGGCCGCGCGGAAGCCGGCGTCTTCAACATGATCATCGGGGTGCTGCAGCCCGGCGTCGGCTACACGAAGGTCCAGCACGGCTCGTCGTTCGTGATGGCCGTCGAGCTGGGCCGAAACGGGCCGTCGGGCCGGCAGATCCTCACCTACTCCCAGTCGGCCAACCCGAACTCACCCTGGTACGCCGACCAGACCCGCCTGTACTCGGGCAAGGGCTGGGACACCATCAAGTACACCGAGAAGCAGCTGCGGGCCGACCCCAACCTGGTCACCTACCGGGTGGGGGAGCGGCGTCACTGACCGCCCCGGCGAGACTCCGAGCCCCGGCGGCCGGCCAACCGGCCGGCCGCCGGGCCGATTCCGAACCCGCTGTGCAGGGCGAGGATCGGAGCCGTGGACAGGAGGTTGTCGCTCAGCGGCTGGCCTTCGCCGTCAGTGGCGGCGCTGTTCCTCGGCGACCGTCTCAGCTCGACCGGGCTGGTCGACGCCGGGCTGATCACCGTCGCCATCGTGCTTGACACCCACGGCACGCACCAATGACAACCGGGCGCCCGGGCAGGACCACAAGGTCCTGCCCGGACCCTTCCTCGCGACTCTCGCCCGCTGGACCGCGGCGTTCCGCCGTGCTCGGCCGCACCGGCGTAGGGTCGGCAGCGTGGTAGGGGCGGAGCGTCGATACCGCTACGTCGGCCCGGCGGACGTGCAGGCGTCCGTCGCCGGCGCGCCCGAGGGCAGGCCCGTCCGATCGCCGGGCGATCTCGACACCTACCTGGTGGCCGCGGATCCCCGCGACCGTGACGAGCCGTTCACTTACGTCGTCGACACCGGCGGTACGTTACGGCTCGCGCCGAGACGCAGCGAGCACGTCGCCTGCGCCGGCGGCGGGGAGGTCCTCGGCGCCGGGGAGATCGGCTTCGCCGGTGAGCGGGGCGGCTGGGTCGTCACCGAGGTGAGCAACCACTCCACCGGGTACTGCCCCGATCCCACTTCATGGACCGCAGTGGCGGGTGCCCTCGACCGCGCGGGCATCGACCGCCCGGACGACTTCACCGTGGCCGTCGTCTTCCGGCGCTGCCTCGACTGCGGCGAGCGCAACCTGATCCGGGACGACGACTACGTCTGCGCGCTCTGCGGTGCCGAGCTGCCGGAGGATGTGGAGCCCCGGCTGGCGGCGCAGCCGTCGACCGACCAGCGTCCCGCTGACGACCGAACTGGCTGATCGTCACCTCCGCCAGGCCGGTGCCATGCGCTCGGTCAGCGGCTTTTGATCCACAGCCCCGGGTGATGGGGCGGCGGGCGAACGATCGTGGCGCGTACGGTGTGGGCGGGCCGACTCGAAGGAGATTCGGATGGCCGTCCGACCGCGGCGCAAGCCCAACAAGGTGCGCTTCTTCGCCATGTTCGCCGGGCTGATCGTCGTCGGCCTCGGCCTGGTATACGGGCTTCATTTTGCGGCGAACCCGTGGGCCCTGGCGCTGCCGGGCCGGCCGGCGCTGACCGGTTACTGGCAGGGCGTGGTGGCGTACGGCCCCGGCGACGACCGGCGGGTCGTGCTGCACCTGACCGACGACGAGCCCAGCGCGACCGACCGGTGCGGCGACTGCCCCGATCTCCAGGGCGGCATCAAGGTCTGCCAGGCGGGGCGGGCCGAGACCTACGAGATCTGGGGGGACCCGATCAACTATCGGGGCACCCGCTTCTCGCTGCACACCCGCTCCAAGGACGAGGGGCCGGGCCAGCGCCTGAACGAACTCGACGGCGACTGGGACGGCGACCTGCTCCGGGTCCGGACGTCGTTCACCACGCTGGCCGCCGATGGCACGGTCGCCGCCGGATCCGGTTCACCGACGGCTTCGTTCGACATGACCCGGGCCGACGAGGCCGACTTCGACGACCCTTCGTGCCGGTGACGGCGAGTCCACAGCGCCGCTTGCTCTGGTGAGCTGTGTCGGTCCGCAAACCGGAACGCAGCGCATGGCGGGGCGCCGGCACGCGCCTGGAGCGGCGTTGGCGGGAGGAAGGACACCTATGGGTATGCGCCGCAGCTACGACGCGGTGGCCGAGCGCCACGCCGCTGAAATCGGCGATGAGTTGCGCCGGGAGGCGGCGATGTCGTCCCCGCCACCCGGATCGATCATGATCTTGCGGGCGGCGGCTGCCAACGGTCCGCGCGCGACGGGGCGTTCCCGGCCGGCGTGAGGGTTTGCTGGCTCCGTCTGCGGGAACCTCGCGGATTTGCGACAACGGTGAGAGGAAGCCGCATGACGTCGACCAGCCTGCCCGGTGGCACGTTCCGCATGGGGGATCTGACGGTCACCCGGATGGGGTACGGCGCGATGCAGCTGGCCGGCCCGCACGTCTTCGGTCCACCGGCCGACCGTGACGCAGCCATCGCCGTGCTGCGCGAGGTCGTCGAGCTAGGCATCAACCACATCGACACGTCCGACTACTACGGCCCGTACGTCACCAACGAGATCATCCGGGAGGCCCTGCACCCGTACCCCGATGATCTGCACATCGTCACCAAGGTCGGGGCGCTGCGCGACGCCGAGGGCAACTGGCCGCAGGCCCTGGCACCCGAGCAGCTCCGCCAGGCCGTACGCGACAACCTGCGCCGCCTCGGCCTCGACGTGATCGACGTGGTCAACCTGCGCGTCGGCGGGTTCGATCGGCCCACGCCCGGCTCGATCGAGGAGCCGTTCACGGTCCTCGCGGAGATGCAGCAGCAGGGCATGATCAAGCACCTGGGGCTCAGCACCGTCAACGCCGACCAGGTCGCCGAGGCGCAGGCCATCGCGCCGGTGGTGTGCGTGCAGAACTTCTACAACATCGCCAACCGCGACGACGACCTCGTCGACTCCCTCGCGGGGCAGGGCATCGCCTACGTGCCCTACTTCCCGCTCGGCGGGTTCTCCCCGCTGCAGTCCGAGGAGCTGAACGCGGTCGCCGCCCGCCTGGAGGCAACCCCGCTGGCGGTCGCGCTGGCGTGGCTGCTGCACCGGTCCCCGAACATCCTGCTCATCCCCGGCACCTCGTCGGTCGCGCACCTGCGCGAGAACGTCGCCGCCGCCGCGCTCGCCCTCCCGGATGACGCCCTGAGCGAGCTGGACAGCATCGACTGACGGGCAACGCCGAGCGCGCCACCGGGAACACTGGCGGCCGGCACTCAGCCGGTCGCCCTCGCGATCAGCGGAATGCCCTCCCGGTACGTCGGCACCGCCGGGGCCCAGTCCAGCTCCCGCTTGGCCTTGCCGTTTGAGACGCGCATCGAGGTGGTCATCATGGCGTGCGCGTACGGGATGGGTCGCAGCATCCAACTCGGCACCCGCCACGGCCGGCGCGCCCCGAACGCGGCAGCGAGGGTGTCCAGGTAGTCGCCCCAGCGCACCGGCTCGTCGTCGACGATGTTGTACGCCTGCCCGGCCCGCCCCTTCTCCAGCGCGGCCACGGTCGCCGCGGCGGCGTCCTCCAGGTAGATGAAGTTGGCGCAGCCGCCCCCGGAGGGCACCGGCAGCCGGCGCTTGCGCACCAGGTTGACGATCATGTTGGTCATGCGGTCCTGCCCGTAGAAGAACCCGTAGCGCAGCGCGACGCCCTCGATCCCGTCGGCCGCGAACGCCTGCTCCTCGGTGGCGCGGATCGCCGCCACCGCCTCGCCGAGCTTGCCGCCCACCGGCTCGCCGAACGGGTCGTCCTCGCTGATCACGCGCGGGCCGTGGTCGCGGTATCCGTAGCCGAGCACGATCGACTGGGTGACGAAGCGGTGGGCGCCGACCGCCCGCGCCGCCGCGAGCAGGTTGGCCGTTCCGGTGGTACGCAGGGCGTTCGTACCCTGGAGCGCCTCGCCCATCTTCGTGGTGCCCAGCGCCGTCAACTCGTGGACGACCGCGTCGGCCCGCACGTCCCGTACGGCGGCGAGCAGGTTCTCCCGATCCATCACGTCGGCCACCACGGCCTCGGCGCCGGCGTTGCGCAGCCGCTCGGCGTTGCCAGGGCTGCGGCTGATCCCGACCACCTGATGGCCGGCGGCGATGAGCTGGCGGGTGAGGGGCCGACCGACGGCGCCGGAGGCGCCCGCGAGCAGAACTCTCATGGCGGGGGTTCCCTTCTGCAGGTGTCACCCAGGTAGACGAGCGACCGGCCGGAGATGTGATGCCGTCGGGCTTCGTCCGCACAGCCAGACCGGGGCAACCTCTTGCCGAGCCACCGGGGAGAAGGGGCTACCCGCGCATCAAGCCGGTGAAGGGAGGCACCGGTCGGGAAGCGTCACCTGCCCCGGCTGGTGCCAGAACGTTTTCATCGTGAACCACTCGTCCAGCGCCGGATCGTAGAGGTTCTGGATGCCGAAATGCAGCACCTGCCACCACCGGCTCGGATCCCTCTGGTCGACGTAGATGTCACCGAGCGCGAGCGGAATCCGGGGAAACTCTCCCGGCTGGCTGGAGCCCACAACGGCACCGACCCGCCAGTGGTCGACGTGCCGAGCGTTGTTCCCCTGCAGGATCTCCGGTCCGACGAATCGCGCGGTCTTCAGCAGGTCGTTGAACATCTGCCGGTTGAAGAACCCCGCCTGATGGCAGGGCTGCGGCGGGTCCTGCGGGAGGCCCGGCCACTTGTAGGTGAGCGTGTAGAGGGTGTTGTCGTAGATCAGGTTGGTGAACCAGATCGGGTACTCCGGCCCTCCGGCGATCATCTGGCTGTTGCCGTTCCGTCCCTGCCAGGTGAAGGGAACATCGATGCCGAGGTCGCGGACGATGTACCGGCCCGTGCCCTGGAAATCCGCCGGAAGTAGCGGGGGCCGCGGCTCTTCCGGTGGTGCCGGTGTGAAACCGCCCGCCACGGCCGCGTCGATAGGCGAAGAGGCCGTGGCCATGGCCGGCGCGGTCACGGCGAGGGCGATCAAGCCGCCGACGACCGCCGACGTCACAGTCCGAAGTGTACGGCTCGATGCCATGTCCCCCTCCGCAGCTTTACCAGGCCGGCGCGCGACAGCGCTCAGCGCTCCGGTGATCGTATGGCGGCGAATCTGCGCGACGGCCAAATCGGAAAAGAAGTCACCTTCCGGGTGCGCGGGTGGCTGGTCGCCAGACAGAGCTTGCCGGGAGCGCAGAACCACGGCGCGACGTGATACCGCCACCTGCCGGGTCGGGGGCAGTCTCAGCCCTGGCACCGCCCATAGCGTCGGGGCATCCCCATCACAGCGAGGAGGACGCCGTGAGCCAGCCGCCCAGCCCCGCACTGCCCGGCGAGGTGAAGCCCGTCACCATTCACCCGGACAGGTGGCGCGAGGCGCTTCCGCCGGACGCGTGGCCCGACGGGTTCCCCGATGTCGGCAAGGTGTGGCGGCGCGATGTCTTCGCCGTCACCGACGCCTGGCGTGCCGGCGCGGCGACTCCACGGCAGCTGCTGAGCGCGGTGTTGATGTGGGGCTACGGTCCGATCGGCTACGGCCCGTGGCGCACGTTGCGGTCGCTGGAGAGCGATCCGGACGGCAAGCGGCTGGCACACGCGCTCGACGGCCTGCGCGCGCCCGCGCCGGACGAGGACGCCCTGCGCACCGCCTACCAGCGCCTGCGTGACCCGAAGGGGTCCAGGCTGCCCAGGCTCGGCCCCGGATTGTTCACCAAGCTGCTCTACTTCGCCGGCTACCGGCGCGGCGCAGGAGGTCGGCAGCCCCTCATCCTCGACAGCGTTGTTCGGAGCCGGCTGCCCGTCGAGGCCGGCGTGCGACGCGAGTCCGGCTGGGTGTCGGAGGAGTGGCTGGCCTACCTGGGCTGGGCGGCCGATCAGGCGCACCGCCGGGGCATCGAGCCCGACGAGGTGGAGATGGCACTGTTCCACGACCAGTGGGCTTGACGCCCGGCGGCTGGGTGGCAGAAACGCCGCCGCCCGGCTGCCGGCTGGAACAACAACGAGCCCGGCTTGACGGCCGGTCGCCGGGTGGGGGAGCGCCGCCGCTGACGGACCCGGCTCGTATGGTGGCGGGGCGCGGCAGTCGGCTCGGGGAGGGTGGTCCATGCTCGCGGAACTGGCAGCTCCACCGGCCGTCGAGGCCGAGCGGGTCATCACCGCCGTGCTGGCCGACCTGCGCTCGGGCGACCACCGCGGCGTGGTGGTCGACTCCCCGCCCGGCGCCGGAAAGTCCACCCTCGTGGTCCGCGCCGCCGTCGAGCTGGCCGCCGCCGGCGAGCCGCTGATCGTCGTGGCACAGACCAACGAGCAGGTCGACGACCTCATCGACCGGCTCGCCCGCAAAGCCCCCGAGCTGCCCATCGGCCGGCTCTCCGCCACCGACTACCAGCCCACCGACCGGGTGAAGGGCCACGAGACGGTCCGGGTCGCCGCCAAGGTCGCCGACCTCGGTGGCGCGGCCGTCATCATCGGTACGGCGGCCAAGTGGGCCACCGTCGCCGAGGGTGTCTGGCCGTGGGCGATCGTCGACGAGGCGTACCAGATGCGGTCGGACGCGCTGCTGCGCGTGGCCGGGAGGTTCGAGCGGGCGCTGTTCGTGGGCGACCCGGGGCAGCTCGACCCGTTCTCCACCGTCGAGACCGCGCGCTGGACCGGGTTGACCTGGGATCCGATGCAGTCGGCGGTGGCCACCCTGCTGCGGCACAACCCGGAGCTGCCGGTGCACCGGCTGCCGGTGTCCTGGCGGCTGCCCGCCACGGCCGCGCCGGTGGTGGCCGCCGCGTTCTACCCGTTCACCGGCTTCCGTGCCGGCACCGGGCGGGCCGACCGGGCGCTGGCCCTCACCGAGCCGGGGCCGGGATCGGGCGACCCCTACGACGCGACGGTCGAGGTGGCCGCCGCGGCCGGCTGGGCGCTGCACGAGCTGCCCGCCCGGCACACGCCGCGTACCGATTCCGATGCCGCGGCCGCCTGCGCCGCCCTCGCCCTGCGGTTCCTGGACCGGAAACCGGTCGGGTTCGACGAGCAGGCGCCCGGCGGCGTGCCGGTGACCGCGGACCGGATCGCCGTCGGCGCCGCGCACCGCGACCAGGTGGCGGCCATCCGGCAGCACCTGGGCGCGGCCGGCGCGGGCATCACCGTCGACACGGCCAACCGGCTGCAGGGCCGGGAGTACGACGTGACGATCGTGCTGCACCCGCTCTCCGGCCGGCGGGACGCGACCGCGTTCCACCTGGAGTCGGGGCGGCTCTGCGTGCTGGCGTCCCGGCACCGGCACGCGTGTGTGGTGGTGGCGCGGGCGGGAATCACCGAGCTGCTGGACGCGCACCCGTCGACCGAGCGGGTGCACCTGGACGTGCCGGTGAAGTTCCCGGACGGCTGGGAGGCCAACCACACGATGCTCGCCCACCTGGCCGCGCACCGCGCCCGCTGAGGCGCACGAGCCAGCGGGCTACTGATGGTCGGCCGCCGCCGTCGAATCGCGCTCTTCGATGGCTGATCGGGGAGCAGACACGGACGGGTGGCCGAGTTGACGCTCGCGGAGCGTGTCCGTAGCCTCTACTCATAGGGGAGATGGTGGCTGGCGATGATGAGCTGAAATGTAGTCATCGTTCGATCCGTCTCAATACCCGGCCCCAGCCTCCGTGCTGGGGCTTTCACTTTTCCGGGTTCCGCGACGCAGGGTTCCGCCACAACCGCGGTCAGAGCGTCCCCGGCTCGTGTCCCTGCACGTAGTGCCAGGCGCCGATCCCGCGCGGGTCGAACAGCGCCACCGTCCGGCGCGGGTTCGCGAACACGTCCTCATAGTCGAGATCCAGCCAGTAGGCGACGCCGTCGTGCGCGGAAGCCGAGTGGAACTCCTCCGGCAGCGGCCGCCCGTCGGCGCGGATCACCGCCGCCATCACGCCGGTCCGGCCCGCGCCCAGGGCCGGCACGCCGTCGACCGGGCCGCTGCGCCCGTCCGAGCACCACAACGTCCCTCGGATGCGCAGCGCCGGCCCCTCGCCGACGTTCTCCACCGGGACGAGGAACCGGTCCTTGGCGACCGCGAGGAACGCGTACGCCGGGGCGGGCGCGGAGGTCAGCGCGAAGCGCTCCTCGGCGGGTGGGTGCTGGGCCAGCATGCCGCCGGAGTCCGGGAACGCCACGGACTGGTGGATCGGCAGCAGGAGCGGGTACCGGCTCAGCACCAGTGACCGGCGCGTTTCGGTGAGCTGCCGGTCGGTGCGGGACAGCGCCTGACGGGAGAGGTAGATCGCGGCCAGCACACCGATGGTGGACGCGATGGCGGCGAACGAGCCGGCGACCGCGGTCGCCCGCTGGGCCCGCCAGGTGAAGGCCACCACGAGGGCCGTGCCGGCGGCGCAGACCGCCAGCGCCCCGGCGACCACCAGCCCGTATCTACCGGCGAGCACCAGCCCGCGTCTGCCGGTGCCGCGCAGCCAGGGCCAGGTACGGCGCAGCCGGGTCCAGGTACGGCGCAGCACGCGCGTTCCTAGGCGAACGACGAGCCGGCGTCGCCCCACCGCGTCTGCGGGATGGTGACCTTCTCGCTCCGCCAGGTGATGGCTCGGGACTGGGCCAGGACGCGCAGGATCCGGTGCCGGTCACGCTGGTCGTACCCGAAGACCGGCTCGGCCCGCGTCCGGTCCTTGACCGCCATGAACTCGAGGATCTCGCTCTCCGGTATGGGGCTCGGGGTCCGCCCGACGAAGGCGCGGTAGAGCTCGTGGTAGGCGTCCTCGATGGGACGGGCGAACGGTGAGTTCGTGGCCAGCGCGTGGCGGGCGCCGCCGACCGCGACGGCGTCCACGACGCCGGCTGCGCTCGCGTACTTCAGGACCCGGTTGACCAGGCCGGCGTTGAACTTCTCCGAGCCCTGCCCGACGCCGCTCGCGCTGAGCAGGCCGGGCAGGCGGCGGAACGGGATGGTCCGGCTCTGGGTGCGGAAGCACTCCATGGTCAGGCCGGCGTGGACCCGCCACAGCGGTTCGAGGTAGCCCAGGGCGAGATCGTCGACGGTCACCGCGTACGTGTCGTCCGCGCCCTTGCGGACGAGCTGCACGGCGGTCAGCGCGTCGAGCGCGCGCAGCAGCCGGGAGCCGGTGTCCGCCTGGAGGGGGCCGGCGCGCAGTTCCGTGACGGTCAGGCCCTTGGGTCGCGCGGCGAGCCGCCGGACCACGTAGTCGATGGTCACGACATCGGCGAACCGGCCGGAGCCGACGTCGACGTAGGTGCGGGTGGCGTTGCGGGGCAGGAACTGCTCCTTGGCCCGCACCGCCGCGTCGGTGCGGACGACCTTGTGACCGAGTGACTCGATGAGCGCCCAGTACTGGCTCTCGTCCTCGTTCTCCAGGATGCCCCAGCGGGCCAGGGTGGAGGTGCGGTCGGCCTGCTCCTTGCCGCCCAGGATGATGCCGCGACGCTGCAGTTCGAGCAGGCCGAGCAGCGACCGGCAGGTGGCCCGCGGCGGCTTCTTCAGCGTGTAGATGTCGTCGATGCAGATGGAGTCAAGCCCGGGCAGCGTGAGGATGCCGCGGAACTGCGGGGAGAGCCGGTCCCGGTCGCCGTAGACGACGGTGACCCGGCAGCCGTCGCGCAGCAGGCGCCGGATCAGCGGGATGAAGTCCTGGTCGCCGGTCACCAGGACGAACTGGCCGCAGTCCTGGTGCAGGTAGTCCATCGCCAGCACGGTCAGATGGATGTCGGCCTGCTCCTTGGCGCTGCCCACCACATCGTCGTCGATGAGGTGCTCCGCCATCGCCGTCGAGATGCTGCCGTCGAACTTCGTCGCGGCCATGTGCTTGTACTGGAGGTGGCCGCCGCACCGGTTCGTCGCGTCGCTCCAGAGGGCGTCGACGATGCCCCGCTCCACCACGTGGCCGCGCCCGATGATCGCGCCGGCCAGGTTGTCCCAGTCGACCAGCAGGACACCTTTGTTTCCGACGGCCATCTGCGGCTCCTCCGTGAGCTCATCGAGGCGCGATTGATTTCCGAATTCTGCCCCCGTGTCCCCAGGCTGCTTCTTCATCCGTTCGGCCACGATGTACATCACTTGTGCGACGTCGCCGGGGCGTTCGGTTCGCTGTACGTGACCTCCACATGACCGATCGTCCACAGAAGACCGCAAGTCCGGTGGAGCGCGACAGCCGGCGCACGAGCGGACAATGTGGATTCCTGGGCCGTCACCACAGTCGTCGCACGGCCCGCGTCGGGGAGGCGGGACTGTGGCGCGCTTCTATCCCAAGCACCTACGACCGAACGCCACCCGTGGGGAACGGGCGGTCTTCGACAAGCTCCGGTCCCTCAGCGACTCGTGGTTCGTGCTGCACAGCCTCACGTTCTTCGACGCGGGCCGGCCGCGGTGGCGGATGGGCGAGGCGGACTTCGTCCTGCTCCACCCCGGGCGCGGCCTGCTGATCATGGAGGTCAAGGACGGTTCCTACCGGGTCGAGGGCCGGCAGTGGTTCGCCCAGCGCCGCGGCGGTGACGCGCCGCTGAATGCCGACCCGTTCGACCAGGCCGTCCGGAACAAGTACGCCCTGGCCGGGTGGCTGCGTGATGCCGCCGGCATCCGGCACGTACCGGCCGGGCACTGCGTCGTCTTCGCCGACGGCCGGCCCTCGGGCAACCTCGGTCCGCACGCACCAGACACGATCGTGCTGACCGCGGCGGCCCTGGAGCACGCGCCGGTGCTCGTGGAACGCGTCATGGCCCACTGGGACCAGCACGGCTGGGCCACCCAGTCGGACTTCGCGAAGGCCCTGGAGGCGATCGCGCCGACCGCGGTGGTCGCCCGCACCCTCCGCTACGACGTCGATCTGGCATCCGACGACCTCGCCCGCCTGACCCAGCGCCAGATCCGCCTGACCGGTCGCCAGCTCGAGGTGCTGGAGGGCACCTCCAAGAAGCGCGCCTCACTGGTCCTCGGCGCGGCCGGCACGGGCAAGACGGTGCTCGCCCAGGAGCGGGCGCGCGAGCTGGCCGCCCGGGGGCTGCGGGTCGCGGTGATCGGACAGCAGCGCAACCTGCGCCTGGAGATCCGGCGCAGGTTGCGGGTGGAGGGCGTCAGCTCCGGCGATCCGGAGGACGTGCTGTGCGACCTGTACGGCGCCGATCGCCTGCGCGAGTACGAGGGCGAGCAACTGTGGGTCACCGTGCTCGCCCTCGCCGAGGCGTACGGCAAGCCGCTGGACTGCCTCATCGTCGACGAGGCGCAGAGCCACGACGAGGACCTGCTGGACGCCCTGCGGGAGCTCGTGCGCCCCGACGGTTCGGTGGTGCTGTTCGCCGACCCGTACCAGCGGGACTCCTCCGGGACGTGGCGCCCACGGCCCGACGGGTCGTTCAACGAGTTCTGGCTGACCGAGAACTGCCGCAACGTCCTGCCGATCGCGAAGCTCGTCGCACGGATCTCGGGAGCGCACACGCCCGTCACCGGCCCGGCCGGGCGGGCGCCGCGCCTCAGCGGCGGCCCGGGGGACCTGGCGTCGGCCTGCGCGGACGCCGTGCAGGAGATCCTGAAGGACCTGCCGGCCTCCCAGGTGGTGCTGCTCACGTCGACGACGGCGAACCAGGCCGCGATCCGCCGGACGCTGGCCGATCGGGGCGTGCGGACGATGAACGGGCTGCGCGGCGACGAGCTGGCGGTCTGCACGGTGCGGCAGTTCCACGGCTGCGAGGCGCCGGCCGTGGTCTACGCCGACGACGGCGAGGAGGACTGGACGACCAGCTACATCGCGGTCAGCCGGGCCTGCGCCTACCTGCACGTCGTCGGCCGGGCGGACCGGTGGGAGCCCTTTCGATTCCTGATGGAGGATGGTTCATGACGCTGTACGACGAGGCCGTCACTTTCCTGGAGTCGGAGGGCTGGTCGGTTCCCGGGGAGCTGCGGGGCGAGGTCGTCCGGGCCAGGCGCGCGGCATACGCGGACAACAGCGAGCACATGACGGTGTGGTGCCCGGCCGTCCCGGACGCCGAGGAGCTGCATCGCCGCGAGGCGACCCTCCAGCAGCGCTTCGCCGAGGAGGCGCGCACGCCGGGTGCGAAGTTCCTGCTGGTGGAGTCCACTCAGGGGCTGTCGACGGAGTTCCGGAGAGTCGCCAAGCACGAGTACAACGTCGACATCCGGGTCCCGATCCAGTTCTTCGACGCCCGGTTCAAGTGGGACGACACATCGGTGTCGGCCCTGGCGGGGACGGCCGCGCAGCAGCTCCGCCGCGACGGAGAGTCGGAGGCGCGCGGGCGCACCCCCCAACCCTTCAAGGCGGTGGGAACCGGAGTGGTGGGCAGCGACCTGATGACCGAGCTGGCTCGCCGCTTCGACAGCCCGGGGGACTGGGACCGTCCGATCGTGCTGGTGACCGCTCCGGCCGGGTACGGCAAGAGCGTCCTGTTCGAGTCGCTGTTCGCGACGCTGTACACCAACTTCCAGAAGGCGAAGAAGCAGCTGCGGCGGGCGTACCGGCCGTTGCCGCTCCTGCCGGACTACGCCGCGCTGGCGAGTGCGCCCGCGCTGGGTCCCATGGTCGACGCGCTGCTGCAGACCGAGGTCGCGCGGCCGGTCAAGCAGCCGACGTTCCAGTGGATGCTCACGCGGGGGTTCGCGAGCTGGCTGCTGGACGGGCTGGACGAGGTCATCGCCCAGGACCCGGGCTTCTTCGAGTACATCCACGAGATCGTCGCCCGGCCGGACAACCCGACGACACCGCGCATCCTGCTCTGCGTCCGGGATTCGCTGCTGAGTTCCAACCAGGCGCTGCGGGACTTCCTCGCGGTGGCCCACGAGTACGTCGAGGAGTTCCGCCTGCTGCCGTGGCGGCCCGAGTCGATCCGGACCTTCGCGCGCATCCGCCTGCAGGACAAGGACCGCGATCTGCTCTCGATCCTCGACGCGAAGCCCCAGCTCATGAAGCTCTGCGGCACGCCGTACTACGCCGAGCTGCTCGCCGAGCGCGTCGCCGAGGGCAAGACCGACGGAATACCGGACGACTACTCCGAGATGGACCTGGTCTATGACGCCGTCGACGCGATCATGGACCGCGAGTACAAGAAGGAGCAGTTGCAGGAGAACGTCGTCTCCCGGCACGACCTGCTCGACGTCATCAGTCACGTCGCCGTCGCCGAGCTGGAGAACGACAACCGCGGCGTGCCGATCGACGAGATCGGCCAGCTCGCCGAGTTCGTGATTCCCTCGGACCTGTCCGACCCCGAGCGCGAACGGTGCACGGCGGCCATCTGCCGCCTGCCGGTCTTCCGGGCCGCGTCGGAGCGGCAGCGGGTGCGCTTCGCGCAAGACGTGATCTTCGAGCACCAGATCGGGATCCGGGCCGCGCAATACTTTGCCGTCAATCCGGTGCGGTTCGCGCAGCTGCTGGACTGTCGCCCGTTCCCGCCCGACTCCTTCGCCCTGCGGGTGCTGTGCGCCCGGATCAAGGAACTGGCCGCCGGGGAGGAACTGCTCACCCGGCTGTCCAGCGCCACCGCCACCCCCACGGCCTTCCGCAACATCCTCCAGGTGCTCCTCGGGCTGCCCGACTGCGCCCGCCTGCTGATCCACGCTCCGCTGGAACGCCAGGACCTGTCCGGGCTCACCTTCTCGGGCCTGTCGCTGGCCGGCGTCAGCTTCCGCGGCGCGAACCTGGAGTCGACCCGCTTCACCAACTGCGTCATGACCGGCTGCGACCTGTCCGACGCGACGCTGCACGGCACGCGATTCGACGCCTGCCTGCCCACCCTCGCCGAGGCCGACTTCGGGCACCTGACCGGCTTCGTCTCCGTCGAGATCGACTCGCGCACCGCCATCGAGGACGTCGCGGACTTCGTCAAGCTGCTGGGCGCGGACGGGCGCCGGGAGCACCCCTTCGTCGGCCCCTGCCCCACCGCCCTTCAACTGCGGTTCCTGTTCCTGAAGTTCGTCCGGCCCGACGGCCACTACCGCCGTGACTCCCTCGACGAGAAGGGCCTGCTGTCGGGGCGGCGGATCGTCGACCCGGCGTCCGTGCTCAACGGCGCGGTGCGAGCCGGCTTCCTCACCGCCATTCCCAAGCGCCGCCGGTACGAGCGCACGCACAGCCAGCTCTACGCGGACATGGTGGGGTTCGCCCAGAACCTGCGGGTGACCCCGGCCATCCGGTCGCTGCTGGAGGACACCTGCCGGGTGGAGGGGTGTGCCCACGTCGTTCAGGAGAACCCGACGACCGCCACCTTCGACTGAGCGCCGACCCTTTGCGCTCGGCCGTTAGCAGGCGCTTTGGAACTCCGCACGGCTTCTGTTGTACTGACCGGTCAGTACAACAATGAGGAGTCGTACGTGAGGAAGTGGTTCGTCGCGCCGTTCTTGGCGCTCCTGATGGCCGTGGTAGCCGCCGTTCCGGATCCCGCGGTGGCGGCGTCCGACACCGGGCCTGGACGGTCCACGCAGGACCCGATGGGCGCTTTCACGACCTGCCTCGACCGGGAGGGAGGCTCGTCGCTGCTGCGCCGGGTGGCCAACCTGCGGGAGTGCGCGGAGGAGGCCGGATACTCCGTCGAGGTCCTGCGGGCGTGCCTGGCCGCGGGTGAGGGCGCCCCGAGCCTGGCCGACCGGATCACGCGGGTGGGTGACTGCCTGGACGAGGCCGGCCTGCACGTGGCCTCGGTGATCGGCCGGCTGGCGCTCTACGTCGAGATCGTGGACATCTTCCGGTCCGCGGCGGTGGCCACCGCCACCGACGCCCGTGACCTCGCGCAACGGGTCGAGGCGGACCTGACGGCCGGCGGCCGGAACCTGGCGGAGCTGCACGCGGCGATGGAGCGGCAGGTCGGCCGTCCACTGAGCGTCATGGGCGCCATCGGGGAATGGTTGCGGGTGGCGGCCGAGCTGGGCGAGCTGTTCGCGGACGCCTCGACGGCCCTACCCGAGATCAACAAGCATCTCGACAAGGCCAACCAGGGGGCCGCCCAGGCCAACGCGGCGCTGCGACAGATGAACGGCGCCATGGTCACGGTCAACCAGGCGTTCGCGGAGATGAACGCCGGGCTGGCGCTGGCGGACCAGGGCATGACCCAGCTCAATGCCGGCATCGCCCGGGCGAACGCCGGAATGCGGCAGGCCGTCAAGGGTGTCGAGCAGGCCAACGCCGGACTGGCCGAGGCGAACGCCGCGGTGGCCCGGCTGCGCCTCCTCGCCCCCTCGTTCACCGGCCTCGGTGGGATCGGCGGCCGGCTGTTCGACGGGCTGTGGGAGGCCTACGACCGGCACACGGCCGTCCAGCCGCAGTACGACCTCGCCGACTTCGCTGGCCGGCCGCTGGAGGACGCGCTTGCCTCGCTCGTCGCCGACCTGATCCCCGGCGTCGGCGACGTCAAGGGCGTCAGCGAGGCGGTCTACGGCCGGGACCTGGTCACCGGTCAACCGCTCAGCGGCGTCGAGCGGGCCCTCGGCGCGATCGTCCTGATCCGCTACGCCAAGCCGCTCTACAAGGGCGCCGACAGCGTCTACAACGCGGCGCGGCTGCGCGGGGTCTTCGACGCGATGCAGAAGGGCAACGATGTCGTCGACAGCCTCCGCAGCACCGGCAAGCTCCCCCCGAACTACATCACCCAGGCGGAGGCCAGCTCCCGGTACGGCTGGGAGAAGGGCAAGGCCCTCGCTCCGCGCGCCCCGGGCAAGGCACTCGGCGGCGACGTGTTCCGCAACGACGACCTGGTGCTCCCCGACGCGCCCAGCCGGGTCTGGTACGAGGCCGACATCGGCCAGAACTACGCCATGACCCGGGCGAAGAACCCCGGCACCCGGCTGCTCTACTCCAGCGACGGCCTGATGTACGTCACGCCCGACCACTACGAGTCGGTCTACTACGTGGGCCGCTACAGGTAGCCCGTTCCGGCGGGGAGCCGGCCGGTCGCCGGCTCCCCGCCACTCCGCACCGACCCCCAGGAGTCGACATGCCGCACGACGAGGACCCCGCCCCGCCGGAACGTCTGACCATCGACCTGTCCGGCGTGTACGACGCCGACCAGCTGCACACCGTCCTGCGCCGCGAGCTGCGTTTCCCCGGCTGGACCTCGCGGACCTGGTCCGGCTTCAACGACGTGATCCGGACGATGGTGGAGCTGCCTCGCGAGATCACCTTCACCGGCTGGGCCACGCTGTCCGAGCGACTGCCCCGCGACAGTCGGATCCTGCGCGAGCTGTTCGACGACTACCAGGCGGCGCACCGGGGCGAGCCCGCGTGGGAGTGCACGGTCCACTACCGCGACTAGCGTGCTCTTCGCCGGTACGTCGGCTGTCACTTGCCGTGCGGGTCGTGCGCGTTGAGCGTCGCGACCACCTGGTCGTAGTCGCCGCGCGCCTCGCCGTAGCGGAGGAACTTCACCCGCTCGACCTGGATCTCCCGGGCGTCCGGCTGCGCCTCGATCAGCGCCATGACCTCCGCCACGAACTCGTCGAGCGGCATGGCGAACTCGCTGGTCTCCTGCCCGGGCATCAGCGCGGTACGCACCGACGGCGGCTCCAGTTCCACGACCTTGACGGTCGTGTCGGCGAGCTGGAGCCGGAGCGACTCGCTGAGCATGTGGATGGCGGCCTTCGACGCGTTGTAGCTCGGGGTGACCTTGAGTGGCGCGAACGCGAGGCCCGAGGAGACGGTCATGATCGTGGCGTCCGGCTGCGCCCGTAGGTGCTCGATGAACGCGGCGATCAGGCGGATCGGGCCGAGCAGGTTGGTCGTCACGGTCGCCTCGGCCGTGTCGAGGAACGACTCGGGCTGCTGCCAGTCCTCGACGCGCATGATGCCCGCCATGGTGACGAGGACGTTGAGGTCCGGATGCTTCTCCAGCACCTGAGCGGCCGCCGAGGCGATGCTCGCGGGGTCCGCCGTGTCGATCGCCACGGTGTGGATGTCGGGGTGCTCGGCGGTGACCTTCTCCAGCAGGTCGGTGCGCCGGCCGCCGATGATCACCGTGTTGCCCCTGGCCTTGAGTTCGAGGGCGAGGGCGAGGCCGATACCGCTCGTCGACCCCGGGATGAAGATGGTGTTTCCGGAGATGTTCATGCCTTGAGCCTGGCCCACCATGAGGGTTCGGGGGCAGAGACCGGTTATCGGGGGATCGGCAATCCCTGGTTGGCCCAGGCGGCAGGCGGATACTGGGATCATGGACCGCGCAGCCCTGGCCGACTTCCTCCGCCGCCGCCGCGAGGCGCTGCAGCCCGCGGACGTCGGGCTGGCCACGGGCGCCCGCCGGCGCGCGCCGGGCCTGCGTCGCGAGGAGGTGGCCGCCCTGGCCACCATGTCGACCGACTACTACACCCGGCTGGAGCAGCAGCGCGGCCCGCAGCCGAGCCCGCAGCTGCTGGCGTCCCTGGCCCGGGCGCTGCGGCTGAGCCGCGACGAGCGCGACTACCTGTTCCGGGTGGCCGGCCACAACGCCCCGGCGTCGATGGCCACGGCGACGCACGTCGCCCCGGCGCTGCTGCGGGTGCTGGACCGGCTCGCGGACACCCCGGCTCTCATCCTTTCCAACCTGGGCGAGATCCTCGTGCAGAACCGGATGGCCGAGGCCCTGTTCGGGGACCGGTCGGGCCACACGGGGCTGGCCCGCAGCGAGATCTACCGGTGGTTCACCGACCCCGCCGAGCGGTCCCGGTACCCGGAGGAGGACCGCGACCGGCAGAGCCGCGCCCAGGTCGCCAACCTGCGCGCCGCGTACGGTTCGATGGGGCCGCAGTCGCGGGCCGGTGAGCTGGTGCGGGCGCTGCAGAAGATCAGCCCCGAGTTCGCCGAGCTGTGGGAGCGGCACGAGGTCGCCCAGCGCTTCGCCGACCACAAGACGCTCATCCATCCCGAGCTCGGCCCGATCGAGCTGGACTGCCAGGTGCTGTTCACCGAGGACCAGTCCCAGGCCCTGCTGGTGCTCACCGCGCCGCCGCGCAGCGAGGGTCACGAGAAGCTGCGGCTGCTCGCCGTGCTGGGACACGAACGCTTCCCGGCAAGCACCTGATTGGGGCTGATATCCGCCGGCCGGCGGGTCGTGGCCGGTCATCCCGCCACGACCCGCCAGCCGGCGCTCACGGCGTGGCGAGCGCCTCGGTCGGCGCGAGCCGCGCCGCTCGGATCGCCGGGTAGAGCCCGGCCAGCGCCCCGATCACCAGGGTCGCGCCGACTCCGCCGCCGAGCGCCCAGGCCGGGACCACCGCCGGCCACGACCGGGAGAACGCGTAGGCCGCCGTGACCGCGCTGCCCAGCAGCACCCCGCCGAGCCCGCCGAGGGCGGACAGCAGGAGCGACTCGGCCAGGAACTGGGTGCGGACCTGCCCGCGGGTGGCCCCGAGTGACCGGCGCAGGCCGATCTCGGGACGCCGCTCCAGCACCGAGATCACCATGGTGTTCGCCACGCCGACGCCCCCCACCAGCAGGGCGACCGCGCCGAGACCGAGCAGCAGCCCGGTGAACGCATCGTCGGTGGCCTGCTTCGCGGCGAGCGCGTCCGAGGGGCGCGCGACCTTCACCTCGTTCGGCGCCTCCGGGTTCGCCGTGGCCGCGAGCACCGCGCGTACCGCTTCGACCGCCGTCTCCGACGTCCGGGTGTAGACCGTGGTGGGGTGCCCGTCGAAGCCGAGGTACGACCTCGCGGCATCCCAGCCGATCAGCGCCGACAGGTCCAGCTCCGGCGCGAGCGGCGCGGGCGCCAGGATTCCCACCACGGTGAACCAACGCCCGCCGACCTGGACCCGGACGTCCGGCCCGGCAGCGCCGATGCCGAGCCGCTGGGCCGTGGTGGCGCCGAGCACCACCGCCGGGTAACGGGCCGTGGCGGCGTTCAGCCAGGTTCCGCTGACCACCTCCAGTCCGACCGTGTCACGCAGTTCCAGGCCGGCGGCGCGGGCGGCGATCCCGCCGCTCTCGCCCCGCGAGATCAGGTCGGAGCGGTACACCCGCGCGTCCGACAGCAGCCCGGTGGCGGCGACCCCCCGCACCGGCCCGATCCGTCCGATCATCGCCACGGACTCCGCCGGCAGTTGGGCGTCGTCGCCGAAGAGGGTGTTGCCCGGGCCGACGGTGAGCAGGTTGGTGCCCAGTTCGGCGAGCGTGCGGTCCAGCTCGGCCCGGGACGACGCGGAGATCCCGACCACCGACACCATGGCGGCGATCCCGATCGCGATGCCGAGCGCCGACAGGAAGGCCCGCAGCGGCCGGGTGCGCAGCCCGACGCCGCCGACCCGCAGGACGTCCCGGGGGCGGAGCCGGGCGGGCGTCAGCCTGACCGGGCCGCTCATGCCGGCACCTCCACCGGTCGGTGGTCGGCCACGATCCGGCCGTCGCGCATCTGGACCCGGCGGGGCAGGCCGGCCGCGACCTCCAGGTCGTGGGTGATCACCACGATGGTGGTCCCGGTCGCGTGCAGGTCGCGCAGCAGCGCCAGCACCCCGGCGCCGGACGCCGAGTCCAGGTTGCCGGTCGGTTCGTCCGCCAGCAGCAGGGCGGGCGCGCCCACCACCGCGCGGGCGATCGCCACCCGCTGTCGCTCGCCGCCGGACAGCTCGTGCGGCCGGTGGTCCAGCCGGTGCCCCAGCCCGACCCGGGCCAGCGCGGCCTCCGCGCGTCGCCGCCGCTCCCGAAGGGGTACGCCCGCGTAGAGCAGCCCGTCGGCGACGTTGTCGCGCACCGGCACGTTCGGGGCGAGGTGGAACTGCTGGAAGACGAAGCCGATCCGGGTGGACCGCAGCGCGGAGAGCTGCCGGTCGCCGAGCGCGGCCACGTCGTGCCCGTCGATGCGTACCCGGCCGGCGGACGGGCGGTCCAGGGTGCCGATGAGGTGCAGCATCGTGGACTTGCCCGACCCGGAGGGGCCGACAATGGCGACCAGTTCGCCGTACCGGACGGTCAGGGAGACCCCGTCGAGGGCCCGCACCCCCGGATAGACCTTGGTCACGTCGGTCAGCTCGACGACCGTCCCGCCGGTCATGTCGGCATCCCCACGGTCGCCCCCTCGGTGAGCCCCCCGCCGGATATCTCCACCCGGCCGGCGGCGAACAACCCGGTCTCCACTGCCACGATCCGGGTGGCGGCACCCTCGACCAGCTGCACGCCGTAGCCGCCCTCGGCCAGCGCGAGCAGCGCGGCGACCGGCACGGTGAGCACGTCCCGGCGCTCGGCGGCGGTGAACGCCACCTTGGCCGAGGCCTGGTCGAACCCGGTCAGCGCCCTCGGGTCGGCCGCCGTCACGGTGACCTCGATCTTCGTCTCCGGGTCGCCCTGGCCGCCCGCCCCGCCGTCGGTGCCGGTCTCGATCACCGTCTCGGTGCCGGCGACCGTGCCGGCGACCTCCTTGCCGTCGGGCAGGGAGACGGTCACCTTGGCGCCCTTCCTCGCCAGCCGCTCGTCGTCCACGTCGAGGGACACGGTCACCACCCGGGTGGTGCCGGTACAGGTCAGCACCGCCTGCCCGGGCTGCGCCGGGTCGCCGGGCTCCGCGGCGTGGCTCTCCACCCGGACCGCGCCCTCGGCGTAGACCACCCGGCCCAGCTCGACCCGGCCGGTCTCGGGCACGCCGAGGTCCTCCTGCCAGTTCCGCACCGCGTCGGCGGTGGCCGAGGTGTACTCGTCGTCGACGGTGAACCCGGTGTAGCCGAGCGCCTTCAGGTTCCGCTCGAACTGGCGCACGTCCTCGCCGGACCCGCCGGGACCCAGGGTCCGGTACGCCGGCAGCTTGCCGTACAGCAGCACCGTTTCGGCGTCGTCGACCGCGAACAGCGGCCTGCCCCGGGTGACCTGGCTACCGGTGGCAGCCAACCACGTGACGGTGCCGCCGGTGCGCGGGGCCGCGCCATGGCTGGCGCCGTAGTCGAGTGTCCCGTCGAAGCTCTCCGAGTCGACCAGGGTCTGCCGGGTGACCGAAGCGGTCGCCGGCGGCAGGTCGGCGCGCGCCGCCGTACCCCCGTCGTGGTCACCGGCGGCCACCGCGGCCGTGACGCCCGCCGCGGCGGCGACCACCACCGCCGAGGCCACCACGAGAGGGGTACGCGCCCGGCCGCGGCGACGGCTGCGTCCGACGGCCGCCGGCGCGACGGCCGGCGGGCTGGCGGCGGTGGTCGCCTCGTCCGGCGCGGTGGTGCCCGCCGTCATGAGGTCCTCTTCATGAGCAGCGGAGCGCCGTCCTCGCGGCACTTCTCCAGCGCCGCCCGGGTGGCCGGGTTCTCCGGGTCGACGCCGGCGCCGCCCTTCAGCTCGATGCTGCCGTCCGGGCCCGGGTCCGGGAAGTCCGGTACGCCGTTCTCCCGCATGCAGCGGGCCAGCTTCCGTACCTTCTCCACCTGCTCGGGGTCGAGCTTGAGCGCCTTGCCGCCGTTGGGCATGAGACTCCGGCACTGCTCCATGGCCGCCTGGATCTTCCCCTTGTCGGTGCCGGCGGGCATCCGGATGCGGAAGCCGCCGCCCTCACCGGGCTCGGGGTCCGGGAAGTCCGGAACCCCGTTCTCCCGCATACACCTGGCGAACTCGCGCTGCCGGTCCTCGTCGCTGACCGGGGCGATGCTGGCGCTGGGCGACGCGCCGCCCGCGCCGCCGCCGGCCGTGGCCACCCGCTCCCCGTCCGGGTCGGCGCCCCCGCAGCCGGCGGCCGCCAGACCCAGCAGCAGGGGCAGGACGAGCAGTGTGCCCGACACTCGTCGGCGCATGGCACAACTCCTTCCCTCCGGCCGGCGCCGATCGCCGGCCGATACGGACGAGTCGACCGCAGCGGCGGTATCCCGGGCGTAACCGCCGGCGTTAACGCCGGCGTTATCCGCGGGCGCGGCACCATGGGAGACGTGCGAGTGCTTGTGGTCGAGGACGAGACGCTGCTGGCCGACTCCATCGCCGAGTGGCTGCGCCGGGAGGCGTTCGCCGTGGACGTCGCGTACGACGGGGACGCGGCGCTGGAACGGCTCGGCGTCACCGACTACGACGTGGTGGTGCTCGACCGGGACCTGCCGGTGGTGCACGGCGACGACGTGTGCCGGGCCGTGGTGGACAGCGGCGCGGAAACCCGGGTGCTCATGCTGACCGCCGCCGCGGCCGTCCGGGAACGGGTGGCCGGGCTGGCCCTGGGCGCCGACGACTACCTGGTCAAACCGTTCGCGCTTGTGGAACTCTCGGCCCGGGTGCACGCGCTGGCCCGGCGGGCCAGGCCGGCGGCACCGCCCAGACTGAGCCGGGCCGGCGTCGTGGTCGACCCGGCCCGCCGGGAGGTCTACCGGGACGGCCGGTACGTCGCGCTGTCCCGCAAGGAGTTCGCGGTGCTGGCGGAGCTGGTCCGAGCCGGCGGGGCGGTGGTCTCCGCGGAGGAGTTGCTGGACCGGGTCTGGGACGAGCACATCGACCCGTTCACCAACGTGGTGCGGGTGACCGTGATGAAGCTGCGCCGCAAGCTCGGCGACCCGCAGGTCGTCGAGACGGTGCCGGGAGTGGGGTACCAGATCCCATGAAACGACTGACCATTCGGGCCCGGCTGACCCTGGTGCACGGCGGGCTCCTGCTGCTCGCCGGCGTGGTCCTGCTCGCCGTCACGTACGTGCTGGTCGACCAGCGGATGCGGGAGCCGTTGACGGGCGTGATCGCCAAGACCGACATCGTCCAGGCTGCCCCCTTTGCCAAGGTGCCCGCCCCGGGCGCGATGGAACAGGTGCGCATCCTGCTCCGCGAGGCCCAGGACGAGGCGAAGCGGAACGCGCTGGAGTCGCTGCTCACCCAGGGCGGGGTGGCGCTGCTGCTGATCTCGGCGGTCGCCCTCGGCTTGGGGTGGCTGATCGCCGGGCGGGCCTTGCAGCCGCTGCACCAGATCACCGGCACCGCCCGGCGGATCGCTGCCGCCGACGCGGGCGGGCGGGGGCTGCACGAGCGGATCGCGCTGCGGGGGCCGCGCGACGAGG
>NZ_WBKT01000012.1 GCF_008868175.1 Micromonospora sp. AMSO31t
GCCGACGAGCCCCACCCCCACGCCGACCAGCCCGAGCCCGTCGCCGACCACGCCGGGCCAGAAGGTCGACAACCCGTACGCCGGGGTGAAGGGGTACGTGAACCCCGAGTGGAAGGCCAAGGCGGACGCCGAGGCGGGCGGCAGCCGGGTCTCGAACAACCCGACCGCGGTCTGGCTGGACCGGATCGCCGCCATCGAGGGCACCGACGGCAGCAGCTCGAACGGCTCGATGGGCGTCCGCGACCACCTGGACGCGGCTCTCACCCAGGGTGCCGGCTACATCCAGTTCGTCATCTACAACCTGCCCGGCCGCGACTGCGCCGCGCTGGCCTCCAACGGTGAGCTGGGCCCGGACGAGCTGCCCCGCTACAAGGCGGAGTACATCGACCCGATCGCGGCGATCCAGAGCGACCCGAAGTACAAGAACCTCCGGATCATCAACATCATCGAGATCGACTCGCTGCCCAACCTGGTGACCAACACCTCGGGCAACGCGGGCGGCACCGCGATGTGCGACACGGTCAAGGCCAACGGCGCCTACGTCAACGGGGTCGGCTACGCCCTGGCCAAGCTGGGCGCGCTCGGCAACGTCTACAACTACATCGACGCCGCCCACCACGGATGGATCGGCTGGGACAGCAACTTCGGCCCGACCGCCGACATGCTGAAGAGCGCGGCCGTCGCCTCCGGCAGCACCGTGCGCAACGTGCACGGCTTCATCGTCAACACGGCGAACTACTCGGCGCTCAAGGAGCCGTACGTCAAGATCACCGACACGGTGAACGGCACCAGCGTCCGGCAGGCCAAGTGGATCGACTGGAACCAGTACGTCGACGAGCTCTCCTTCGCCCAGGCCTTCCGGCAGAAGCTGGTCTCGGTCGGGTTCGAGAGCAACATCGGCATGCTGATCGACACCTCCCGCAACGGGTGGGGCGGCACCGCCCGGCCCACCGGCCCGGGCGCGACCACCAGCGTGGACACCTACGTCAACGGTGGCCGCGTCGACCGCCGGATCCACGCCGGCAACTGGTGCAACCAGGCCGGGGCCGGTCTCGGCGAGCGTCCCCGGGCGAACCCCGAGCCGGGCATCGACGCGTACGTCTGGGTCAAGCCGCCGGGTGAGTCGGACGGCTCCAGCACCCTCATCCCGAACGACGAGGGCAAGGGCTTCGACCGGATGTGCGACCCGACCTACACCGGCAACGCCCGCAACGGCAACAACCCGAGCGGGGCCCTGCCCAACGCGCCGATCTCCGGCGCCTGGTTCTCCGCCCAGTTCCAGGAGCTCATGAAGAACGCCTACCCGGCGCTCTCCTGATCCGGCGGCCGGCCCACCCGCGGCGGCGGGAGTGAGGCACCGCCCCGCGGGTTCCCCGGGCCCCTGGTCGACCCCACGTCGGCCAGGGGCCCCCGGGCGTCAGGGGACCGTTCTCTCGATCGCCGCCCGGCCCAGCTCCTCAAGGTCGCGGCGGGCCTGCTCCAGGTTCTCCGGTGTCGGGTCCTGACCCCGGGCCATCACGAGGTCCTCGGGATCCCACGGCTGCTCGGCGCCGGTCCGGATGTTGTCCCCGCCCGCGCCGGTGCCGGTGCCGGTCGCCCCGGTCCCGGCCGCGTACGGGTCGCCGAGGATGTCCGGCGAACCGGTGTCGGGCACCGCGCCGTCGGGCTCGGTGAAGACGGGATTGTCCGGGTCGGTGCCACCGGTGCGCAGCTGCGGCACCGTGCTGTCGTCGTCCACCGCGGCGGCCACCTCGGGGGTCTCCTCCAGCGGCCGCTCGCCACCGCGGTCACGATCCGTCATGCTGCTGCCCTCCTGTCCCGTTCCGTGATCCCCACGGCGTACCCCGTGGGGGACCGGCCATGCCGACGGCCCCGGGACGGGCGTCCCGGGGCCGCGGTCAGCGCTCGTCGGCGGCGCGTGGCTCCGGCGGCTCGGTGGGGCGCAGCCACTGCCAGAGCAGCATGAGCAGCCCGAAGGCGAGCATCACCAGACCGGCCCACAGGTTGATCCGGACGCCCTGCGCCTTGTCGATCTCGGCGGACGAGTCGAAGAGGCCCATCAGACCCACGATCAGCCCGTACGCGACGAACAGCCCGCCGATCACCCGGCGGATGTCGAACAGCCGCGCCGCCGCCGATCGGGCCTCCTCGGCCTCGGTCTCCTCGACCAGCGGGTCGTGGGCCTCGCCCCGGGGGTGGCGTTCGGGGTTGTCTGCCATGGCGTGCCTCCGTTTCTCAGAAGACCGGGATGTAGAAGAGGGCGGCGAGGACCACGGCGATCACGCCGAGCAGCACCGGGGACCGGTACCAGGCGGCGTCCCCGGCCAGCGAGTCGTCCTTCAGCGTGGCGTCGCTCAGGCCGTAGACCAGCCCGGTCAGCTCGTCGTTCCGCTTCGGCCGGGTCAGCGGGGTGAGGATCGCCGCCACGACGGCGACCGTCACGAAGGCGAGGCCCGCGCCCCAGAAGCTCTCCTCCAGGTCGGAGTTGAAGTGCACGACGTCGGCCAGGTGCAGCAGGTAGGTCCCGATCGCCACCACGGTGCCCGCCAGCAGCGACCAGAAGCCGGCGAGCGGGCTCATCCGCTTCCAGAACATGCCGATGATGAAGGTGCCGAAGAGCGGGGCGTTGAACACCGAGAACAGAGCCTGGATGTAGTTCATGATGTTGCTGAACCCGGCGGCGATGAACGCCGTGCCGATGCCGACCACCACCGCCACCACGGTCGCGATCCGGCCCACCCGCACGTAGTACTCGTCCGGGCGGTCCCGCTTGAAGTACGCCTGCCAGATGTCGTACGTGAACACCGTGTTGAACCCGCTGACGTTGGCGGCCATGCCGGCCATGAACGAGGCCACCAGGCCGGTGACCGCGATGCCGAGCACCCCGTTGGGCAGCAGGTCGCGCATGAGCAGCGGGATCGCGTTGTTGTAGACCAGGTCGCCCTCCTCGGCGCCGAGTCCCTTCACGGTGACCAGCGCGATCAGGCCGGGGATCACGGTGACCAGCGGGATGAGCAGCTTCGGGTACGCGCCGATGATCGGGGTCCGGCGGGCGGCGCTCATGTTCCGGGCGGACAGCGCGCGCTGCACCTCGGCGAAGTTGGTGGTCCAGTAGCCGAAGGAGAGCACGAAGCCGAGGCCGAAGACGATGCCCAGCCAGTGCGCGCCGAGCGGGTTGTCCGTGCTGCCGGTGTTCTGCCAGGCGTGCAGCCCGGCCTCGCCGAGCTTGGAGTCGCGCACCGCGTCCATCAGGCCGTTCACGCCGCCGACCTTCACGAGGCCGATGACGGTGATCGGCACGAGGCCGGCGATGATCACGAAGAACTGGAGCACCTCGTTGTAGATCGCGCCGGACAGGCCGCCGATGGTGATGTAGGCCAGCACGATCGCCGCTCCGACGACGATCGCCACCCAGAGCGGCCAGCCGAGCAGCGCCTGCATGATGAGCGCGAGCGCGTAGAGGTTCACGCCGGCGATGAGCACCTGGGCGACCGCGAAGCTGATCGCGTTCAGCAGGTGGGTCGGCCGGTTGAAGCGCAGCCGCAGGTATTCGGGGACGCTGCGGACCTTCGAGCCGTAGTAGAAGGGCATCATCACGATGCCGAGGAAGACCATCGCCGGCACGGCGCCGATCCAGTAGTAGTGGACGGTCATGGCGCCGTACTGGGCGCCGTTGGCCGCCATGCCGATGATCTCCAGAGCGCCGAGGTTCGCCGAGACGAAGGCGAGGCCGGTGACCCAGGCGGGCAGTGACCGCCCGGAGAGGAAGAAGTCGACACTGGTGCGGATGGCCCGACGCGCGGCGAAACCGATGCCGAGGACCGTGATGAAGTAGAGCGCCAGGATCAGGTAGTCCAGGGCGTTCATGTCCAACCGAAGACCGCTACCCATCCCGTGCTCCCTCCGTGGCGACGCTGCGCCCGCAGGTACCCAGTTTGCGAAATTTCATGCCCGGAGGGCGGTCTGGCACACAGGGCGAAGCCCCGGCCGTCCACCGGCCGGGGCTCCGAGGCGACGTGTCGTCAGCGGCCGAGGACCCGGTCCAGGAAGTCCCGGTAGCCGCGCACGGCCACCCTGAGCTGCTCGGTGTCGGTCGAGCCGAACTCCTGCCAGCTGCCCAGCTTGGTCTTCTGCTCCCGCAGCGCGGCGGAGAGCGCCTCGATGGCCTCCTCGACGAGCGACTGCGCCTCACCGACGGCGGCCCGCGGGTCGTCCACGAAGCGGAGCTGCACGTCCCGCCAGCGGTCCCGGAAGTCCTGGGCGGTCTCGGCGGCGAAGAGGGTTGCCGCGTCCGCCGGCACGGCGCCCGGTGTGGGCCGGGCCGCGCCGGCCAGGGCGGCGCCGGCCGCGCCCGCGCCGGCCGCGGTGGTGCTCGTGTCCGGATCGACCATCGCCGGCTCGGCGCTGCCGTACCCGGCACCGGCCGCCGGCGCGTCGTCGCGCGTCACGCCGGAGTCGGCGGCCTCCCAGCGGTCCGGGTCGTGCAGCCGGTCGCCCGCCGTCGGGTCGGCCCGCTCGTCGTCGAACGCGTCGGTCCGGCCCGGAGCGCCGTCGCCCGGCACGGCGGTGTCCTCGTTGCGCGGGTCCCGCTCGTCCTCGGGCCGGCCGCTGGCCATCGCCGAGGCGGCCACCGCGTCGCCCACGGAGGTCGCCCCGAAGGCGGTCGGCAGCGGCGCCGGGTCGTGGTACACCGGCCGGTCGTCGGCGTCGGCGGCCTCCGCGTCGCGAAGGTCCCCGGCGTCGTACGCCCGGGTCTCGTCGAGTTCCGCGTCCCGGCGGTCGGCGCCCTCGCCGGCGACCGCCGGGTCGTCGAAGGTGCCCCGGTCGTCGAGCGCGTCCTCGGGCACCTCGGCCCGGGCGGCCCGATCGGCCTCGGTCCCGTCCCCGGCGGTCCGGTCCCCGGGGGGCGGGACCGGCACCGGCGCGGACCGGACGGCCTCGGGGTGGTCCTGCGTGGCCTGCTGCTCTTCCTGACGCATGGCGGCGGCCTCCTCAGCGGCTCGTGGCGTCGTGCTCGTGGTCGGGGTGGCGCTGCGCCGGCGGCTGGTGCCCCACCGGGTCCTCACCGAGCAGGTCGGCGAAGAGGGCCCGGTAGTGCACGAGCGCCTGGCGGAGTTCCTCGGTGCCGGCCTCGCCGCGTTCGTTGCGCAGCCGGATGTCGTGGGCGTCCCGGTAGTGGGTCAGGGTGCGGGCGTGCTCGACGGAGAGGTGGGCGATCTGTTCGGTGAAGTCCCCGGTGGGGTACCCGCGCTCCGCGATCAGCCGGGTGACCAGTTCGTCGGCGTCACCGACGGTTTCGGCGGGGGAGTCGACGAAACGCACCTGGAGCTCCTCCCAGGCGGCGGCGTACCGGGCGCGGGACTCCGCGCTGAGCGGGGTCAGCTCCAGCTCGGCGTGGCGGCGTTCCCGCTCCCGCAGCTCCCGCTCGGCGGCGCCGCGGCTGTCCTGCTCGGCGACGGCCCGGTCGTACTCGGGGCCGAACCGCTGCCGGAGGGCCCGGCGGCGGCTGGCGACCACGGCGACCGCGGCCAGCGCCGCGAGCACCAGAACGACGATGACTATGACGACTACCTGCGTGGGCGACATGGCTCCTCCTTCGCCCGCTGGTATTCCCTCCGGTCCGTGATCGCCAATCCCGATCGGCGGTACTTTCCTGCGCGATCGTGCCCCCGCAGCCTCCCACGGGACGGCCGGGCACACACCCGTTTCGCGCGGCGAAGAGTGGACCCGTTCCAGAGACGGCACCCGGGTGAGGGACCGGGCGGGCCCGGCGTCCGCACGACCGATGAGCGACCTGGCCCAACGAGCCGGTCCTCCGTACGCCCCCTTTGGACGAACCTCCCGCCGGTCCCTTCCGGCGGTGCGTTCCCGTCCAACGGTGTCCACTGCGAACATTCCGGACCGTAGTGAGGGGCGAGACGGCCGGTAGTGCATCCGGCTGGGATTACGTATCCTGCCCAAGGCGCCCGGGCCGGGGCCCGGCGTCGCGGCCCTTCCGGCCGGTGCCGGCGCCACCCCTGCGACACCTTCCCCCGGGCGAGGTTGGATGAACACCCGAGACTGGCCGATCCGCGCCAAGCTGACCGCGCTGGTCATCGGTCCGGTGACCGGGCTGCTGGCACTGTGGATATTCGCCACCACGCTGACCTTCGGGCCGGCCCTCGACCTGCTCGCCGCGCGTACCCTCCTGTATGACCTGGGCCGGCCCGGTGAGAGCGTGGTCACCGAGCTGCAACGGGAACGCCGGCTCTCGGTCGTCCAGCTCGCCGGCGACACCGCCCTGCCGGCCCTGGCCGAGCAGCGCGCCCGCACCGACCGGTCGATCGCCGAGCTGCGTCGCCACGTCGACGGGGAGAAGCTCCGCGACGCCGCGGACGACCTGCTCGACGCCCGGCTCGACCAGCTGGTCTCCGCGCTCGACGCGCTGCCCGCCGGGCGGGGCTTCATCGACGGCCGGAAGGTGGACCAGGCCGGCGCCGTCGGGCTCTACAGCGGGATGATCGGCTCCGCCTTCCAGACCTTCGCGGCCATGGCCACGCTCCCCGACGCCCAGCTCAACCGGCAGGCGCTGGCGCTCACCGGGCTGGGCCGGTCGCGGGAGCTGCTCGGCCAGGCCGACGCCCTGCTGGCCGGCGCGGTCACCGCCGGCCGGTACGCCGAGGGTGAGCACGAGCAGCTGGTCCGCACCATCGAGAACCAGCGCTTCCTGGCCGAGAACGCGGTGGCCGACCTGCCGCCCGCCGAACGGACCGGCTACCAGCGGCTCACCGAGGGGGAGGCGTTCGTCCGGCTGCGCGCCCTCCAGGACACCCTGGTCCGCGCGCGCGACCTGCCCGCCGGGTTCGACATCCGGGCCTGGGAGACCAGCCACACCGCGGTCGCGCAGGGCCTGCGGGACTTCGAGCTGCGCGGCGCGGACACCCTCACCGAGCGGTCCGTGCCGATGGCGGTCCAGATCCTGGTCCGGCTCGCCGCCGCCGGGCTGCTCGGCCTGGTCGCCATCGTGGTCTGCGTGCTGGTGGCGCTGCGGGTCGGCCGGTCCCTGGACCGCCGGCTCACCGGGGTACGCACCGCCGCGCTGGAGATGGCCGAGCACCGCCTGCCCGACGTGGTGGCCCGGCTGCGCCGCGGCGAGGAGGTCGACGTCGCCCGCGAGGCGCCCGAGCTGGACCACGGCGGCGACGAGATCGGCCAGGTGGGGCGCGCCTTCAACGAGGTGCGCCGCACGGCCGTGCAGGCCGCCGTCGACGAGGTCACCCTGCGCCGCGGTCTCAACGAGGTCTTCCTGAACATCGCCCGGCGTAGTCAGGGTCTGGTGCACCGGCAGTTGGCGCTGCTGGACCGGCTGGAGCGGCGCACCGAGGACCCGGACGAGCTGGCCGGGCTGTTCCAGGTCGACCACCTGGCCACCCGGCTCCGGCGGCACGCCGAGGATCTGGTGATCCTGGCCGGCGCGGCCCCCGGCCGGGGCTGGCGCAACCCGGTCGCCGCGGTCGACGTGGTGCGCGGCGCGATCTCCGAGGTCGAGTCGTACGACCGGGTCGACGTGGGCGAGGTCCAGCCGGCCGGGGTGCTCGGCCGTGCCGTCGGCGACCTGATCCACCTGCTCGCCGAGCTGATCGAGAACGCCACCGTCTTCTCCCCACCCGGCACCCGGGTGGACATCAGCGGTCGCACGGTGCCCGGCGGCTACACCGTGGAGATCACCGACCGGGGGCTGGGCATGTCGCCGACGGCGCTGGCCGACGCCAACCGCAAGCTGTCCCACGCCCCGGAGTTCGACCCGACCGACAGCGCCCGGCTCGGCCACTTCGTGGTCGCCCGGCTGGCCGCCCGGCACGGCGTCCGGATCGAGCTGCGGCGGGCCGCACCCGGCGGGATCACGGCCGCCGTGTTCGTCCCGTCGGACCTGGTCACCGCCGAGCCGGCGATCGGCCCGACCGGCCCGGACGCCGACCGGCCCGGGCGGGACGACCGGCGGATGGCCAAGGTGACCCGGCTGGCCACGGTCCCCCGGACGCGGGCCGCCCGGCCCGGCCGGGACCGCCCCGAGTCGGCGGTCGTGCCGCTGCCCGCCGGCCGTCCCTCCGCCGTCGAGACGCCGGCGGACGGCGACGGCCTGCCGCGCCGGGTCCGCCGGCGCGGGCCGGCGGCCCGCCCCCGGCCGGTCGTCGCGGACAACCCGGCGCACCGTCCGCCCGAGGAGGCCCGGCGAGCCATGTCCGCGCTCCAGGCGGGCACCGCCCGCGGCCGCCGTGACGGCTCCCGCGCCGCCGACCCCAGCGCCGCGCGCCGCGGGCCCACCTCGACCGCGGCGGCCGGCGGGCCGGCCGCCGATCCCACCGCCGCCCCGGACCGGGCCGGCGCTCCGTCCACCGACGCGGCCCGCACCCGGGCCGCCGAGCCCTCCCCGCCCGAACCGGCGGCGGCTCCGGACCAACGAACCGCGACTGAGAGGGACGCCTAGTGGTGCACACGACGCGGCAGAACGCCGATCTCGACTGGTTGCTCGACGACCTGGTGGAGCGGGTGCCGGGCGCCCGCCAGGCGGTGGTGCTGTCGGCGGACGGCCTCCTGCTCGGCGCGTCCGCCGAGCTGGACCGCACCGACGCGGAACACCTCTGCGCCCTGGCCTCCGGTTTCTCCAGCCTCGCCAAGGGGGCCACCCGCCACGTGGGTGGCGGCGCGGTCCGGCAGACCGTGGTGGAGATGGAGTCGGCGTACCTGTTCGTCACGGCCGCCGGGCAGGGCGCCTGCCTGGCGGTGGTGAGCGACGCCGACGCCGACATCGGCCTGGTGGCGTACGAGATGGCCATGCTGGTCATCCGGGTCGGCGAGAACCTCAGTGCACCGGCCCGCACGGCGGCGACCGATGTGGGCTGAGTCGCCGGGCCCCCGGCACGAGTGGCTGGATGCCGCCGCCGGTCCCGTGGTCCGCCCGTACACCGTGACCGGCGGCCGGGTGCGTCCGCCGGTCGATGGCTTCGACCTGGTGGCGTTCGTGCTGACCACGCCCGGGGCCGACCCGGCCGGCGTGCCCGGCCTCCAGCCGGAGCACCGGCGCCTCGTCGAACTGACCCGCCGGCCGGTGGCCGTGGCCGACCTCGCCGCCGACCTGGATCTCGCCGTCGGCGTGGTCCGGGTGCTGCTCGGCGACCTCCTCGCCCGGGGGCTGGTCACGGTGCGCCGGCCGGCCGCCGCCCACCTGCCCGACGACAACATCCTCAAGGCGGTGGTCAGTGGACTCCGTGCGCTTTGACCGGGAGCCGGCCGCGCCGCGGGTGCCGCTGGCTCTGAAGATCCTCATCGCCGGTGGCTTCGGCGCGGGCAAGACCACGCTGGTGAGCGCGCTGAGCGAGGTCCGGCCGTTGCAGACCGAGGAGGTGCTGACCGGCGCCGGCATCGGCACCGACGACGTCTCCGGGGTGGAGCAGAAGTCGACCACCACGGTGGCCATGGATTTCGGCCGCATCACCATCAACGACGACCTCCAGGTCTACCTGTTCGGCACCCCGGGGCAGGACCGGTTCTGGTTCCTCTGGGACGAGCTGGCGTTCGGAGCGCTCGGCGCCGTGGTGCTCGCCGACACCCGGCGGCTGGCCGACTGCTTCCCCTCGATCGACTACTTCGAGCAGCGGGGCATCCCGTTCGTGGTGGGCGTGAACTGCTTCGACGGCTCCCGCCGGTTCAGCCTGGAGGCGGTCCGCGACGCCCTGGACCTGGACCCGGACGTGCCGCTGGTGCTCTGCGACGCCCGGGACCGGCAGTCCGGCAAGCTGGTGCTGATCTCGCTGGTCGAGCACGTCGCGCGGCAGCGCGGCGAGCCGGTGCCGGTGGGCTGACCCCGTTCCGCCCGCCGGCGGGCCGGAAATCCGGCGCCGGGAATGACGCCTAACCGGCCGGCTCACCGGGAAGCCTCTGGTTGGATCGACGGTGCGACGGCGGAAGGGTGGGAGCGGTGACCGGGCAGGACGCGATCGTCCACATCGGGGGCTACACGGCGGAGGCGGGCGGGCAGGCCGAGGGCATCGTGGCCGCCCGGCGCGACCCGGCGACGGGGGCGCTGACCCTCCTCGGCACGGTGGCGGTCACGCCGTCGCCGTCGTTCCTCGTCCGGCACCCGGCGTTGCCGGTGCTCTACGCGGTCAACGAGCTGGCCGAGGGGCAGGTCAGCGCCTTCCGGGCCGGTCCGGGGGGCGACCTCGACCCGCTGGGCGTACGGGCGACCGGCGGGGCGGAGCCCTGTCATCTCGCGGTGGCGCCGGACGGCCGGCACCTGTTCGCGGCGAACTACGGCGGCGGGAGCGTCGCGGTGTTCCCCCTCGACGCCGACGGGACGCCGGGGGAGCGCAGCGACCTGATCCGGCACGAGGGGCACGGCGCCGACCCGGAGCGGCAGGAGCAGGCGCACTGCCACATGGTCTCGCCCGACCCGGCCGGCGGTCCGCTGCTCGCCGTCGACCTGGGCACCGACTCGGTCTACCGGTACGACCTCGACGTCTCCTCGGGGCGGCTGGTCCCCCGCGCCCCCCGGCTGCGGACGCCGGCCGGCACCGGGCCCCGGCACCTGGCCCGGCACCCGGACGGGCGGCGTTGCTGGCTGGTCGGCGAGCTGGACGGGACCGTCACCGCGTACGACGTGACCCCGGACGGGCTGCACCAGCGGGCCCGGGTGGACGCCAGTGACCGGGCCGGGCACGTGCAGCCCTCCGAGGTCGCCCTCGGGCCGGACGGCCGCTTCCTCTACGTGGGCAACCGGGGGGTGGGCACGGTCGCGGTGTTCGCGCTGGCCGGGGAGGCGCCCGAGCTGGTGGCCGAGGTGGACACCGGTGGCGAGTGGCCGCGGCACTTCGCCCTGGCCGGTGAACACCTCTACGTGGCCGACGAGCGGGCCGGCATGATCAGGATCTTCCGGGTGGACCCGGGCACCGGGGTGCCGGAGCCGGTGGGCGAGCCGGTGCCGGTGCCGAGTCCCACCTGTGTCCGTCCGTGACGGGGTGGTCACCGGAACACCGTCCGCAGTGGACTTTGATCACCTGGAATGACTGACCACTCACTCAACGTAGCGATTTGGCGATCAACTGTTTCTCCTGCGTAACTTTCGTCCGAACGGTTGTGGCACTAACCCCACGAGATACGCAAGATGGTCACCGTGTCTGGCCGCCATCGCATGCGTTCGAACCTCCGTGGGGCAGGTGCCGTTGCCGCGGCGACCGCGCTCGTCGTCGTCGTAGCCGGCTCCTGGTTCGGCTATCAGCAGCTGGCGGGCCCGAACTGCTCGGGACGGATCGAGCTGTCCGTCGCGGCGGCCCCGGAGATCGCCCCCGCCGTCCGGGGGGCGGCCGAACAGTGGGTGTCCGACGGCGCGGCGGTCGGCGAGACCTGCATCGCCGTGAACGTCTCCTCCTCCGAGCCGGTCGACGTGGCCGCCGCGGTGGCGAGCAAGCACGGCGCCACCCTGGCCGGGGTCGGGCAGGCCAGCGGCACCGTGGCCACGCCGGACGTCTGGGTGCCGGACTCCTCCACCTGGCTGCTGCGGCTCAAGAGCGGCGGCGCCACCGCCTTCGCGCCGGGCAACGGGGCCTCGATCGCCCGCAGCCCGGTGGTGGTCGCGCTGCCGGAGCCGGTGGCCTCCCGGATCGGCTGGCCGGACAAGAAGCTGCACTGGACCGACCTGCTGGCCCAGGTCACCAGCAGCAAGCCGTTGCGCGCCGGGATCGTCGAGCCGACCCAGGACGCCGCCGGCCTGTCCGGGCTGCTCTCGCTGACCGCCGCCGCCAGCGCCACCGGCGCCGCCGGTTCACCGAAGGCGCAGGAGGCGATGGTCGGTGCCCTGCGGGCGCTGGCCACCAACCGCTCCTCGTTGCGGCAGGACCTCCTGGCCCGCTTCCCGCGCTCGTCCGATCCGACGGCCATCGCCAACGCGCTCGGCGCGGCGGCGCTGTCGGAAGAGGACGTGATCGCGTACAACAACACCAAGCCGCCGATCCCGCTGGCCGCGCTCTACCTGGAGCCGGCGCCGATGCCGCTGGACTACCCGTTCGCGGTGCTGCCCGGCATCGAGCCGACCAAGGCGTCGGCCGCCCGGGTGCTCTTCGAGGTGCTGCGGACGTCGGGCTTCAAGAACCGGCTGGCCGGGCAGGCGCTGCGGGCGCCGGACGGCAACTGGGGCGACGGGTTCAAGGCGCCCCAGGGCGCGCCGAGCCCGGCCAACGGCGGCGCGAGCGCCGTCCCGCCGTCCGGTCAGGGCGGCGCGGCCGACCTGGACCCGGTCGCCATCCAGAAGGCGACCACCACCTGGTCGGTGGCCACCCAGTCCGGCCGCATGCTCTGTGTCATCGACGTCTCCGGTTCGATGAAGAAGGCGGTGGCCACCGCCAACGGCGCCAGCCGGGAGCAGGTCACCGTCGCCGCCGCGAGCCAGGGCCTCGGGCTCTTCGACGACTCCTGGTCGATCGGCCTGTGGACCTTCTCCACAAACCTGAACGGTTCGCAGGACTACCGGGACCTGCTCGAGATCAAGCCGCTGTCGAGCAACCGGGGCCCGCTTCAGCAGCGCCTGGCCGGGATCCGACCCTCGGACGGCGACACCGGCCTCTACGACACCATGCTGGCGGCCTACAAGAAGGTCCAGCAGGACTGGGAGCCCGGCAAGGTCAACTCGATCGTGCTGTTCACCGACGGCAAGAACGACGACGACAACGGCATCTCCCAGAAGGCGCTGCTGGGCCAGCTCAAGCAGCTGCGGGACGAGGAGCAGCCGGTCCAGGTGATCATCATCGGCATCGGCAACGAGGTCAGCCTCGCCGAGCTGAAGTCGATCACCGACGTGACCGGTGGCGGCGCCTTCGTCACCACCGACCCGAGCAAGATCGGCGAGATCTTCCTGCAGGCGATCGCGCTGCGGCCGCCGGCGCCGCGCTGACCCGACACTCAGCGAACGCGTTCCGCCGTACCGGCGAAGTCCGGTACGGCGGAACGCTTCCCGGCTCCAGCGGCCGGGAGAAACTGACGGCAATGTGTCCGAAGCAATCGGTAACCATAATTGTCGAGGCATGATGACCGGGTGCTCCGAACCGCGGGATCCCCACCGGGACCGCGCGGCGCGGGGTCGTCCTGAGCGAAGTGGGGAGGGCCGGTGACCTCGGCGACGCTGTTGACTCCCGCCAGCACGTCGTCGAGACCCGGTGGCGACCGCCCCGGACCGACGACGCGCGCCGCGGAGCGGGCCTACATCCGGGTCCTGGCGGTGGTGGACACCGCCGTGCTGACCGTGGCGATCCTGATCGGCTACGTGGCCCGGTTCGGCGACGAGGAGCCGAGCGGCTCCGAGATCCCCTACGTCGTGGTCGCGCCCGCCCTGCTGCTGGTCTGGCTGGTCTCGCTCAAGGTGATGCGCTGCTACGACGACCAGGTGCTCGGCTACGGCGCCGACGAGTACCGGCGGGTCAGCGCGGCGAGCCTGCGGCTGGCCGGTGGCATCGCCATCGCCGGTTACATCGCCGACGTCGGTGTCTCCCGGGGCTTCCTGGCCGTCTCCTTCGCGGTTGGCACGCTCGGCCTGGAGGTGGCCCGGTTCGCCGCCCGAAAGCGGCTGCACCGCGCCCGTGACCGGGGCGCCGGCTGGTCCCGCAAGGTGCTGGTGGTCGGCGACACCGCGCACGTGCTGGAGCTGGTGCACACCCTGCGCCGCGAGCCGTACGCCGGCTACCAGGTGGTCGGCGCCTGCATCCCGGACGCGTTGCTCGCCCCGGTGCCGCAGCGCCTCGGCGACGTGCCGGTGGTGGGCTCGTTCCGGGGCATCCCCGAGGCGGCCACCGCGATCGGCGCGGACACCGTGGCGGTCACCGCCTCGGGTGAGCTGACGGCGACCCGGCTGCGCCGGCTGGGCTGGCAGCTGGAGGGCACCGGCGTCGACCTCGTGGTGGCCCCGGCGCTGACCGACGTCGCCGGTCCGCGCATCCACACCCGGCCCGTCGCCGGCCTGCCGCTGATCCACGTGGAGGCGCCCGAGTTCCGGGGTGCCCGCAAGCTGGTCAAGGGGCTGGTCGACCGCTCGATCTCGCTGGTCGCCCTGCTGCTGCTGGCGCCCCTGCTGGTGGTGATCACGCTCGCCATCAAGCTGGACAGCCGCGGCCCGGTGCTGTTCCGCCAGACCCGGGTGGGTCAGGGCGGCAAGGAGTTCGGCGTCTTCAAGTTCCGCACCATGGTCGTCAACGCCGATGCCCTGCTCGCCGAGCTGGCCGCGCGCAACGAGACCGACGGCCTGATGTTCAAGATGCGCGACGACCCCCGGGTGACCCGCGTCGGCAAGCTGCTGCGCAAGTGGTCCCTGGACGAGCTGCCCCAGCTGGCCAACGTGCTGCTCGGTCAGATGAGCCTGGTCGGTCCGCGCCCGCCGCTGCCCTCGGAGGTGGCCCGGTACGACGGCGACGTGGCCCGCCGGCTGCTGGTCAAGCCCGGCATGACCGGCCTCTGGCAGGTCAGCGGCCGGTCCGACCTGAGCTGGGAGGACGGCATCCGGCTCGACCTCTACTACGTGGAGAACTGGTCCCTCGCCGCCGACCTGACCATCCTCTGGAAGACCTTCGGGGCGGTGGTCAACAGCCGGGGCGCGTACTGACCGGCCGGGCGGCCGGGGCGGGTCAGGGCTGCGGGCCGAGCCAGTCCAGGCAGACCACCACCGCGTCGTCGACCAGGTCGCCGGCCACGAAGGCGCGCAGGTCCCCGATCAGCGACCGGACCGCGTCCAGCGGCTCCATCGGCCCGGTGCGCCGCAGGAAGCGGTCCAGCGCGGTCTCGCCGTAGCGGATCCGCTCCGAGGTGGCGTCGATCACCCCGTCGCTGACCACGAAGAGCCGGTCCCCGCGCCGCAGCTCGAAGCGCTGCTCCCGGTAGTCGGTGCCCTCGAACATGCCGAGCGGGAACTGCTTGTCCAGCACCTGCTCGGTCACCTCCCCGTCGCGCAGCAGCACCAGGCGGGGCGAGCCGGCGTCGACCACGTTCAGGGTCCCGGTGGCCAGGTCCAGCTCCAGCAGGAGCGCGGAGAGGTGCTGCTCGCCGCGGTGCAGCGCGTAGGTCGCCTGGTCGGCCAGGGCGGCCTGGTCGGCCAGCCCCAGCTGGGCGCGGCGGGCGTTGCGCAGCGCGTGGGTGGCCAGCGAGGTGAGCATCGAGGCGGCCACCCCCTCACCCGAGCCGTTGATCACCGACAGCCAGAGCCGGTGGCCGTCGTCGGACCAGTCGAAGCCGTCGCCGCGCACCGCGTACGCCGGCTCCAGCTGGCCGGCCAGGCTGAAGGAGGGCCGGATCCGGCTGCGACCGGGCAGCAGCTCCCACTGCATCTCGGCGGCCAGCGTGAGCCGGCGGCTGCGCCGGGCGGTCAGGTAGATGTCGGTGGTGGCCGCCACGGCGGCCAGCTCGTGCCCGAGCGCCGTGGCGACGGCGTCCAGCTCGGCCAGGGCGGCCGGGTCACCGGGCACCGGCGAGATCCGGAGCACGCCGCGCCGCTCGCCGCGCATCCCGACCGGGAACCAGCCGGTGCCTTCCGAGACGGTCGGCTCCTGGTGGTCGAAGCAGCGCCAGGCCGGGTGGCCGGGGGTGACGATCGACTCACCGCCGCCCAGCGGCAGCAGCGCGGCCAACCGGTAGTCGACCTGGTACAGCTCGGTCCGGGTGATCCCGTACGACTGTTCCAGCTCGGCGGCGAGCCGGTCGACGAGCTGGTCGGTCGGCGCCTCGGTGAGGCTCCGCCGCGCCCGATCCTCCGGTCCGCTCATCTTTGCTCCTTTGCACAGGTCGTCGGCCTGGTGGGGCGGGTAGTCTCGGGCCCACCATGGCCGAAGAACACGGTCCCCAGGGACCTGATGCGAGTATGGCCGCCGCCCTCGACGAGGCGGCGGGCACCCTGCTGGCTGTCTGGGAGGCAGCTCGGGAGCGGACCACGAGCCGGCTCTCCGGCGCCCAGTTACGCGCGGTCATGGTCGTCGAGCAGTACGACGGGATCAACCTCCGCCGGCTCGCCACGCTGACCGACATGCTGCTCTCCTCGGCCAGCCGGCTCTGCGACCGGCTGGTGGCGGCCGGCATGCTGGAGCGGGAGCCCGGCCGGTACGACCGGCGCGAGATCGCCCTGCACCTCACGCCGGCGGCCACCCGGCTCCTCGCCGAGCTGCGCGCCGACCGGCGCCACCGGCTGGACCGGATCCTGGTGGGCATGAGCCCGGAGGGGCGGGCGGCGCTGGAGCGCGGGATGCGCGAGTTCGACGAGGTGGCCCGGCGCGGGGAGGCGGCCACCGCCGAGGGCTGGCCGGTGCTCCAGCCGTCGGGGGAGCGCATCGGCGACCCGCAGGCCGAGCCGCAGTCACCCGGCGAGCCGCCGGTGGCCCGCACCGCCTGACCGGGCCGGGCCGGCCCCACCGGCCGCTACGACCAGCATGGCGATGTCGTCGTGGACCTGACCGTCGAGCCACTCGTCGACGAGCTGGAGCAGCCGGTCGACCAGCGCGGCGGGGGGCAGCCCGGCTCCGGACGCGAGCGCCCGCCGCAGCCGGGCGTCGCCGAACATCTCCAGCTGGCTGCGCCCGCCCCGGGCCTCGGTCACCCCGTCGGTGTACGCCACCAGCAGGTCGCCCGGGGCCAGGCGTACCTCCGCCTCGGCGAAGCGGGCCGCGGTCAGCGCCCCGACCGGCATCCCGCCCACCCGGACCGGTTCGACCCGGCCGTCGGTGCGGACCACCAGCGGGGCCGGGTGCCCGCCCCCGGCCACCCGGACCAGCAGCCCGCCGTCCGGCTCGCGGGTCAGGGCGCCCAGCAGGAGGGTCGTGAACTGGGGCCGGCGGGCCGCGTCGGGTGCGTCCAGCAGCGCGCGGTTGAGCAGGTCCATCAGCTCTCGCGGGCGCTGCTCGACCAGCCGCAGGGTCCGCAGCGACTGGCGTACCCGCCCGGTCAGCACGGCGGCGCCGACCCCCTTGCCGCAGACGTCGCCGAGGGCGAAGAGGCCGCCGCCGGGGGTGGGGAGGAGGTCGTAGAAGTCGCCCCCGATGCGCAGGGTGTCCCCGGCGGCGCGGTAGCCGCCGGCCAGCGTCATCCCGGGCAGCGACGGCAGGGCCGGGGGGAGGAGGCTGTTCTGGAGTACGCGGGCCAGGTGCGCCTGTTCGCCGTAGAGGTCCGCGGCGGCCAGCGCGGCGCCCGCCCGGGCGGCGAACTCCCGGGCCAGCTCCACCTCCCGCGGTCCGAAGCCGCTCCGCTCGGGACGGCGGGCCAGGATGAGCGCGCCGGCCGGGCCGCCGGCGCTGCGCATCGGGCTGATCAGCACGGCGCCGGGCCGGCCGAAGCCCGCGGGCAGCATCTCGTCCAGCTCGGCGTCGAGCCCGGGGCCGGGCTCGGTGACGTCCCCGCCGAGCGCCTCGACCAGCCCGGGCACCGCCTCGACCGCCGGCCAGCCGGCGACGCCGGTGACCGGGCCGGGCTCGTCGGCGGCGTACCGGACCCAGTGCGGCTGGTCCTCGGCGGGCGGGGACGGGCGGTGCACGACCACGGCGGCGTCGGCCAGGTAGGGAACCGGGAGGGTGACGGCGGCGCGCAGCGTCTGGTCCCGGTGCAGGGCGAGCCCGAGCCGGCTGCCCGCCTGGGCCAGGAACGCGGTGCGGGACCGCTCGGCCAGCAGCGCGTCGGCACGCGCCTGCTCTTCGGTGACGTCCCGCACGTACCAGGCGCAGGTGCCGCCGGCCAGGCCGCGCCGGACCCCGCGCAGCCGCCGGCCGTGGTGTTCGGTGTCGAAGGTCCCGCCGCCGCCGCGCACCGCGCCGGCCAGCGCGGGGACCGGGCAGCCGGCCAGGTCGACGCCGGGGGAGAGCTCGGGGAGGAGCTTCGCGGCCGTGGCGTTGACCAGGGTGACCATGCCCGCCCGGTCGGTGGTCACGACGGCCTCGGCGAGCCCGTCCAGCAGTTCGCGGGCGAGCCGGGAGTCGTCCGGCAGCGCGGCCCCGGCCGGCGGTCGGGCGGTCGTCACCGCCGGTGGCCGGGCGCTTCGGTCTGTCGAACCGTGCGCATGCTGTCGGTGCACTCCTCGGTCGCGAATCCGTTGCCCGAGGGCAAGCGTACCGAGCGGGGGCGTCGGAAGCCCATGGCGGAGCGCCCCGCTCAGCCGGATCGGGCCAGCCAGGCGACCGGCTGGTCCACCACCCGGCGGACCACCGAGGTGGCCCCACCGACCGCCGCCGAGCGCGCCCCGAGCGCCGCCGGGCGCACGGTCACCGGGGACCAGGCGGCGGTGAGCACCCGCCGGGAGATCTCGGTGACCACCGGCGGGCGCAGCCAGGGGGCGAGGGGGGCGTATCCGCCGCCGAGCACCACGGTGTCCAGGTCCAGCAGGTTCACCACGCCCGCCACGGCCACCCCGAGGGCGGTCCCGGCGTCCGCCAGGGCGGTCAGGGTTGCCGGGTCGCCCGCCCCGGCCAGGTCGGCCAGGCGGATGGCGGCGGTGTCCGCGGGCAGGTCCGCGCCGGCCAGACCGGCGGCGGCCAGGATGGTTTCCTGGCCCGCGTAGCGCTCCAGGCACCCCTGGCCGCCGCAGCGGCACGGCCGCCCCTGCGGCTGCACCGGGATGTGACCGATCTCGCCGCTCCAGCCGCGCGCGCCCCGGTAGAGCGTCCCGTCCAGCACGATCCCGGCACCGATGCCGATCTCGCCGGTGATGTGCAGGAAGCTGGTCGAGCCGGGTGGGCCGGCGTGCAACTCGCCGAGGGCGGCCAGGTTGGCCTCGTTGTCGACCACCAGCGGGGGGATGCCGTCGACCGGCTCGGCGAGCGGGCGCCCGGCCAGCAGGGCGGGCACGTCGACGTCACGCCAGCCGAGGTTGGGCGCGAGCCGGACCAGGCCGCCGCCGTCGACCAGGCCCGGCACGGCGAGCGCCGCGCCGGCCAGGGTCAGCCCGTCGCGTACGGCGGCGGCGCGGGCCTCGGCGGCCAGTGCGGCAAGTCTGTCCAGGGCGTCGGCGGGGGAGACCGGGCGCAGGTCGGCGCGGCGCACCAGGTGGTGCCGGACCGCCCCGGTCAGGTCGACCACGCAGGCGGCCAGGTAGTCGACGTTCACCTCCAGGCCGAGCCCGGCCGGGCCGTCGCCGGCCAGCACGAGCCCGCGGGCGGGCCGCCCGGCCCCGGTGCGCGGCGCGGGTTCCGCCTCGGCGACCAGCCGGCCGGCGATCAGGTCGTCCACGACGGCGGAGACGGTGGCCCGGGTCAGCCCGGTCCCGGCGGCGATCCCGGCCCGGGACGGCGGTCGGTCGGCGGTGGCGATCCGCCGGAGCACGACCGCGAGGTTGAGCTCGCGCAGGCTGCCCTGGCGGACCGCGCCGGCGGTGCTGGGGCTGGTCACCCCTTGACACTGCCACAGCGCCGCCATTTAATTCAACCACTGAACAAATTGTGGACGACACCACCACCCGGAGGTCCCCATGGCGCCCCGTCCCACCCCCGCGGACAAGTTCTCCTTCGGTCTCTGGACGGTGGGCTGGCCGGCCCGCGACCCGTTCGGTGATGCCACCCGGCCGGAGCTGGACGCCGTCGAGGCCGTCCACCGGCTGGCCGAGCTGGGCGCGTACGGGATCACCTTCCACGACGACGACCTCGTCCCCTTCGGGGCGGACGCCGCCACCCGCGACGCCCAGCTGGCCCGGTTCCGCAAGGCCCTCGACGAGACCGGCCTGGTGGTGCCCATGGTCACCACCAACCTCTTCACCCACCCGGTGTTCAAGGACGGCGGCTTCACCAGCAACGACCGCTCGGTCCGCCGCTACGCGCTGCGCAAGGTGCTGCGCAACGTCGACCTGGCCGCCGAGCTGGGCGCGCGCACCTTCGTCATGTGGGGCGGCCGGGAGGGCGCCGAGTACGACGTGGCCAAGGACATCCAGGCCGCGCTGGACCGCTACCGCGAGGCGGTCGACCTGCTCTGCCAGTACGTCGTCGACCAGGGCTACGACCTGCGCTTCGCCATCGAGCCCAAGCCGAACGAGCCGCGCGGCGACATCCTGCTGCCCACCGTCGGGCACGCGCTCGCGTTCATCTCCACCCTGGCCCGCCCGGACCTGGTCGGCCTCAACCCGGAGGTCGGCCACGAGCAGATGGCCGGGCTGAACTTCGCGCACGGCATCGCCCAGGCGCTCTGGCAGGGCAAGCTGTTCCACATCGACCTCAACGGCCAGCGCGGCATCAAGTACGACCAGGACCTGGTCTTCGGCCACGGCGACCTGCTCAACGCGTTCGCCCTGGTCGACCTGCTGGAGCACGGCGGCCCGAACGGCGGCCCGGCGTACGACGGGCCCCGGCACTTCGACTACAAGCCCTCCCGGACCGAGGACATGACCGGGGTGTGGGCCTCCGCGGCGGCGAACATGAGCACCTACCTGCTGCTCAAGGAGCGGGCCGCGGCGTTCCGGGCCGACCCCGAGGTGGCCGAGGCGCTGGCCGCCAGCAAGGTGACCGAACTGGGCGCCCCGACGCTGGGCCCGGGGGAGAGCTACACCGACCTGCTCGCCGACCGCGCCGCGTTCGAGGAGTTCGACCCGCAGGCGGCCGGGGCGCAGGGCTACGGCTTCGTCCGGCTCAACCAGCTCGCCGTCGAGCACGTGCTCGGCGCGCGCTGAGGCGGGTCGCCATGCCGCTCGTCGCCGGGGTCGACTCGTCGACCCAGTCCTGCAAGGTGGTGGTCCGGGACGCGGAGACCGGCGCGCTGGTCCGGCAGGGCCGCGCGCCGCACCCGGAGGGCACCGAGGTCGACCCGCACGCCTGGTGGGACGCCCTGCGGGCGGCCGTCGCCGAGGCCGGCGGGCTGGCCGACGTGGCCGCCGTCGCGGTCGGCGGCCAGCAGCACGGCATGGTCTGCCTGGACGACGCGGGGCAGGTGGTCCGCCCGGCGCTGCTCTGGAACGACACCCGCTCCGCCGACGCCGCCCGCGAGCTGATCGAGGAGGCCGGCGGCGGGGAGGCCGGCCGCCGGTTCTGGGCCGACGCGACCGGCGCCGTGCCGGTGGCCAGCTTCACGGCCACCAAGCTGCGCTGGCTGGCGCGGCACGAGCCGGCCAACGCCGACCGGGTGGCCGCCGTCTGCCTGCCGCACGACTGGCTCACCTGGCGGCTGGCCGGCGCACCCGGCCTGGCCGCGCTGCGCACCGACCGCGGCGACGCCAGCGGCACCGGCTACTGGTCGCCGCGTACCGGCGAATACCGCCTCGACCTGCTGGAACGCGCCTTCGGCCGGCGACTGCGGGTGCCGGCCGTGCTCGGCCCGGCCGAGGCGGCCGGCCACCTCGACCCGGCGGCGCTCGGCGCCGGGCCGAGCGCCGACGGCCCGGTCCTGCTGGGCCCCGGCACCGGCGACAACGCCGCCGCCGCGCTCGGCGTCGGAGCCGGCCCGGGCGACGTGGTCGTCTCGATCGGCACCTCCGGCACCGTCTTCGCGGTGGCCGACACTCCCGCCGCCGATCCGAGCGGCGCGGTGGCCGGCTTCGCCGACGCGACCGGCCGGTTCCTGCCGCTGGTCTGCACGCTCAACGCCGCCCGCGTGCTCGACGCCGCCGCGACGCTGCTCGGCGTCGACCTGGCCACCCTGAGCGAGCTGGCCCTGACCGCCCCGCCCGGCGCCGGCGGGCTGGTCATGGTGCCGTACCTGGAGGGGGAACGGACCCCGGACCGGCCCCACGCCACCGGCGCGCTGCACGGCCTCACCCTGGGCACCTCGACCCCGGCGCACCTGGCCCGGGCGGCCGTCGAGGGCATGCTCTGCGCGCTCGCCGACGGGCTCGACGCGCTGACCGCGCAGGGTGCCCGCGCCGACCGGATCATCCTGGTCGGCGGCGGGGCCCGCTCCGCCGCCGTGCGGCGGATCGCCCCGCAGGTCTTCGGCCGCCCCGTGGTCGTGCCCCCGCCGGGGGAGTACGTCGCCGACGGGGCCGCCCGACAGGCCGCCTGGATCGCCCTGGGTGGCGCGGCGCCGCCCACCTGGTCGGCCGGCGACACCGAGGAGTACGCGGCGGACGGCGACTCCGGCTCGCGGCACGGCGCGTCCGGGGTTCCCGCCGTCCGTGCGCGCTACGCGGAGGCCCGCGACCGCATCCTGGACCGGGCGCCTGGGTGAGCCGGCCGCCCGCCGACCCCGGCGGTCCGGATCGGCCGATGCCGTTGACCGGCGGGTCGTGTTCCCGCCGTGATCTTTGCCTGGTTTGCTGCCCGGCATGAGCAGCGGCACGAGGGTCTCCCGGCGGGGGAACGCGGCGCACCGGTTCTACAGCGTGGTGGTGTTCGTGGTGCTCGCCTCGCTGGACAACGTGGCCATCGGCCTGGTCCCGCCGCTGTACGGGCCGATCTCGGGCGCGCTCGGGGTGTCGCAGCGGCTGCTCGGCCTGGTCACCGCGGTCAGCTTCCTGGTCAGCGCGGTCGCCGCGGTGGCCTGGGCGTACGTCGGCGACCGGACCGACCGCAAGCCCCTGCTCATGGTCGGCACGCTGATCTGGGCCGCCGGCACCGGGGGCAGCGCCCTCGCCCAGGGCTACCCGACGTTCCTGGCCGCACAGCTCGTCGCGGCGATCGGGTTGGGCGCGGTCGGCTCGGTCGGCTTCTCCGTGGTCACCGACCTGATCTCGCCCCGCCGCCGGGGCCTCGTGATGAGCTTCTGGGGGCTATCCCAGGGCGTCGGCACGCTCGCCGGCACGCTGACCGGGGGCCTGCTGGGCGCCACCGACTGGCGGCGGCCGTTCCTGGTGCTGACCGTGGTCGGCCTGCTCGCCACCCTGGCGTACCTGTTCACGTACGACATCCGGCGCGGGCAGAGCGAGCCGGAGCTGGCCGCGGCGCTCGACGCCGGTGGCGAGTACGACTACCGGATCAGCCGCGCCGACCTGCCCCGGATCCTGGCCCGGCGGACCAACCGCTGGCTGGTCCTCCAGGGGCTGACCGCGCAGGCCGCGTTCGGCTCGCTGGTGTGGCTGCCCGTGCTGTTCAGCCAGCGGGCCGAGGCGCAGGGCTACTCGGCGGCCACCGCCGTGGTGGTGGGCAGCGTCTTCGCTACCCTGTTCCAGCTCGGCGGGGTGCTGTCCATCGTGGGCGGCCTGGCCGGCGACGCGCTGCAACGGCGTACGCCGAGCGGCCGGGCGCTGGTCGCGGCGGTGGGCATCCTCGCGGCCGTGCCGTTCTACCTGGTCCTGTTCTTCGTGCCGATCCGGATCGACGTGCCGGACGGCGGCAGCTCCGGCGCGGTGATCGCGGCGGTGCTGTCCAGCGTGTTCACCGAGCCCACGGTGGGGCTGAGCCTGCTCACCGCCGTGCTCGCCCTCGCGCTCACCTCGGCCAACTCGCCGAACTGGTTCGCGCTGATCGCGGACGTCAACCCGCCCGAGCACCGGGGCACGGTCTACAGCCTCGGCAACCTGGTCAACGGGGTCGGCCGGGCGGCCGGCAACGGGCTGGTCGGGGTTGCCTTCGGGGCGCTGCGGGCGGCCTTCCCGCCGCCGCTGAACTACGCCGTCGGGCTGGCCGCGTTCCAGCTCTTCTTCATCCCGACCGGGTTCATGTACTGGCTGGCCGCCCGGACCTCGCCGGGGGACATCGAGTCGGTCCACGACCTCCTGCACGCCCGCGCCGACCGCCTGTAAGGAAGGGCCCCTTCTTAACGCCTCGTGCATAGCAGGGGCCCCTTCTTGACACCGGGCGTTAAGAAGGGGCCCCTGCTTGCACCTGTCAGGCGCGGTACCAGACCGTGACGTCGGTGGGGACGGTCTCGTCCGCCAGCGGGGCGCTCGACGCCAGCACCTCGGCCCCGGCCGGCAGCGGCACGGACTCCGCACCGAAGTTGGTGAGCACGGTGAGCCCGCCGTTGGTGAAGGTCAGCACCTCGTCGCCGGAGGAGAGCCACCGCAGCGGCCCCCGCGCCAGCCCGTGCTCGTGGCGCAGCCGCAGGGCCGTCCGGTACAGCTCGTAGGTCGAACCGTCGACCCCGCGCTGCCGGTCGAGCGCGTACTCGGCCCAGCTCGCCGGCTGGGGGAGCCAGCTCGCGTCGGTCGGCCCGAAGCCGTACGACGGGGCGTCGGCCTCCCACGGGATCGGCACCCGGCAGCCGTCCCGGCCGCGCTGGGTGTGCCCGCTGCGCTCCCAGGTGGGGTCCTGCCGGGCCTCGTCGGGCAGCGTGGTGTGCTCCGGCAGCCCCAGCTCCTCGCCCTGGTAGAGGTAGGCGGAGCCGGGCAGGGCGAGCATCAGCAGGCTGGCCGCCCGGGCCCGGCGCAGGCCGAGCGCGGCGTCGGGCTGCGGGTCCCCGATGCCGATGCCGTTCGGGCGGCCGCCGCCGACGGCCAGCCCGAGCCGGGAGGCGTGCCGGACCACGTCGTGGTTCGACAGCACCCAGGTGGTCGGGGCGCCGACGCTGTCGGTGGCCTCCAGCGAGCGGGTGATCACCGCGTACTGGGCGGGTGCGGTCCAGGCGGCGAGCAGGTATTCGAAGTTGAACGCCTGGTGCATCTCGTCCGGCCGCACGTAACGGGCCAGCCGCTCGGCCGGCTCCACCCACGCCTCGGCGACCAGGATCCGCTCCCCGTCGTAGGAGTCGAGCAGCCGCCGCCACTCCCGGTAGATCTCGTGCACGCCGTCCTGGTCCCACATGGGCGGGCGCGGCTTGTCCACGTCCGCGCCGGAGAGGATCTCCTGCGGCTCCTGCCAGTCGGCCAGATCGGCCTGCTTGATGAGGCCGTGCGCCACGTCCACCCGGAACCCGTCGACGCCCCGGTTCAGCCAGAACCGGAGGACGTCCAGGAACTCGGCGCGCACCTCCGGGTTGCCCCAGTTGAGGTCGGGCTGGCCGGTGTCGAAGAGGTGCAGGTACCACTGGCCGTCCGGCAGCCGGGTCCAGGCCGGCCCGCCGAAGACGCTCTCCCAGTCGTTCGGCGGCTCGGCGCCCTGCGGGCCCCTGCCGTCGCGGAAGATGTACCGGTCCCGCTCTGGGCTGCCCGGCGCGGCCGCGACCGCGGCCCGGAACCAGCGGTGCTCCGACGAGGTGTGGTTGGGCACCAGGTCGACGATGACCCGCAGGCCGCGCGCCTTCGCCTCGGCGATCATCTTGTCGGCGTCGCCGAGGGTGCCGAAGAGCGGGTCGACGTCCCGGTAGTCGGCCACGTCGTAGCCGGCGTCGGCCTGGGGGGACGGGTAGAACGGCGACAGCCAGATCGCGTCGACGCCCAGCTCGCTGAGGTGGTCGAGGCGGGCCGTGATGCCGGGGAGGTCGCCGATGCCGTCGCCGTTCGCGTCGGCGAACGAGCGCGGGTAGATCTGGTAGATGACGGCCTCGGTCCACCAGCCGGTGGCCGGGGTCTCCTGCGTCGCGTCGGTGTTCAGCGCCTTCTCCCTGTCGTGCGTACGGGACGAATCTGTTCAGTTTGCCCGGGGCGGCGCGGTCGATTCGCGCACCACCAGGCGAGTGGGCAGGATCACCGAGGTCGGTGTCCGCGGGTCGGTTTCCGGGCCGCGCTGCGCCGGCACCAGCCCGGCGTACGGGTCGGCGACCCGCCCGCCCAGCGGGTCGAGCAGCAGCCGGGCGGCGAGCAGTCCCTGCTCGGCCGCGGGCTGGGCGATGGTGCTGAGCCCGAGCACGCCGGACAGGTCGTGGTCGTCGATGCCGATCACGCTGACGTCCTGCGGCACCCGCAGGCCCGCGTCGCGCAGGGCGGTCATCGCGCCCATGGCCATCTCGTCGCAGGCGGCGAAGATCGCGGTCGGCGGCTCGCCCCGGGCCAGCAGCTCGGCGGTCGCCCGGGTGCCGCCGTCGACGGTGAACTGCGACTCGACGTCCAGGCTCGGATCGGGCCGGAGCCCGGCCGCGCGCAGCGCCTCCTCGTAGCCGCGCCGCCGGTCCAGGTGGGTGGTGAAGGCCAGTTCGTCGTCCGGGTCGCCGGAGATGTGCGCGATCCGGGTGTGGCCGAGGTCGAGCAGGTGCCGGGTGGCGGTCCGCGCCGCGGCCACGTCGTCGATGCGGACGCAGGGCCAGCCGGGCACCCCGCTGCCGGAGCTGATCGTCACGCCGGGCAGGGCCAGCTTCGTCAGCGCGGCGAGGTCGGCCGGGCGCAGCGGGGTGGCGACCAGGATGATCGCGTCCACCCGCTTCTGCAGGCTGGCCGGGCGCAGCACGCGCTGCCGGATCTGCTCCCGCCCGCCGAGGTTGTAGAGCAGCAGGTCGTAGCCGTTCTGGTGGAGGTAGTCCTCGACCGCCTCGACCACCGTGCCGAAGAACCACCGGGTGATCCGGGGGACCACCACCGCGACCGTGCCGGTCTTCCCGCCGGCCAGCCGAGAGGCGCTCGGCGAGACCGCGTACTGGAGCTGTTCGGCGGCGGCGAGCACCCGGCGCCGCGTCGCGGCCGAGACCGTCGGCAGGCCGCGCAGCGCCCGGGACACGGTGGCCGTGGAGACCCCGGCCAGGCGGGCGACATCGTCAATCTTCGTCATCGGCTCCCCGCTCCCGACCCGCGCCCGCCGCCGCCGGGGGACCGGCGGCGGCGGAGCAGCGGATCAGCCCTTGACGCTGCCGGCGAGGAGGCCCCGCACGAAGAAGCGCTGGAGGGACAGGAACACGATCAGCGGTACGACGATCGACACGAACGCGCCGGCCGTCAGCCGCTGCCACTCGTTGCCCCGGGTGCCGGCCAGCTCGGCGAGCCGCACGGTCAGCGGGGCGGTCTCGTCGCCGCCGCCGGCGAAGATGAGCGCGACCAGCAGGTCGTTCCAGACCCAGAGGAACTGGAAGATGCCGATCGCGGCCAGCGCCGGGGTGATCAGCGGCAGGACGATGGTCCGGAAGATCTTCGGGTGGGTGGCCCCGTCGACCCGGGCCGACTCCATCAGTTCGCCCGGCAGCTGCGAGATGAAGTTGTGCAGCAGGTAGACGGCGAACGGGAGCGCGAAGCAGGTGTGCGCGAACCAGACCTGTGCGAACTTCTGCTCGTCGACCAGATCCCAGGCGGGAAGCACCTGGATCCCGGCGATCGTGACACCGGTGGAGAAGAACTTCAGCAGCGGCACGAGCGCCATCTGCAGCGGCACGATCTGCATCGCGAAGATCGCGATGTAGACCCAGTCCCGGCCCTTGAAGTTGATCCACGCCAGCGCGTACGCGGCCAGTGAGGCGAAGGCGATCGGGAAGAGCACCGAGGGGATGGTGATTGCCAGCGAGTTGATGAAGTAGCTGGCCAGCTGCCCCGACGAGCCGGTGCTGAACAGCACCTCCTGGTAGTTCTCCAGGGTGAACTGCGGGTCGCTGAAGAAGGTCCACCAGCCGGTGGTCTTGATCTGGTCCTCGGGCCGGAACGAGGAGATGAACAGGCCGAAGGTCGGGACCGTCCAGAGCAGCGCGAGCGCGATCGAGACCAGGGTGGCGGTGCGGCTGTTCAGCCGCTTGCGGACCCGGGCGGCCCGGCTGGGCTTCGCGGTGGCCTGGACGCCGGCTCCGACGGTGGGGGTGGCGGTGGTCATCTCAGCCCTCCCGCTGCTGACGCAGGTTGCGGATCTGGTAGATCACGATCGGGATGACCAGGACGAAGAGGAAGACCGCGAGGGCGGAGCCCTGCCCGGGCTCGCCGTAGCGGAACGCCTGGTTGTACATCTCGTTCGCGATGACGCTGGTGTCGTAGTTGCCGTTGGTGGCGGTCCGCACGATGTCGAAGACCTTGAGCGTGGCGATCGAGAGCGTCACCACCACGACGATCAACGCGGGCCGGATGCTCGGCATCGTGATCTGCCAGAACATCTGCCACGGGGAGACTCCGTCGAGGCGGGCCGCCTCCACGATGTCCGCGGGGATGGCCTTGATGGCGGCGGAGAGCACCACCATGGCGAAGCCGGCCTGGATCCAGATCATGATCACGATGAGCAGCAGGGTGTTCAGCGGCGACTCCAGGAGCCACTGCTTGGGCTCGCCGCCGAGGCTCACGACGATCTGGTTGAGCAGGCCGATCTGGTCGCCGTCGCCCCGGTAGGCGTAGACGAACTTCCAGATGATGGCGGCGCCGACGAACGAGATCGCCATCGGCAGGAAGATCAGGGACTTGGCCACCGCCTCGAACCGGGCCTTGTCAACGAGCACCGCGTAGATCAGGCCGAACGCGCTGGCCACCAGCGGCACGAGGAGCACCCAGACCAGGCTGTTGATCAGCACCCGGACGATGGAGTCCTCGGAGAACATCCAGGTGTAGTTGGCCAGGCCCACCCAGTGGCTGCTGTCCTTGTCCATGAACGACAGGAGGGTGGTCCGGATCGCCGGCACCACCAGTCCGATGACGAGAAAGAGCAGTGTCGGCAACAGGAAGAAGAGCGCGATCAGGCCCTCCCGCGGCTTGCGCCGGCGGGGCAGGGGCGCGCCGCTCGCGACGGCGGCGACCAGCCGCTCCTCCCGGCGGCGGGAGAACCAGGCCGGCACCACGTCGAGGAGCAGGAGCAGCCCGCCCACCACCGCGACGAAAGCGATCAGCCCGTACATCAGCATGAGGAACTTCGGCTGTTCCGCCGCGAAGTCGAACTCCATCGACCCTCCTTCAAGGGTTCGGTTGCGGGCGGTGGCCCGGCCCGCGTCGCGGACCGGGCCACCGCCTCAGATCACTTCCAGCTGCCCTCGATGCCGTTCAGCACCGTGGTGGTGTCCTTGCCGTTGATCCAGTCGACCATGCCCTTCCAGAAGGTGCCCGCGCCGACCGCGGCCGGCATCAGGTCCGAGCCGTCGAAGCGGAACTCGGTCTTCGGGTCCTGGAGGATCTGCACGGAGAGCTTGTCCACCGGGTTCGGGACGTTGTTGATGTCGAGCTTCTTGTTCGCCGACAGCCAGTCGCCGATCTTGGCGCGGCTGTTGACGTACTCGCCGGAGGCCAGGTAGGTCTGCACGGCCTGGACCTCGGGACGGTCGGCGAAGGCCGAGACGAACTCGCCCGCGCCCAGCACCGGCTTGCCCTTGGCCGGGTCGACGGCCGGGAAGTAGAACGCGAAGACGTCACCGTCCTCGGCCACCTTGGTGCCCTGCGGCCACTGGTTGGCGTAGAAGGACGCCTGGCGGTGCATGGCGCACTTACCGGTGGTGATCGGCGTGCCGGCCTCCTGGAAGGAGGTGGTGGCGATGCTCTTCACTCCGCCGAAGCCGCCGTTCATGTACTTCTCGTTCTTGAGGATGGTGCCGGCCTTGTCGACCGCGTCGGCGACCTTCGGGTCGTTGAACGGGATGCCGTGGGTGGTCCACTGGTCGTAGACCTCCACCCCCTGGGTGCGCAGCAGCACGTCCTCGATCCAGTCGGTGGCCGGCCAGCCGGTGGCGTCACCGGACTCGATGCCCGCGCACCACGGCTTGGTGCCGCTCGCCGCGATCTTGTCGCTGAGGGCGATCAGCTCGTCCCAGGTGGTCGGGACGCTCCAGCCCTTCTCCTTGAAGGTCTTCGGCGAGTACCACACGTAGGACTTCACGTTGGAGCCGAGCGGCACGCCGTAGAGCTTGCCGTTGACGGTGCTGTACTTCAGCCAGTCGGGGGAGAAGTTCTGCTCGGCCAGCCCCTTGGTGTCGGCGCCGACCTCCTTGATCTTGCCCGAGTCGACGAACCGCTTGAGCAGACCCGGCTGCGGGATGAAGGCCAGATCGGGGGCGTTGCCGCCGTCGACCCGGACGCCCAGCTGGGCCTCGAACTCGCCGGAGCCCTCGTGGTCGATGTCGATGCCCGTGCAGTCCTCGAACTGCTTCCAGGACTGGTCCAGGCGGTCGGCCTCGATGTCCCGGATCGACGAGTAGATCGTCACCTTCTTGCCGTCGTGGCCCTGGTACTTCTCGTATGCGGCGCACTCGGGCTTGCTCGCGTTGCCGCTCTTCTTGTCGTTGCCGGTGCCGCAGGCGGCGACGCCGAGCGCCAGCCCCAGAACGCCGGCGATCGCGAGAGCCTGGCGCGATCTGGCAAACGCCATGCCGATCTCCTTCCTTGCCGGCGCGTGGGGGAAATCGAACCCGCGCCGGTCCGATGGTCGTCCCCACATGTAAGCGCTTGCATCGCGTCCGGTCCACCCCCTGCCGGACACGGCCCGGTAACAATCCCGAAACCCGCTCACCGGCCGTGGGCGCGCTCCCACGCTCCGCCTAACGATCGCTTGGGAGACCCCTTCCCATCGATGGAACTTTCTGCCACGCTGTCCGAATCAGATCGAAAACTTTCAACATAGGAGGCAGTGGATGCGCAAACGCTGGTTCAGCCTCGCGGCGGTGGCGGCGGTCCTCGTGGCCCTGGTCCCGGCGGCGCCGGCCATGGCCGCGCCGACCTTCAAGGTTCCGTTCCCCTGCAACCAGTCCTGGTCCGGGCAGACCCGGTCCGACCACAGCCCGGCCTACGCCATCGACTTCAACCGCACCGACGACCTCGGCGACCCGGTGGTGGCCAGCGCGCCCGGCACCGTCGACCGGGTGACCGACCTCGGCGGCACCAGCTACGGCAAGTACGTGCGGATCGACCACGGCAACGGGTACACCACCTACTACGCCCACCTGAGCAGCTTCAACGTCTCGGTCGGGCAGACCGTCGGCTACGGCCGGGTCATCGGCTACGTGGGCAGCACCGGTGGCTCGACCGGCCCGCACCTGCACTACGAGCAGCGGTTGAACGGCAACGACATCCAGGCCCGGTTCAACGGGGCGCTCGCCCTCTACTGGGGCACGAAGACCTACACCAGCGACAACGGCTGCTCCGGCGCGAACACCGGGGCGGGCACGGTGAACACCGCGGGCGCCGCCCTGACGGTGCGCTCCGGCCCGGGCACCGGCTACAGCGCGGTCGGCTCGGTGGCCGACGGCGCCGGCGTCACCATCTACTGCCAGACCAGCGGCACCACGGTCACCGGCACCTACGGGACGAGTTCGATCTGGGACCGGATCGGCTCCGGCCGGTTCATCTCCGACGCGTACGTCTACACCGGCTACGACGGCTACATCCCCGGCGTGCCGCGCTGCTGACCCGAGGTGGGCGCGGGGCCGACCGCCCCGCGCCCCTCACTCGTTGAGCCGCCAGATGGCGAGGTTGAGCGCGCCGGCGAAGGTCACCCAGGCCCCGTACGGGAGCAGGAGCAGCGCCGCGGGCCGGGACACCCGCCCGGACAGCCGCACGGTGACCCCGATGGCCAGCCACATGAGCACGATGTCGGCGAACGCCAGCCCGTAGCGGCCGGCGCCGAAGAAGAGCGGGGTCCAGAGCGCGTTCAACACCAGCTGGGTGACCCAGGCGCCGAGCGCCGGCCCCCAGCCGGCCCGCTGCCAGACCAGCCAGCCGGCCACCGCGATGAGCCCGTAGAGGACGGTCCAGACCGGGCCGAAGAGCCAGGGCGGCGGCGCCCACGCCGGCTGCGCGAGATCGGCGTACTCCTGCTGCGTGTCGCGCACGCCGAGCGCGCCGACGGCCGCCGCGACGGTCACCGCGGCGCCGAAGCCCAGCAGCGCCCACCACCTGCGGCCGCGCCCGACCCGCCGGATGGTTCCCGAAATGGTCATCCCACCGGGTGCCCGGCCGCGCCGTGGGCAAACCGGCCCGCACAACGCGACGCCGGGGTCGCCGGATCCGGAGCCCCGGTCTGGGAGGACTGGGCTGTCGGATCCGACGACCCCGGCGGGTCACAGGGTGGTGGGAGGTCGAACGGCTAATTGTTGAAGATGCTGACGCCACCCGGGCCGACCAGCAGGCCGACGATGATGAGGACGATGCCCCACAGGATCTGCCGGCGGAACAGCGCGAGGATGCCGGCGACCACCAGTACGACTGCGAGAATCCAGAGAATCAGCTCCATGTCGGCCGGATACCCGTTCGTCGGATCCGGGAAACCTGCTTCTCAGTCCAGGTGATCACCGAGGTGGAAGATGCTGTACGCCTGCTTGATGACCGGGTGCGCGACGTTGCGGACGCGTACGCCGCCCGGGGTCGTGCCCCGCTCGCTGCCGTGGTGGGCGTGCCCGTGCAGGGCCAGCGCGGTGGGCGCCGAGTCGATGGCCTGCCCGAGCTGGTAGCAGCCGAGGAACGGGTAGATCTCCAGGGGCTCGCCGGCGAGGGTGTCCGGCACGGGGGAGTAGTGGGTGAGCGCGACCAGCACGTCGCAGTCGAGCCCGCGCAGCGCCGCGCCGAGGGAGTCCGCGCTGTCCTTGGTCGTCTGGACGAACGCCTTCATCTCCGGCTCGCCGAAGTCGCTGGCGCACCGCCCGGCGAACCCGCCGCCGAAGCCCTTCGCCCCGGCCACGCCGAGCCGGCCGCCGGCGCACTCCAGCACGACGCCGGTCCCCTCCAGGACCGTTATGCCGGCGTCCTCCAGCACCTTCACCACCTGCGGCACCTCGTCGCACTGGTGGTCGTGGTTCCCGAGGACCGTGATGACCGGCACGCCGAGGTCGCCGAACTCCTGCGCCACGCAGCGCGCCTCGGACTCGGTGCCGTGCCGGGTCAGGTCCCCGGCGAGCAGCAGCACGTCGGCGCAGTCGGGCAGCTCCTCCAGGGCCGGCCGGAACCGGCCGACCACGTCCTCGTCCAGGTGCACGTCGCCGACGGCGGCGATGCGGATCACCATCGAACCTCCCTCACGGCAGCTCCTCGACCTGGGTGGGCGCCTGCGTGCGGATCACGCCGATGTCGCTGGTGACCGGCAGGTCGGGGAAGCGCTCGGCCACCCGCCGCAGGATCTCCTCCCGCCGGTGCGGGCTCTCCACCTCGCCGTAGAGCACCAGGCCGCGCTCGCGGCGCACCACGGTGATGCCCTGCTCGGCGACGTCCGGGTCCTCGGCCAGCATGCTCTGGATCTCCGCCTCGACGTACTCGTCGGGCGGCGCGTCGCCGTGGTGTCCGGTCACGGGGTTTCCCTTCCTCCGGACGCGCCGCCGGGCAGCACGTCGAGCCGGTCGAGCAGCACCAGGAACGCCTCGGCGTACGGCGAGTGCTGCGTCTCCTTCCGTACCCGTTCCCAGTCGATCTGTTCCCGCAGCGAGCGGGCGAGCGGCAGGGCCCGGGCGAAGTCGCAGTAGTGCTGGGAGAAGCTCAGCAGCTTGTGCACCATGAGCTGGCTGGCCGAGAGCACCGGCATGTGGATGGCGTCGACCGGCCGCACGATGGTGTCGGCGAAGGTCTCCTCGGTCACCGGAGTCTCGATCGGCCGGTGGATGAGGTCCACCATCCGGCCCTCGTCGTAGACCTTGACCAGCCAGTCCTCGGGCGGGCGCTCGGCGGTGAAGCCGGCCTCGACCAGGGCCTCCAGGGCCCGGTCCACGTCCTGCTGCCGGATCAGGAAGTCCACGTCGTGGTCGCTGGAGTGGCCGCCGTGCGCGTACACGGCGAAGCTCCCCCCGAGCGCAAAGGGGATCTCGGACTGCTTGAGCACGGCGGCGACCTTCTTCAGCGTGTGCACCAGGGTCTCGTCCCCGCGCTCGGCCATTCTGGGTCTCCCGTCGTCGTGGGTGGCGGTGGGAATGAAGTTGCGTACCCGGCGAACGGGTCGGCCACACCTGTTGAGGACGCGCCCCGACGTGGCGGTGACAATGCGGACAAACCGCCGAAGGTGAGCACGGGTCGGATAGCCTCGACAGGGTGGCCAGGTCACTGTGGGTGCGGCGCGGCGGGGCCCGACTGCGCGCCGTCGCCCTGATCGGCATCGACGGCTCGGGCAAGACCACCCAGGCCCACCGGCTCGCCGAGGCGCTCACGGCGGCGGGCCATCCCGCCACCTATCACCGCAACGCCGGCGGCCGCCGCTGGCTGGGCCGGCTCGCCCAGCGGGTCGGCCGGCCCGACGCGCAGCGGCTCGTCGGGCGCAACGGGCTGCTCGCCCTGGAGTCCGTGCTCCGCTGGCTGGCCATCGCGCTCGCCCTGCTGACCTGCCTGGTGACCGGCCGCACGGCGGTGATGGACCGCTGGTCCGCCTGCCAGTACGCCAGCATCCGGGCGCACGGCGGGCAACGCTGGGAGCGGCTGGCCCGGGCCGGCTACCGGGTCTTCCCGCCGCCCCGGGTCACCTTCCTGCTCACCCTGGACCCGGCCGAGGCGTACCGGCGGATCGAGCGGCGCGGCACCGACCACGAGAGCATGCGGTGGCTCAGCGCCGCGGCCACGGCGTACCGGACCCTGCCGGAGTACGGCAGCTTCGTGGTGGTGGACGGCAGCGGCACCCCGGAGGAGGTGTCCCGCCGGATCCGCGCGCACCTGACCGAGTGGCTCCCGGGCGACCCGCCGCCCCCGGCCGGCCCGGGCCAGGACGGCACCGACCCGCCCTCGGGCGGGGCGGGGCGCGGCGCACCGGTGCCGGCTCAGGCCCGCCCGTAGACCGGGATGCTCGCCCCGCTGGTCGGCGTCGACTCCTCGGAGGCCAGGAAGCGGATCACCGCGGCGATCTCGGCCGGCGGGACCCAGCGGCCGTGGTCGGCGTCCGGCTGGGCGGCCCGGTTGGCCGGGGTGTCGATCACGCTGGGCAGCACGGTGTTGCAGCGCACCCCGCGCTGCCGGTACTCCACCGCCACGGCGTTGGCGAACGCCTGCACGGCCGCCTTGGCGGTGGCGTAGCCGGCCGCGCCGGGGAAGGGTGCCACCGCGGCCCGGGCCGACACGCAGACCACGGCGCCGCCGCCGGCCGCCACCAGGTGTGGCAGCGCGGCCTGGGTGACCAGGTACGTGGGTCGCAGGTTGACCCGGAGCATCCGGTCGAACTCCTCGATCGGCGTCTCGTGCACGAGTCCGCCGCTGGCGTACCCGCCGACCAGGTTGACCACCGCCCGCAGCGGCGCGGTCGGCTCGGCGGCGGCGACGGCCACCGCCCGCGCGACCCCGTCGGGGTCCAGCAGGTCGGCCGTGACGTGGACGGGCCCGGCCGCCGGCGTGTTCCCGCTGCCCTCCCGTCCGGGGACGACCACCCGCCAGCCGGCCGCGAGGAAGGCGGCGGTGACCGCGCCGCCCAGCCCGCCCGTGCCGCCGGTCACCAGCACCGTGCGCTCCGCCATGCGCCCACGCTAGCCGCCCGGCCGGCGGGGCGGTGACCGGGGCGGGCATCCGGCCCGGTCGATGCCGGCTGACCTGCGCGCCCGTCCGACCGGTGACCTCCGCGAGGCCGTCCGGCCGACCCGGCGAGCGCGACGGCCGAGCCGACGGTCGGCCGGATCGGCGGAGTCGACCGGAGCGGGGGAGGCGGCCGGGCTGCGGGAATGGGACCCTTGGCACGGGAAGCGGGCGCGGAACGGGGTACTTTTCCGGATACGCGCCGTCATGGTTGACGGTCACGCCTCATGAAAGTAAGTTTCATCCGTGGCGAAGAGTCCGAAGATTTCTGCGAGTCACGAGCCCGGTGGACTGATCGTCCACATCAGCGGCCTGCTGCCCTCGCTGTCCCCGGCCGAGCAGCGGGTGGCCCGGCTGGTCGTCTCCGATCCGGCCGACGCCGCCCGGCGCACCATCACGGACCTCGCCACCGCCGCCGAGACATCGGAGGCCACCGTCATCCGGTTCTGCCGGTCGGTCGGCATGGACGGCTACCCCCAGCTGCGCATCCGGCTCGCCGCCGAGGCCGCCCGCCGGATCGAGCCACCGGACGCCCGCGTGGTCGGCGGCGACATCCCGCCCGGCGCCGACCTGGCCCAGATCATCGCCACCATCGCGTTCAACGACGCGCGGGCCGTCGAGGAAACCGCCGAGCAGCTCGACCCCGCCGTCTGCGAGCAGGTGGTCGAGGCGATCGTCGCGGCCGGCCGGATCGACGTCTACGGCGCCGGCGCCAGCGGCTTCGTCGCCTCGGACTTCCAGCAGAAGCTGCACCGCATCGGCCGCACCGCCTTCTACTTCCCGGACGTGCACACCGCGCTCACCTCGGCCGCCCTGCTCGGCCGGGGCGACGTCGCGGTCGGCATCTCGCACACCGGCACCACCTCGGACGTCATCGAGGTGCTCGAACAGGCCCGCGCCCGGGGCGCCACCACGGTCGCGCTGACCAACTTCCCCCGCTCGCCGATCACCGAGGTCGCCGACCACGTGCTGACCACCGCGGCCCGCGAGACCACCTACCGCTCCGGCGCGATGGCCAGCCGGCTGGCGCAGCTGACCGTCGTCGACTGCCTCTTCGTCGGGGTGGCCGCGCGGAACCGCGCCAAGGCCAGGAAGGCCCTCGAGGCAACCGCCGAAGCCGTCCAGTCCCACCGGGTGGGCGCCGGCCGGAGGCGGGCATGACGGCGGGCCGGGTGGAGCGGGACGAGGTGGCCGCCGTGCGGCCCGTGGTCCGGGTGGGCGCCCCCACCGAGCGGCGCAACCCGCACAGCCTCGACCTCGACCTCATGTCGACCCGGGACGTGCTCACCGTCATCAACGAGGCGGACCGGCGGGTGCCCGCCGCGGTGGCCGCCGTCCTCGACGAGATCGCCGAGACCGTCGACCTGGCCGTCGCCGCGCTGCGCGGTGGCAACCGGGTGCACTACTTCGGCGCCGGCACCTCCGGTCGCCTCGGCGTGCTCGACGCCGCCGAGCTGGCACCCACCTTCAACTCGCCGCGGCACTGGTTCTGCGCCCATCTGGCCGGCGGTCCCGACGCCATGTGGCGGGCCGTCGAGGACGCCGAGGACGACGAGCGCGGCGGCGCCGCCGAGGCCGCCGAGTGCGTACGCCCCGGCGACCTGGTGGTCGGACTGGCCGCCAGCGGACGCACCCCGTACGTCCTCGGGGCGCTCGCCGCATCCCGGGCGCAGGGGGCCGCGACGGTGCTGCTCTGCGCCAATCCGGAGGCCGACGCCGCCGGGTCGGTCGACGTCTTCATCGGGGTGGACACCGGACCGGAGGTGGTCACCGGGTCGACCCGGATGAAGGCGGGCACCGCGCAGAAGCTGGTGCTGAACACCTTCTCCACGGCGGTGATGGTGCGCCTCGGCCGGGTCTACTCCAACCTGATGATCGACATGGTGGCCACCAATGCGAAGCTGCGTGGCCGGATGATCTCGATCCTCATGGAGGCCACCGGCTGCGCCGAGGAGGTCTGCCGCGTCGCCCTCAACGAGGCGGACGGCGACCTCAAGACCGCCCTCGTCTCGCTGGTCTCCGGCGCCGAGGTCTCCGCGGCCCGGGCCGCCCTGGCCCGCTCCGCCGACCAGGTGCGTGGCGCGCTCGCCCTGCTCGCCTCCTGACGCCTCCGCCGGCCGGGTCCCCTCCCGGCCGCCCCCGCACCACGGGTGCGACGCGCGTCACGTGGCGGGAGGGGACGCATCTCCCGCTGCGGATTGTTCAACCAGCCGTGGGGTAATCCTCACCGGTGGCTGAACCGACCGGCCCGCGAGCGCGTATCTCGCAGTGACCAGGATCGCAATCACGCGGTGACGCGGGTCGCTGTGTTCATGGAATTCGCAATGGTGCGATTTCCTGAGCGGACGACGATTCCGCTGCTCCGACGCCCTCCGACCGGGGCGTACGCGAGGCACCCGAGCAGGGGTCCTGACAGCAAACATGGACCGGGCTCTCAGCTACTACTCAGGCATTCGTGACAGTTTCGACTCACGACATGGAATCCCCGACGCGTCTCATCTGTTGTGTAGGTGTCAGCACCTACGGGCACAGCGGAGGTTACGGGGAGGGCTGATGAACGTGGGGATGGCAAGGAACCGGGCAACCGGCGCGAGCGAGGGGACCGTGGCAATCGTGGACAAGAACATCGGCATGCGTACCGACGAGGTCGCCGAGGAGCGGGACCTGGTCGGCGTCTACCTGCACGAGATCTCCCGGACGCCGCTGCTGGACGCCGCCAAGGAGGTCGATCTCTCCAAGGCGATCGAGGCGGGCCTCTACGCCGAGCACCTGCTCGGCGAGGACCGCGTCCCCGCCGGCGTCGACCGGGACGACCTGGAGCGGCTGGTCGCCGAGGGTGAGCGCGCGAAGGACCTGTTCATCCGCGCCAACCTGCGGCTGGTCGTCTCGATCGCCCGCCGCTACGTGCGGTCGGGCATGCCCATGCTGGACCTCATCCAGGAGGGCAACACCGGCCTGGTGCGCGCGGTCGAGAAGTTCGACTACGAGCGGGGCTACAAGTTCTCCACCTACGCGACGTGGTGGATCCGCCAGGCCATCAGCCGGGCGATCGCCCAGCAGGAGCGCACGGTGCGACTGCCCGTGCACCTGGTCGAGGACGTCAACCGGATGCGCAACGTGGCCCGGCAGCTCACCCGTGAGCTGGGCAGCGACCCGGAGCCGGAGCAGATCGCCGCGGCGCTCGGCGTCACCGTCGAGCGGGTGAACGAGCTGCGCCGCTGGTCGCAGGACACCGTCTCGCTGGACACCCCGGTGGGCGACGACGGCGACACCAACCTCGGCGACCTGGTCGCCGACAGCGACGCCCCGTCGCCGGAGGAGATCGTCCTCACCGGCCTGGAGCGGCAGCGGATCGAGGGTCTGCTCAACCACCTCGACGACCGTTCGGCCGGCATCATGCGGGCCCGCTACGGCCTGGAGGACGGGCGCGAGCACTCGCTGACCGAGGTCGCCTCGCGGTTCTCGCTCTCCCGGGAGCGGATCCGCCAGCTGGAGATCCAGGCCCTCGGCCGGCTCCGTGAGCTGGCCCGCGCGGAGGGGCTGCAGGCGGCCTGAGCTGGTAGTAATGGAATCGACGAACGGCCGGCGTCCGATAGGGGGACGCCGGCCGTTCGCCGTTCCGCGTCAGCGCACCCGGCCGTAGCCGGCGATGGACATGATGTCCATGTCGCGCTTGTTGACGTTGCGCCCCGCGCTGGGCGCATCGATGATCTGACCACCGCCCACGTACAGGGCCACGTGCCCGAGCCCGGAGTAGAACACCAGGTCGCCGGGTTGCAGCGAGCCGCGGCTGATCCGCGAGGTGGCGTTCCACTGCATCGCCGCGTTGTGCGGCAGGGACTTGCCGGCCGCCCGCCAGGACGCCAGGGTCAGCCCCGAGCAGTCGTAGCTGCCGGGGCCCTCGTCGCCGTAGCCGTACGGCTTGCCGATCGCGCCGTAGGCGTAGCGCACGGCCACGCCGGCGGAACCGGAGATGGCCGGGGCGTTGCCGGCGGAGCTGGATCGCGTGGGCGCCTCGGTGGCCCGGCCGTACGCCTTGCGGCGCAGCTCGTAGAGGCGGGCCAGGTCCCCCTCGATCTTCTTCCTGCCGGCGACCAACTGCTTGGCCTGCGCCGCCTCCCGGGCCAGCGTGGCGTCGAGCCGGGTCTTCTGGTCGATCAGCTGACGCTGGCTCTCGGTGAAGCCGGTGATGGTCTGCTGCCGCTGGCGGGTCAACTGGTCCAGGGTGCCCAGCCGGTCCGGCAGCGTGGCGGCGCCGCCCGGGTCCAGCAGGGCCTGCATGGTGCGCATGCCTCCGGTCTTGTAGGCCGTGGCGGCGATGGCGCCGACATCGGCGCGACTCCGCTCGGCCTGCTCCTGCAACGGGCCGATCCTGGCCTGCAACCTGGCCGCGGTGGCCTTGTTGGCCTTGATCTCCTCGTTGAGCTTGTTGTACGACTCGACGATTCGCTCCAGCTCAGTCGAGGACTTCTCGATCTGCTTCGTCAGCTCGGCGGGGGTGGGCTCGGCGCGAGCCACCGTCGCCGGGGCGAGCAGCGTGGCCGAGAGGCCCGCCACCGCCAACGAGCGCAGCAGGATCCGTAAGGACGACAAGAGCGGAAAGCTCCTCTCCGACTCCTCGCCGGTGCGGCGTTCCGCCCCGGCGACACCGGCCCGGGGCCATCCGGGTGGATGGCGGTCGACCGGACCGGCCTGCCCAACCTAACCCGTGACCGGAGTGACGGGGAGTTGAAGCAGGGGCGAAAGTTGGCAAAGTGTCAGGAAGTGCCACCGAGGCTGGTGACCCTTGGTGACCGTTTCGCGTGCGGGCCGTTGTGGGGCCGGAGTCGGGTGGGCGGATCGCACCAGTGGCCCGATTCGTCGTTCTGAACGGATGTCGCCAGGCACTGCGCCGCCAAATGACGACAAAGGTGGAAATCGCTCCTGTTTCCCGGCGCTCGCCGGGTCCGGCGGCAGGCGCGTGGCCAGGGAGAACGCCCGGTCCGGTGGCGCGGCCGCAACACAATGAAGCGCGGAGTTCGGGAATCCCGCCGCGCGGCAACGCCGGCGGCGCGGAGGCCCCAACCGCGAACCCCCGGGAGGCCGCCGTGCAGACCGATGGCTCCACCACCCGCCCGCCCCGGTCGCCGGGCGCGGCCTCATCCACCCTGCTCTACGCCCGGCCGGGCATCGTGGTGACCGGCGAGCGCTTCACCGTGGGCCGCAACAGCTGGCCGGTCGCCGAGATCACCCAGCTCTGGACGGCCCGCGGGCCGCACGACCGCCTCGCACTCCGGGCGGTCGCCGTCTCCGCGGCCCTGATCGGCGGGGTCGGTGTGCTGCTCGGCTTCACCGGCGGGCTGCAACGGCTCACCGCGGCGGCGTACCTCACGCTGGGCGCGGTCGGGCTGCTGCCGCTGCTGCTCGTGCTGATCGGGGACCGCTGGCGCCCCCCGTCGTACGAGCTGTGGGGCCGGCTCCGCGGCACCGAGGTGCTGCTGTTCAGCAGCGACAACGAGCGGCAGTTCGGCCAGGTCACCCGGGCCCTGCAACGGGCCCGGGAGGGAGCACGCCACGGCGGCTGGGCCCCGCCGGCGGCCGAGGCGTGGCGGCCGAACCGCTGAGCGGCCGGGTCAGCCGGCCACCGGCTCCGGGGTCCGGGTCGCCCGCTCGGCGGCCATCCAGTGGCTCACCCGGCGCTCGGCGTAGAACGAGACGAACGGCACGGTGCCCGCGAGCATCACGAGCAGCATCCGCTTGAGCGGCCAGTCGGCCCGGCGCGACAGGTCGAACGTGAGCGCCAGGTAGACCATGTAGAGCCAGCCGTGCGCGGTGCCGACCACGGCCACCACTGTCGGGTTGTCGAAGCCGTACTTCAGCGGCATGCCGATCAGGACCAGCACCACCAGCGCCACGCCCACGATCCAGGCGATCACGCGGTACCGGGTAAGGGCTCCGCCCACCGTCGTCCGTCCTTCCGCACCGGCCTCAGCCGGGATAGTCGCCGGGCCTCGCGCCCGGGTTGGCGTTCAACCATGCAAGGTAGCGGTTGTACGCGGCCAGTTCGCCGTCGTCGGCCCCGCCGGTGGGTGCGACCGGCACCCGGCTGACCCGCACCGGCCGGCGTACCGCCGGGGTGGCGGCGGCCGGCTCCGCGTCGGCGGCCGCCGACGGCGCCGGGATGCTCCGCTCCTCGCGCTCCGCCCGCAGCGTGTGCCGCAGCTCACGCCACCAGACGAACACCACGAAGGCGGCGAAGACCGGCCACTCGATCGCGTAACCGAAGCTCAGCGTGTTGCCACCGGCGGCCCGGGTGACCTGCCACCAGCCCAGCCCGAGAAAGCCCACCACCAGCACGACCATGGCCACGTGGCGGGCGATCCACGCCGGTGTCCAGAGCCGCTTCATGCCATCGAGGGTACCGGGCCCACCGGCCGTCTCCGACGCGGTGTCGTAGGTGGGTCGGGTTTGGTGACACCCCGGCTGGGCATCCGTCTAGACGCCAGCCCGAACGAGACGAGGGGGCGACGATGACCGAATCAGTACGCCGTGACGCGAGCCCGGAGCAGCGGGTGACCGAGTGGGACGGCGACCACGCCCGCACCCACGAGGTCGACGGTGAGCTGCTCGGGGTGGACCCCGCCGAACTCGCCGACGAGGACCTGATCCGGGAGATGCAGAGCCTGCACCGGACCCGCCTGGACACCCTCCGGCACGCCACCGACTCGGCGCTCGCCAACCACCTGCGCCGCACCGCCGAGCTGGAGACCGAGTACCTGGCCCGGAACCCGGGCCGGGAGGTCGACCCGAGCCGGCTCCGGGACGCCTGATGAGCAACCACGCCGAGCGCGGCATGTCCGCGCCGCCCGAGGTGGTGTTCAGCACCGCCACCGACCCGGACCGGTCGTCGGCCTGGCTGCCGGAGGAGCTGCGCCGCTCCGGCACGCACCAGGTGGAGGTGGTCGACGCCGAGGACATGCGGGCCCGCTGGAGTTCCGAGTCCGCCGGGTGGTCGGCGGACATCGACGTGGAGCCGGCCGACGCCGGGGGCGCCCGGGTCCGGCTCGACCTGACCGGCACCGACCACGGCATGGCCGACGAGATCCTGTCCAACCTCGCCCGCGAGGTGTCCGACAACCTGAACGCCGGCTGAGCCGGCCGCCACGACGAGAAGGGGAGGCCGGGTGACCGGGAGTGGCCTGAAGCAGAAGGTGGCGCGGCTGCGCCAGGCGTACGCGCCGCACGAGTACCGGCCGCTGGGCGGCTACCTGGCGGCCATGGGCACCTACGGTGCCGTCACCGCGTCGCTGGTCGGCCTGGTCCGGGCGACCGGCCGCCCGGTGCCGGAGCGGCCCGCGCCCGCGGACGTGGTGCTCCTCTCGATCGCGACCCACAAGCTGAGCCGGCTGCTCTCCAAGGACGCGATCACCAGCCCGCTGCGCGCGCCGTTCACCCGGTACGACCACCCGATCGGCAGCGGCGAGGTGATGGAACAGGTACGCGACCAGGGCAGCCCCACCCGGCACGCCCTCGGCGAGCTGCTGAGCTGCCCGTTCTGCCTGGCGGTCTGGGTCGCCACGGGGCTCACCGGCGGGCTGGTGCTGGCGCCCCGGCTGACCCGGCTCGTCGCCACCGCGCTGACCGCGGTGGCCGCCTCCGACTTCCTCCAGATGGGGTACGCGATGGCCCAGCAGGCGGCCGAGGGTGGGCACCGGGACGAGTGACCGACGACGCGAAGGGGGCCGGCGCACCGCGCCGGCCCCCTTCGCACGTTCCGGTCCGCTCAGGTGGGCGTGGTGCCGTGGTCCTCGCCGGCCCACCCCCGCGACGCCTCCGGCTCCCGCTCGTCGCGGTCCTCGCCGGTGATGACGTCGTCGGAGACCGCGGTCTGGTCGTGCTCGCCGGCGAAGTCGGACTCCGACAGCGTGTCGATGCCCTCCGGTGGCTGGCCGAGCGCCGGGGGGTGCTCGTGTTCCTCGTTACGGTCGCTCATCGCGCTGTCCTCTCCGTCCTCTGGCCGCGTCCGCCGGAAGGCTCAGGCCACCGTCCCGCCGAGCAGGTCGGCCGCCTCGTCGACCGCGTACTCGCCCTGTGGCAGGGCGGCGATCCGGGTGAGCAGCTCGGCGGGGAGTTCGGCGGCCACCGCCCGGCGGTAGATGTCCGCCTGACTGATCCGCTCCTGGCCGTGGAAGATGTCGTCGAGCAGTTCGTCGAGCTGTCGGGTGTCCGGCTGCTCGGTCACGGGCGCGTCGTCGGTCACGCCGACCAGCTACCCGGGGCCGAATCGGTCAAACGTCCCACCGGCCGCTCAGGCGGGGGTGGGGAGGGTGGCCCGCCGGGCGCGGACCGCCTGGGCGAGGTGGTCGAGGACCTCCGCCGTGGTGTCCCAGCCCAGGCAGGCGTCGGTGACCGACTTCCCGTACTCCAGCTCGCGGGTGGGGTCGAGGTCCTGGCGGCCGGGCTGGAGGAAGCTCTCCAGCATGATGCCGACGATGCCGCGCTGGCCGGCGGCGAGCTGGGCGGCCACGTCGGCGGCGACCACCGGCTGGTTGCGGTGGTCCTTGCCGCTGTTGGCGTGGCTCGCGTCGACCACCACCCGCTCGGGCAGCCCGGCCGCGCGCAGCAGGTCCAGCGCCCCCGCCACCGACTCCGCGTCGTAGTTGGGCCGGCCACCGCCGCCCCGCAGCACGAGGTGCCCGTCGGCGTTGCCCCGGGTGTGCATGATCGCCGGGGTGCCGGAGACGTCGATGCCGGGGAAGACGTGCGGCACGCCGGCCGCCCGGATCGCGTCCACCGCGGTGGCGATGCTGCCGTCGGGGCGGTTCTTCATGCCGATCGGCATGGACAGACCGGAGGCGAGCTGCCGGTGCACCTGGCTCTCCACGGTCCGGGCGCCGATCGCGCCCCAGGCCACCGTGTCGGCGATGTACTGCGGGGTGATCGGGTCGAGGAACTCGCAGCCCACCGGCAGGCCCAGCCGCAGCACGTCGAGCAGGAGCGCCCGGGCGGTGCGCAGGCCGGTGTTCACGTCGCCCGACCCGTCCAGGCCCGGGTCGTTGATGAGGCCCTTCCAGCCCACGGTCGAGCGCGGCTTCTCGAAGTAGACCCGCATCACCACGAGCAGGTCGTCGGCGAGCCGGTCGGCGACCTGGCGCAGCCGGCCCGCGTACTCCAGGGCGGCGGCGGGGTCGTGCACCGAGCAGGGGCCGACCACGACCAGCAGCCGGTCGTCGGCGCGGTCCAGCACCTGGCCGACGGCACGCCGGCCGGCCACCACGGCCTCGGCGAGGGAGCCCTCGAGGGGCAGGTGGTGGTGCAGCAGGGCCGGGGTGGTCAGCGGCACGACGCGGTCGATCCGCTGGTCGATGACCCGATGGGCGTCCGGGGTCGTCACGGTGGGGTTCCTTCCGCCGACCGTGCCCGGGGCCGGCGCCCGGGATCGAGCCGGCTGCTCGAAAAGCGAATGGGCAGGGAATCATCCCTGCCCGGCCGGCTCGAAGAGGAAGTGACGTCAGCTCATGGTCGAGTCACCGGCTCCTCCAGCCGGCTGCCTAAACCATCGATACGACCGCGTCACGCCCGTCAGCGTACCCGACGTCAGGGACGGGTCCCACCCGCTCGTCGGGTACGCCACGCCCCGCCGGGGGTATGGGGACCGCATGAGTTCCCACCAGAGCGACCAGGACCGGATCGAGTCCCGCGCCCACCTGCTGCCCGAGGAGGCGGCGGTCGGCAGCGAGGATCCGGAGGCGCAGGCCGACGCGATCCTCGCCGAATCGGACATCCGGGAGGAGGACCGGAACGCCGCACCGGACACGGTGCTGGAGCACCGGACCTCCGACGAGACCGTCACCCCCGCCGCCGAGCCGCCCGACTGACCGGGACCCCCCGACCCCGCTGGGAACCCCGGTAGGTGGTCTCCCGCAACCACGCGAGCGGACCGGCCAGGCGCAGGCCCGGCGGCACGTTGCCGATCGGATCGAAGGCCAGCGCGGCGTCCTGCCGGGCGTCGCGCCGGCCGCCGAGGCGCACCTCGCCGAACGGCCGCCACGGCCCGACCGCCGAAGCCACCGCCAGCACCAGCCGGGGCCCGTCGTCGCCGGCCCCCGCCGGAAGTTCGGCCAGGCCCCGGCCCAGCTCCGGCGAGTCGGGGTCGGCCAGCACGGCCAGGTACAACCGCCGCCGGCCCGCCCGGTAGGACATGATCGAGGTGTACGTCCCGGTGAAGCCGCGCCGGGGCAGCGGCAGGTGGCGCAGCACCGGTGCGGCGGCGCTGGAGCTGGCCAGCAGGTCCACCGGCGGCTCCGGGTCGCGGTGCAGCCGGATTCCCACGCCCAGCACGTCCGGCCAGCTCCCCGGGGTGGGCACGCCCTTCGACAGGCGCACCGTCGCCGGCCACCGGCCCGGCAGGTCGAGCAGCGGCACGCCGGTCGGCGGGCCCGGCGTACCCCAGATCAGGACCTCGGCGGAGAAGGTGCGGCCGGCGGGATGCAGCAGCCGGGCGCCCCGGAGCCGGGCGAGCAGGAGGGCGGCGCGTTCGACCGCGGACGATGCGGGGGTGGACATGCCGGGCGAGTACCCCGGCGCGCGGCGACGATGCTCCCCGCACGTCACCTTTCCACCCGCGAGATCGGATAGCGTCGTGCCATGCCCGACAGCGGTTACCCCTGGCCGATCGAGACGACCCGACTGGACAACGGCCTGCGCGTGGTGGTGAGCGAGGACCGCACCGCTCCCGCCGTCGCCGTGAACATCTGGTACGACGTGGGTTCCCGCCACGAACCGGCCGGCCAGACCGGCTTCGCCCACCTCTTCGAGCACCTGATGTTCGAGGGCTCGGTCAACGTGGCGAAGACCGAGCACATGAGGTTCATCCAGGGTTCCGGCGGCTCGCTCAACGCCACCACCAACCCGGACCGGACCAACTACTTCGAGACGGTCCCGGCCGAGCACCTGGAGCTGGCGCTCTGGCTGGAAGCCGACCGGATGGGCGGGCTGGTCCCGGCGCTGACCCAGGAGACGTTGGACAACCAGCGGGACGTGGTGAAGAACGAGCGCCGGCAGCGCTACGAGAACGTGCCGTACGGCGACGCCTGGCTGCGGCTGCTGCCGCTGCTCTATCCGCCCGGGCACCCCTACCACCACGCCACCATCGGCTCGATGGCCGACCTGAACGCCGCCGACCTGGCCACCTTCCAGGCGTTCCACCGCACCTGGTACGCGCCGAACAACGCGGTGCTGACCGTGGTCGGCGACACCACCGCCGCCGAGGTGTTCGCGCTGGCCGACAAGTACTTCGGCGGGCTGCCGTCGCGCGAGGACATCCCGGCGGCCCCGGACGGGCGCGCCGTCCCGGCCACCGGCCGGCCCGCGGTGGAGACGGTCACCGCCGACGTGCCCGCTCCCCGGGTCTACGTCGCGCACCGCACCCACGCCTTCGGCACCCCCGGGTACGACGTGACCACCGTGCTCGCCACCGTGCTGGGCAGCGGCCGGGGCAGCCGGCTCTACCAGCGGCTCGCCGACGGCGAGCGGATCGCCCAGCCGGACCTCGTCGGGGCGTACGGGGTGGACCTGGCGCACGCGCCGGCGCCGCTCATCGCCACCGCCACGGCCCGACCCGGGGTGTCCGGCGACCGGCTGTGCGAGGGGCTGGCCGAGGTGGTCGACGAGCTGGCCACCGTGCCGGTGACCGCCGCCGAGCTGGACCGGGCCAAGGCGCTGCTGAGCACCATGTGGTGGCGGCAGATGTCCACGGTGGACGGCCGTGCCGACACCCTCGGCCGGTACGCCACCCAGTTCGGCGACCCGGCCCGGGCCGGCGAGCGGCTGCCCGCCTGGCTCGCCGTCACCGCCGAGCAGGTCGCCGAGCAGGCCACCGAGCTGCTCGGCGCGGCCGACCGGGCGACCCTCACCTACCTGCCCGAGGAGACCTCATGACGCTGATCGCCACCCGTCCCGGGCCGGGCGCCGCCCGCCCGTACCGGTTCCCGCAGGTCGTCCGCCGGTCCGCCGCCGGCGGGCAGGTCGTCGCCGCGCACCTGCCCGGGCAGAACCTCGCCGTCGCGCTGCTGCTGCTCGACGGCGGCGCCGGCCGGGAGCCGGTCGGCAAGGAGGGGCTCGGCGGGGTGCTGGCCAAGGCGCTGGAGGAGGGGACCGCGCAGCGGGACGCCACCGCGTACGCCCTGGCCATCGAGGCGCTCGGCACCGAGCTGGTGACCGGCCTGGACTGGGACTCGTTCCAGGTCAGCGTGCAGGTGCCGGTGGACCGGCTGAGCGCCGCCGTGGAGTTGCTCGCCGAGGCGGTGCGCACGCCGAAGCTCGACCCGGCCGACGTGCGGCGGGTCCGCGACGACGAGGCGACCGCCCTGCGGATGGACTGGGCGAACCCGGGCCCGCGGGCCGACGCCGTGCTGCGCGCCGACCTGTTCGGCGCGGACAACCGCTGGGGCCGCCCCATGTACGGCGACCCGGAGAGCGTGGCCGGCCTGGACGTGGACGACGTCACCGTCTTCCACTCCGAGTGGTTCATCCGCCCGGGCACGCTGATCGTCGCCGGTGACCTGGACCGGATCGACCTCGACGCGCTCGCCGCGACGGTGTTCACCGGGGCCGGCGGCGCGGCGGCGGACCGGGGCGGCCCGATCGAGGCGCCGGTGTCCGACCGGCGGCGGATCATCCTGGTCGACCGTCCCGGCTCGGTGCAGTCCACGCTCCGCCTCGGGCACCCGTCGCCGCACCGCGCCCACCCGGACCACGTGCCGATGACGCTGGCCGGCACGGTGCTCGGTGGGGCCTTCACCTCCCGGCTCAACCACCTGATCCGCGAGGTGCGTGGCTACACGTACGGGATCCGGGGCGACTTCGCCTCGTCCCGCCGGTTCGGCCGGTTCGCCATCAGCTCCGGGGTGCAGACGGCGGTGACCGCGCCGGCCCTGGTCGAGGCGGTGGGCGAGGTGTCGCGTACCCAGTTGACCGGGGTGACCGAGGACGAGCTGGCGGTGGCGCGCTCCTGGCGGGCCGGCCAGCTCTCCGTCGAGCTGCAGAGCCCCCGGGCCATCGCCTCGGCGCTGACCACGCTGGTGGTGCACGACCTGCCGGACGACTACCACGCCCAGCTGCGCGAGGCGCTGCTCGCCGCGACCGTCGAGGAGGTGTCCGCGGCGGCCGCCGCCCACCTGCACCCGGAGTCGCTCACCCTGGTCGTCGAGGGCGACTCGGCGGTGATCCGGGACGAGCTGGTGGCCGCCGGCCTCGGCGACGTGGTCGACCACCGGTCCTGACCGGCTCGGCGCGTGGCGGTGTTCGACCCGGACGCCGCCGCGCCGGGGCCCGGGATGTGATTCCCGTCGCGTCCCCCGGTCGCCGCGCGCGCGGCCCGGGGACGCGGATGCTGCGGCCCGAGCCCCGGAAGACGGGCGATTCTCCACCAACGGCCCGTCGCCGGCCGGTGTCGTTGCAGGTCGACGCCTCGATCGGCGAAGGGCCCGGTCGGCGGCCGGCGGCCCGCGCGCGGGGAAAGGCTTCCCGCCGGCCCCGCCCGGCTGGGTAGCCTCGCGGGCATGAGGATCGGCATTGTGGGGGCCACCGGCCAGGTCGGTGGCGTGATGCGGCAGGTGCTGGCGGAGCGCGACTTCCCGGCGGAGCAGCTGCGGTTGTTCGCCTCGGCCCGGTCGGCCGGGCGCACGCTGCCCTGGCGCGACGGCGAGGTCACCGTCGAGGACGCGGCCACCGCGGACTACCGCGGGCTGGACATCGTGCTGTTCTCGGCGGGCAAGGGCACCGCCCGGGAGCTCGCACCCCGGGTCGCCGGGGCCGGCGCGGTCGTCATCGACAACTCCTCGGCGTACCGGATGGACCCCGAGGTGCCGCTCGTGGTCGCCGAGGTCAACCCGCACGCCGTCGCCGACCGGCCCAAGGGCATCGTGGCCAACCCGAACTGCACCACCATGGCCGCCATGCCGGTGCTGCGCCCGCTGCACCAGGAAGCCGAGCTGGTCAGCCTGGTGGTCGCCACCTACCAGGCGGTGTCCGGTGCCGGCCTGGCCGGCGTGGCCGAGCTGGACGAGCAGGTCCGCAAGGTCGCCGAGCACGCCGCCGGGCTCGCCTTCGACGGGTCGGCCGTGGAGTTCCCCGCGCCGCGCTCGTTCGCCCGCCCGATCGCCTTCAACGTCCTCCCGCTGGCCGGCTCGATCGTCGACGACGGCTCCAACGAGACCGACGAGGAGCAGAAGCTGCGCAACGAGAGCCGGAAGATCCTGGAGATCCCCGGTCTCAAGGTCTCCGGCACCTGCGTCCGGGTGCCGGTCTTCACCGGCCACTCCCTCCAGATCAACGCGCGCTTCGCCCGCCCGATCACCCCGGCCCGGGCCCGTGAGCTGCTCGACGGCGCGCCGGGTGTGGCGCTGCACGAGGTGCCGACCCCGCTGGAGGCGGCCGGCCAGGACCCCACCTACGTCGGGCGGATCCGGGCCGACGAGACCGTCGAGCACGGCCTCGCCCTGTTCTGCGCCAACGACAACCTGCGCAAGGGCGCGGCGCTCAACGCCGTGCAGCTCGCCGAACTCGTCGCCGCGGAAGGGCGCTGAAAAGTGGCGGACGAGCGAACCGGGCCGGCCCTGGCCGACCTCGTGGCGAGCCGCCGGCTCGGCGTGCTCGCCACCCTGAAGCGCGACGGCCGGCCCCAACTGTCCACCGTGGTCCACTCCTACGACCGGGACGCGGGGCTGATCCGGATCTCGGTGACCGACGGCCGGGCGAAGACCGCGAACCTGCGCCGCGACCCCCGGGCCAGCTTCCACGTCAGCAGCGAGGACGGCTGGGCGTACGCGGTGGTGGAGGCCCGGGCCGAGCTGACCCCGGTGGCGGAACGGCCGGACGACCCGACCGTGGAGGAACTGGTCGGGCTCTACCGGGCGGTGCAGGGCGAACACCCGGACTGGGACGACTTCCGGCGGGCCATGGTGGCCGAGCGCAGGCTGGTGCTCCGGCTGCACGTCGAGCGGCTCTACGGGAGGCCGCCGCGCGCCTGACCGGTGCCGGCCCCCCGGTTACCTTGTCCGCGCCGCCGGGTAGACCGCGGTGCCGACACCGAGAGGGGAGCACCATGACAACGGTCGGAGAGTTCATGACGACCCGGTTGGTGACGATGGACGGCAGCGACACCCTCACCGCCGCGGCGCAGGAGATGCGCGACAGCGCCATCGGCGACGTGGTGGTGACCGACAACGACAACGTGGTCGGCATCGTCACGGACCGGGACATCACGGTGCGAGGCGTGGCCGAGAGCCTGAATCCCGACACGACGAAGCTCGACCAGATCACCAGCAAGGACGTGGTGACGGTCAGCCAGTACGACGACGCGGTGGCCGCCGCCGACCTCATGCGCACCTACGGCGTCCGCCGGCTGCCGGTGACCGAGGACGGCCGCCTGATCGGCCTGGTGTCGATCGGTGACCTGGCCGTCGAGCGGGAGCCCCAGTCGGTGCTCGCGGACGTCAGCGCCGACGACCCGAACAACTGACTCGTCCGCCGCGGTAACGCCGGCCCCCGGTTCGGGGGCCGGCGTTTCGCACGTCCGGGCCAACTGGCGGGTGCCTCACCCGAACCGGGCGAGGTTGACCCCGTACCCCGGCGGGGACCCGTTCTCGAACGTCGGAGGCCGCGGATCGCGGGAGGAGTACGCCCGATGGACACGACCACGAGATTTTTCGAGGACCTGGACCGGCGAGGGTTCGAACCGCTGCTGGTCAAGACCTCCGGAACCCTCCGGTTCGACCTGCACGAGGGACCGCAGACCACGCACTGGCTGCTGGAGATCGACCGGGGCAACCTCCGGGTCCGCCAGGAGGACCAGGAGGCCGACACCGTGATCGGCACCGAGCCGCGCCTCTTCGGTGAGCTGGTCAGCGGCGAGGAGAACACCATCGCGGCTCTGCTGCGGGGGGACATGACCGTCTCCGGCGACCTGCGCCTGGTGTTGCAGGTCGAGCGGATCTTTCCCGGTCCGCCGGAGTCACGGGGGCCACACCACGCGTTCCAGAGGAGGGCTGCCTGATGGCCGCGAGCAACACCATCCGGATCCTGGACGGCAACACGTTCGTGGTCTCCGAGGACACCGGTGACATCGAGGCCACGCCCAGCGAGCCGACCGGCCTCTTCTCGCTCGACATGAGGTTCCTGTCGAAATGGGTGCTGACCGTCAACGGTGAACGCCTGAACGCCCTCTCCTACGACGACCTCCAGTACTACGAGGCCCGGTTCTTCCTGGTGCCGGGGATGGCCACGCACTACATCGACGCCAAGCTGTCGATCATCCGGGAGCGGGCGGTGGGCGGCAGCTTCCGGGAGTCGCTGACCATCCTCAACCACGACGAGAAGGCCGTGGACCTGGAGATCCGGATGGACGCCGGCGCCGACTTCGCCGACCTGTTCCAGGTCAAGGACGAGGTCCTGAACAAGAAGGGCGAGACGTACGCCGAGGCCGAGGCGGACAAGCTCCGGCTCGGCTACCGGCGCGGCAACTTCCGGCGCGAGACGGTCATCTCCGCCTCCCGCCCGGCCCGCTACGACCGCAACGGCTTCGCCTGGACCCTCCACCTCGAACCGAACGAGCAGTGGGAGACCTCCATCGACGTGCAGACCCACGCCGTCGGGCCGGGCGGCCGGGACCTGCGGATGGGGCTGCGGGCGCACGGCACCGAGCGGCTGGCCCTCCAGCACGACCTCGAGCAGTGGATCGCCAAGGCGCCGAAGGTGAACAGCGAGCACGGCCGGGTGGCCTCGACGTACCGGCGCAGCCTCATCGACCTGGCCGCGCTGCGGTTCTCGCCGCTCTCGCTCGGCGGGCAGACCCTGCCGGCCGCCGGCCTGCCCTGGTTCATGACCATGTTCGGCCGGGACAGCATCCTCACCTGCCTGCAGGTGCTGCCGTTCGCGCCGGAGATGTCGAAGACCACACTGCGCATCCTGGCGGCGTTGCAGGGCACCCGGTTCGACGACTTCCGCGACGAGGACCCGGGGCGGATCCTGCACGAGATGCGCTACGGCGAGACCGCCGCCTTCGAGGAGCAGCCGCACTCGCCGTACTACGGCTCGGTGGACGCGACGCCGCTGTTCATCGTGCTGCTCGACGAGTACGAGAAGTGGAGCGGCGACGTCGCGCTGGTCAAGGAGCTGGAACGGGAGTGCCGGGCCGCGCTGAAGTGGATCGACGACTACGCCGACCTGGTCGGCAACGGCTACATCTGGTACGAGCGGCGCAACAGCGACACCGGCCTGGAGAACCAGTGCTGGAAGGACTCGTGGGACTCCCTCTCGTACTCCGACGGCACGCTGCCGCCGTTCCCCCGGGCCACCTGCGAGGTGCAGGGGTACGCGTACGACGCGAAGACGCGGGCCGCGCGCATGGCCCGGGAGTTCTGGGACGACCCGGCGTACGCCGACCAGCTGGAACGCGAGGCCGCGGAGCTGAAGGAGCGGTTCAACCGGGACTGGTGGGTCGCCGACGGCGGCTTCTACGCCCTGGGGCTGGACCCGAACGGCCGGCAGTGCGACGTGCTCAGCTCCAACATCGGCCACCTGCTGTGGAGCGGCATCGTGCGGGAGGACCGGGCCGCGCAGATCGCCGCGCACCTGGTCGGCCCGCGGCTCTTCTCCGGCTGGGGGGTGCGCACGCTGGCCGAGGGCGAGGTGCGCTACAACCCGATCGGCTACCACAACGGCACGATCTGGCCGTTCGACAACTCGTTCGTCGCCTGGGGCCTACGCCGGTACGGCTTCGCCGAGGAGGCCGCGACCATCGCCAGCGGCATCCTGGACGCGGCGCGGTACTTCGACGGGCGGCTGCCGGAGGCGTTCGGCGGCTACCCGCGGGAGCTCACGAAGTTCCCGGTGGAGTATCCGACGGCGTGCAGCCCGCAGGCCTGGTCGACCGGCGCGCCGCTGCTGCTGATCCGGACCATGCTGGGGCTGGAGCCGCACGAGGGGCACCTCGCGGTGGACCCGCAGCTGCCGGTCGGCATGGGGCGGATCGAGGTGCTGGACATCCCGGGCCGGTGGGGCCGGGTGGACGCCTTCGCCCGGGGCCGGCTGGATCTGGAGCACCAGGCCGGCTCCTGACCCGCAGGAACCTGCGCGCCGCCGGCCGCCCGGCCGGCGGCGCGCCGTCGGGGCTCAGTGCCCGGGCAGCAGCGAGTCGCCGTGCGCCTCGCTGCGGGGGAGCAGGCAGAACTCGTTGCCCTCGGGATCGGCCAGCACGGTCCACCGGGGCAGCTCGCGGACGACCGTCGCGCCCGCCTCCAGCACGGCGGCCCGCTCCTCCGCGTCGCCGACCAGGTCCAGGTGGATCCGCCCGGCGCCCGGCAGGTCGTCGACGGGGCTGATCCACACGTCGGGCCGGCGGCCGGCGGGGTCGCGCAGCAGCACCGACTCGTCCGGCTCCAGCGACCGGTCGGCGAGCTTCGCCCGGTCCTCCTCGACCACGGGCAGCCCGGTCACCGTGCTCCAGAACGGGGCGAGCAGGTAGGGGTCGCGGCAGTGGATGACGATCGCGGTGAGGTCGGGCATGCCCTGCACCGTAGTCGGCTCAGGCCGGCGGGAGGACGTTGTCCAGGAACGTGGCGGTCACCGCCCGGATGTCCGGACGGGCCAGGTCCAGCGCGTGCCCGCCGTGGGTGAGCCAGAGGTGCGTAGGGTGGCCGGCGGCGAGCAGCCGGCCGGCCAGCCCGACCGACTGGGCGGCCGGCACCGCGGCGTCGTCGCGGCCCTGCACCAGCAGCACCGGCACGCCGGAACCCAGGTGGCTGGCCACGGTGGCGTCGACGGTCGCCGGGTCGCCCTCGGCGGGTGGGTGGCCGAGCAGGTCCGCCCACGGGTCGTCGTGCCGGCGCAGCCGCCGCCACTCCGCGTCCAGCGGGTCGACCGGCGCCCAGTAGGCGAGGACGCCCCGGACGTCGCCCGGCCGGTCCACCCCGCGCAGGCCCAGGTGCAGGGCCAGCATGGCCCCGGCCGAGTCGCCCCCGACCAGCAGCGGCAGCCCGCCCGCCGTGGCGCGGGCGGCCCGCGCGGCGGCGCGGACGTCGTCGAGCTGGGCCGGCCAGCGGGCCTCGGCCGAGAAGCGGTAGGTCGCAGGTACCACCCGCAGCCCGAGCGGGGCGAGCGCGGCCCCGTCCTCGTCGGAGCGGGCCCGCCACCCGCCGCCGTGGATCCAGAGCACTACGGCGCGATCGGTCATCCGGCCATGCTGGCCGCTGTGCCCCGGTCACCACGACCCGCTCTGCCAACGGCAGAGCGGGGCGACTTTCGCCCCTACGGTCGCGTAACCTACCCGGGGTAAAGTTGGCGGATGTCGGAACTCGTGTACCCGCCCGTGATCCTCGCCGCCAAGACGATGTTCCGCGCTCTCGACCTGCGCCTGCGCGTCGAGGGCAGCCACCACGTGCCGCGCACCGGCGGGGCGGTGCTGGCCTCGAACCACGTCAGCTACCTCGACTTCATCTTCTGCGGGTACGGCGCCCGGGACTCCGGCCGGCTGGTCCGGTTCATGGCCAAGGACTCCGTCTTCCGGCACAAGGTCTCCGGCCCGCTGATGCGCGGCATGAAGCACATCCCGGTCAACCGGGCCGCGGGCGCCGGCTCGTACGCCTCGGCGGTGAGCGCGCTGCGCCGCGGCGAGGTCGTCGGCGTGTTCCCCGAGGCGACGATCAGCCGCTCCTTCATGGTCAAGGACCTCAAGAACGGCGCGGCCCGGATGGCGCAGGAAGCCGCCGTGCCGCTGCTGCCGGTCGCGCTCTGGGGCACCCAGCGGCTGTGGACCAAGGGCAGGCCGCGCACCCTCACCCGCCGGCACACGCCGATCACCATCCTCGTGGGCGAGCCGATCGACCCGGCCGCCCACCCGGACGGCAACGCCCTGACCGCCGAGCTGCGCACCCGGCTCACCGCGCTGGTCGACCAGGCCCAGCGCGAATATCCGGACCAGCCCGCCGGCCCGGACGCCTGGTGGCAGCCGGCCCACCTGGGCGGCACCGCGCCCACCCCGGAGCAGGCCGCCGAGCTGGACCGCCCGGGTCGCCGCACCCCGACCTCCTGACCGGTTCGTTGACGGCGCCCGCCGGCCAGGCCGGCCGGGCGCGGGTCAGCAGGCGGAACCGGGGCGGTCCCGGGCCGGCACGTCCTGGCGGGGCCAGGCCAGCGGCTCCGCCACCGCCGGGCGGTAGTAGTCGTCCCGGGACAGGAACTCGACCGGCAGCGAACCCGGCAGGGTCACCGCACCCCGGGTCGGGCCGGGCGTCGGGCTCATCCGGACCGCCAGCGTGTCCCGCTCCGGCGGGGAGAGGTCGACCAGTTCGGGGCGGGCCAGCCGGAACGCGGCCACCGAGCGGCGTACCTGCCCGGCCAGCGCGGCGACCAGGTCGACCGGGCCGGCGAGCGCCAGCGCCGGCTGCCGGATGGTGCGCAGCGCGTCGCAGACCACCCGCAGCTCGCCGGTGCCGTCAGGGCTCTCGGCCAGCTCCAGCCGGGACGGCCACTGCCACCGGATCTGGCCGCTGACCAGGCGGGACAGCCGGACCGGGCGCCGGTGCCGGGCGTCCGTCCGGCCGTCCCGCCCGGAAACCAGGGACAGCTCGGAGCCGGTGCAGACGTACGCCAGCCGCCGGTCGGTCACGGTGACCGCCGCCGGGGTGGGCAGCGCCCAGGACCGGAGGTCGTCGGTGGGGCCGAGCAGGTGACCGGCCACCAGCAGCCGGTGCTGCCCGAGCAGTCGTTCGCCCGGCTCCGGGAGCAGCGCGTAGCGGCGGTCGAGCAGGGGACGGGTGGGGTCGTCATCCGCGTCGAAGCGGTGGGGCCCGATGAAGAAGGGTGCGGCGTCCTCCTGCACGGTCACGACCTCCCGGTGGCGGTTGGCGATACGTCGAGCCTGGCCCACCCCGGGGCGGCTGTCATGACACCCGTTAGGGGGTCGGCCGGTCGGCGGACGCCTGTGACCGGTAGATGCCGATATCTTCCGGCCGGACGAGTCCGTCCTCAATCGCCCGGGCGAGCAGCGCCGCCTTGGTGGCGGCCGGCCGCCCCGCCCGGGTGTACTTGATCCGCGCCCGGTCCACGTACTGCTTCACGGTGTGCTCGCTGATCCGCATCCGGCGCGCCACCGACGCCTTCGACATCGACTGGAACCACAGCAGCAGGGCCTCGCGCTCCTTGTCCGACAGGGCCGGCCGGTCCGGGCGCGGATCGCCCACGATCGCCCCGGCCAGCGCCGGCGGCACGTACGGCCGGTCGCTCGCCGCGGCGAGGACGGTGGCCACGCAGTGCTCCCGGCCCTCGTGCTTGGCCAGGAAGGCCACCGCGCCGGCGTCCAGCGCGGCCAGCATCGTCTCCGGGTCGGTGTGCTCGGAGTAGACCACCACCCGGCGGCCCGTGGCGCTCAGCTCGGCGAGCTTGTCGAGCACCATCCGCCCGTGCAGCCGCAGGTCGAGCAGGACCACCTCGGCCTCCGGGGCGGCCCGCAGCACCACGTCCGGGTCGTCCCCGGTGGCCAGCACGCGCAGCCGCGGCTCGCCGGCCAGCCAGGCCCGTACCCCGTCGATCACGACCGGATGGTCGTCCACGATCGCCACGCCCACCGGCGGCCCGCCGGTCACGTCCTCCGCCACCGGGTCTGCGTCCATCTGATCTCCCCGTCCCGCTCGTGCAGGTGTTCCACCGGCCCGTCCCCGTCCCCGCCCGGCGGGCCGGTCGCGTCCGGCCCGTCGTGGTCCGGGGTGACGAGGCTGACCACCACCTCGTCCGGGCCGGCCACCACGGTCAGCCGGGCCCAGCCCCGGGCGCCGGCGAGGGCCGCCGTCGCCGGGTCGGCCAGCCGCCGGCGGACCTCGACCGGCAGCTCCGGCGGCGCCCCGACGGCGACCAGCTCGATCGGCAGGCCGTTCCGTTCCGCCAGGTCCGCGGCGGCGCGCAGTTCGTGCAGCAGCGGATCCGGCACATCGTCCGACTCGGCGATCAGCCGGCGCAGCCGGGCCGCCGCCAGCCCGGCGCGGCCCCGTACCGCCGGGTCGGCCGGGTCGGCGTCGCCGGCCGCGAGGGCGGCCAGCACCTCCTCGGCGGTGCCGCTGGCCAGCGCCAGGCGCGCCTGCCGGTCCCGCTGGGCCTGTTCCGCCGCGTCCCGCTCCGCCTCCACGGCCAGGGCCGCCGCGGCGGTCGAGGCCCGGTCCCGAGCCAGCGCCGCGATCGCCGCCGCCCCGGCGAAGACCGCCACCGGCAGCGACGAGATGCCGTAGACGTACATCGCGTAGCGGCTGAGGTCGGCCGGGGCGGTCGCGTCGTGCAGGACCACCGCGGCCAGGGCGATCGCCGCGTGCGCGCCGAGCAGCGCGAGCAGCCAGCCCACCGGCCGCCGCCACAGCACCAGCAGGAAGAACCACGCCAGCCCGCCCCACACCCAGTTGCCCGCGGTGAAGAGCTGCCGCTCACCGGCCGCCGCGAAGACCACCCCGTCGACGAGCAGCAGCGCCACCGCCAGCAGCCGGGCCGGCGGCAGCCCGCCGCGCAGCAGGCGTACGCCGGCCGCGACGCCGACCGCCGCGGTCACCAGCCAGCCCGCGGCGACCACCGGCGGGGCGGCCAGCCGGGACCACGAGTTGAGCAGCGCCGGCAACCCGATCGCCAGGTGCCAGGCCAGCGCGATGACCACCGCCGCGATCCGGGCGCCCCGGTCCGAGGCGTCGCCCACCGCGTGCGCCGCGGTCGCTGCCGCCCCCGGGCCGGCGTGCTCCGGCGCCCGCTGCCGCACGATCGTCGGACCCGCCGTGCCGGTCCCGACCGCCCCCACCTCAGTGGACACCGGACCACTCCAGCCGGATGCGGGTGCCGGCGCCAGGGGCGGAGGTCACGACCGCGCGGCCGCCCACCGAGATCATCCGGCCGTGGATCGACTCGCGCAGCCCGTACCGGTGGGCCGGGACGGTGGCCGGGTCGAAGCCGGGGCCGTCGTCGGCCACCTCGACCACGACGGCCTCCGCGTCCTCGGTCAGGCGCACCGTGGCGGCGGCGCCCGGCGCGTGCCGGACCACGTTGGCCAGCGCGGCGGCGGCGCTGTCCGCGAGCGCCGCGGCGACCGTCGCGGGCACCCGGCACGGCGCGAGCGTCGCGTCCACGGTCAGCTCGGGCAGCCGCGCCAGGACCGTCCGCAGGCGCTCGTCGAGGGCCACCGCGCCGCCCGGCGTCGCGCGCGCGTCGGCCAGGGCCGTGAGGCTACGCAGGTCGGCCGCGCACCGCTCGCGCAGCGCTCCGGACGGGCCGGGCACCGCGCCGAGCCCGACCATGGTCAACGTGGCGAGGACGGTGTCGTGCAGGTCCCGGTTCTGCCGCCGCTCGGCCTCCCGGGCGGCCCGCCCCACCACGGCGTCCCGCGAGAGCCGCTGGTATTCCGCGAAGGCCGCGTCGGCGCGCCCGATCCGGCGGCGCATCACCGCGGTCATCACCGCCGTGCAGCCGGTCTGGACCAGCAGCGTCCCGGCGTGCGCGCGCGCCTCGACCGGGTTGCCGGCGAGGGAGGCGCCGGTCGCGTAGCCGGCGGTGACCAGCAGCCCGGCCGGAACCGACCAGCGGGCCGGGGCGGTGGCCTGCGCGTTGATCACGGTCGTGCTGGCCAGCACCGCCATCCAGCTCCCCTCGCCGGGCAGCACCTCCGGCGCGACCAGCCAGGGAATCGCCAGCCCGGCCGCGGTGGTCAGCGCCACGTCGCCGGCCACCAGGGGGCCGGTGAACCCGTACCGGAGCGCGCGGACGGCGTACCAGACGGACCAGGCGGTGAGCGCGACGATCGCCGGGACCAGCAGGGAAACCCGGACCGGCGGGGTGCGCACGGGCAGCGCGACCACCGCGGCGACCAGCCCGCAGGTGAGCCGGAGAAGCGCCGGCAGGGTCGTGAAGATCAGGGTGAACGCGCCGCCCGCCGGCCGGTCCAGCGGGGACGGCGGCAGGGTCGTGGCGGCTACGACCGGCATCGGGGGAGGTGTCCTTCCGGCAGCGACCCGGTCGGGTCCGCACGGTAGATCGACGCCGGAGAATAACACGTGCACGCGGGGCTGGTCACCCTCGGTGCGCGGCGCGTCGCTGTGCAGATGTCAGCCGCCGGCGGGCCGGCTCCCGCCCGCTCCGGCGCGGGCCACCGCGAGCAGGTGCGCGCTGGCCCCGAGCACTGCGGGATCCCGCTCGAACGTCTCGGCGCAGGCCACGGCGTCGGCGAAGAGCTGCTCGGCCGGGCCGGTACCGAGCGCGTTCAGCAGCGGCCACAGGGGACCCTCCACCCCGTACACGGCGGGGGTGGGCAGGCCGGCCGCCACGAACTCGTCCACCAGCTGCTCCGGGCGGTGGAAGTAGGCCGTCGTGAACCCGGTCCGCGGGTCGTTCACCCCGGTGGCGTACTCCTCGCGCAGCAGGTGACGGTTGTGTTCGTCCACCCGCCCCTGGGCGGTCAGGTCCATCAGGGCCGCGTTGCGGCTGATCACGGCCGCGACGACCGGACCACCGGGCCGGGTCAGCCGGGCCGCCTCGCGCAGCGCCGCCACCCGGTCCGCCCGGTCGGGCAGGTGGTAGAGCGGGCCGAGCAGCAGGGTCGCGTCGGCCGCGTCGTCGGGCAGCGGCAGCTTCCGGGCGTCACCCACCGTCGCGGCGATCCCCGGGTACGCGGCCCGGGCCGCCGCAACGTGCGCGGGCACCAGGTCGACCAGGTGCACCCGGTGCCCGGCCGCGGCGAGCCAGCCCGCGTACGCGCCCGGGCCACCGCCGACGTCCAGCACGTCGGCCGGCGGCGCCGGCAGCAGCCGGGTGAGCAGGTCGCGCGTGCGGTACGCCTCCAACCGCCCCTGCGGCGTCCGGTCCAACCGGTCCGCCTCGGTGAAGACCTCGGTGTAGTAGCGCCGGATGTCCGGCTCGGCGGCTCGATGCTGCGGCATCCGTCGATGGTGTACGCCGCGTCCCGGCCGGGTCACCCGATTTAGTCCGCCGGCCGCTGCACGCGCGGGCCGGCCGGGAGGGCTTCGTCCGGCAGCAGTCCGCCCAGCCCGGCGCCGCCGGGACGCAGGGGGACCTGACCGCTACCGGGCGGACGCCTCGTCGGCGCGCCGGCGCAGCCACTCCAGCGCCGGCCCGGCGTGGCGCAGCACCGAGATGTGCCCGTCCTCCGGGTAGCGGCGCAGCTCGGCGGTGGGACAGCGGCCGGCCAGCCACTCGGCGTGGGCCACCGGCGCGACCCCGTCCCGCTCCCCGTGCACCAGCAGCACCGGCGGCGTCACGTCGGCGGGGTCGAAGCCCCACGGGTGCACGTACGCGAGGTCGTCGTCGATCAGCCCGCCCCGGCCGGCCCGCAACGCCGGGGCCACCACACTGTCGAACCAGGACCACTCGCCGTGCAGCGCGGCCAGGTCCGCCGGGGTGAACTCCGGGTCGTACGCGGCGCCCGAAGCCTCGTGCGCCTCCTTGGCCGCCCGTCCCGCGGCGGCCGCCCGCAGCGACGCCACCCCGGCGGGCACCATGCCGGCGAACCAGTCCAGCCCGGCCGCGCCGTGCGGCGCCAGGCCGGCGCCCACCACCACGGCGACCACCCGGTCGGGCAGGAGCGCGCCGCAGGCCAGGGCATGCGGGCCGCCGCCGGAGTGGCCCAGCACCGCGAACCGGTCGAGGCCCAGCGCGTCGGCCACCGCGGCGACGTCGGCCGCCGCCGAGGCGATGTCGCGGCCCGGCAGCGGCGTCGACCCGCCGTAGCCCGGGCGGTCGTGGGACACCCAGCGGAGACCGAGCCGGTCGGCCGCCGCGAACAGGGGCGCGGGCGGGGCCCCGATGTTCGGGGTGCCGTGGTGCCAGAAGACGGGGAGCCGGTCCGAACCGCCGGTGTCGTAGACGTGCAACGTGCGGCCGTCGCCCAGGCGCAGATCCGTCTCGGTCACCATGAGCGGAGACTACGTCCGCCCGGCTCCCGCCGCCGACCGCCTCCGTCCAGCCGCGGGCTCTCCGGCTGCCTTCGTCAGAGATCGGGAAGACGGCGTTCCGGCCGGGCCTTTCAGCAGGAGCCGTTGTCGCTGCGGTTCTCGGTCGAGACCGAGGACAAGCGGGTCAGGGAGGTGGGCTACCCCGTAGCCCTCGTGGGAAGCGACTGGGAACGCGACGCCCGGAGCATGTGCGCGCCCCACGCGTAGCTGGGGTGGGGCGGACGCGCCGCTACGGTGACGACGTGACGGACGACGCACGCGTGGTCGAGGTGGTGCCCTACGACCCGGCCTGGCCGGAGCTGTTCGAGGCCGAACAGCGGCTGTTGTCGGAGGCCCTGCCCGAGGCGCTGAGCATCGAGCACATCGGATCCACCAGCATCCCCGGCTTGGCGGCCAAGCCCATCATCGACATCTCGGCGGTGGTGCCCGAGGTCGACGCGGTCGTCGCCGATCTCCGGCCACTCGAGCAGCTCGGGTACGTCTATCGCCCCATGGCCTTCCCCGAGGACGGTGAACACCTCTTCTTCGCCAAGGACACCGCCGGGAAGCGGAGCCACCACCTGCACGTTTTCGGCGCCACGTCGCTGGTGCCGGAAGGAAACCGGGTCTTCCGCGCCTACCTCGGGGCCAACCCCGCCGCCGCCCGCCGGTACGAGGTGGCGAAGCAGAGTGCAGCCGAGCTGCATCCCGACAGTCGGGCCCGGTACGGCGCCGCGAAGGAGGAGACGATGACGAAGCTGTCGGCGGAGGCCCGCCGGTGGAGCGAGGCAGCTGGGCGGCAGTCGCCAGAAGGCTGACCACCATGTCTCCTGACGCCACCCGGTTTGTGACCTCTCCGGAGCGGGCCCGGTCCGTCGGAGCGCTGATAACGTCCCGGGTCGTGACGGCCGAAGCAGCGGGGGTCTTTCGTCGGACGGCGATCGAGCGATCAGATCAGCGGATCGCCTGGGAACGGACGGACCAGGCCTTCTTCGCCGCGGGAGCGTGCCACATCCTGGCCTGGGTCTGCCGGGACTCATACCCCGAACGGGCGATCGAGATAGCCGGGGTGCGCGAGGCCGGAGGCTGGCAGGTCTTCCACGTCTACGCGGTCTGGGACGGCTGGGCGTTCGACCACTCGGGCTGGAACCCGGAGCCGCACCTGCTGGCGGCGAACACGGCCTTCGAGGGCCGCCCGCTGGAGCGCGTCACGATAGTGGACGGCCTTGCTGCCTTCTGCGAGACCCACCACTCCCGCATGCCGGACCAGTATTGGCGGGACCCGCTCCCACGTGCTCGCGACTACGTGAGCCGATACACCCCGCCGTGGACGTAGCGGCTTCGCTGCCGGTCAGATGGGCGCGTCCTGGGCGCAACGTCAAGGACGTCCTGGGACGCTGTCGTCAGCATGTGGTGGGACCAGGGCCCGTGCCGAAGTCGATCACCGCCGATGCGCCGAACGGTCACTCCGGTCCGGCCCACCGCCGACTCGACGCAGGCCCTAGCATCGCCGGCATGACAACGCGGCTCGTGCAGATCAACATGAAGGCTCGGGACGACTCCGCGCTGGGCGGTTTCTGGGCGGAGGTCCTCGGCTGGGGAGTCTCCAGCGAGGGCCCCGGCGTGACCAACCTCGAACCCGAGGGCTTCGTCTACCCCGACCCCGTGGCCGTCTGCATCGACCTCGTCGTCTCCCCGGAACCCAAGACGGTGAAGAACCGCGTGCACGTCGACCTCGCCACCACCTCGGCGGCCCATCAGGCGGAGGTGGTCACGCGCCTGAAGGACCTTGGCGCAACACCCGCCGACGTAGGCCAGGGCGACGTCCCATGGACGGTCATGGCCGACCCGGAGGGCAACGAGTTCTGCGTGCTGGACCCCCGGCCGCGCTATCGGGACACCGGACCGATCGCCGCGGTAGTCGTCGACTGCGCGGATCCGCGAGCCATGGCCCGCTTCTGGGGCGAGGCCATGGACTGGACCCTGCACGAGGTGACCGGCCACCGCGCGGTACTGCGCTCCGCCAAGGGCGTCGGCCCATATCTGCACTTCCTCCGCACACCCGACGTGAAGACCGTGTGGAACCGCGTCCATCTCGACATCCGCCCGTACCCGGGTGACGACCTGGAGGCCGAGGCGGCAAGACTGCGGACTCTCGGCGCCACCACCATCGACCTGGGCCAGGGCGTCGTCTCGTGGACGGTCCTCGCCGACCCGGAAGGCAACGAGTTCTGCCTCCTCGCCCCACGCTGACCAGACCCTCCTCAGCCGCTCACTACGGCCACCAGCCCGGACTTTGCGACGCGCCCAGACAAACCGCGCCCGTGACGTGGCGGTGCGGAAGCCGTGGTGATCGACTGGCGGCTGGCCTGCAATGAGGTGGTGCGCCCGGCAGGATTCGAACCTGCGGCCTTGGGATTAGAAGTCCCCTGCTCTATCCGCTGAGCTACGGGCGCGCGTCGACGCTGTCGCGCCAAGAGGGTACCGCCGACCCCGGGCTCGCCGGGGGAACGGGTGGTCGCGGCGACGTCCTGCTCAGCGTCCCACGGCATGGCCGCCGCGGGCATCCCGGATATCCGGGTCACGGTCCACCGACGCCGGGCCGGTCCGTACCCTCGGCGTCGTGCTGCTCGATCAGGAAACCGAGAACGAGATCGCGTACGAGCTGTGCCAGCTCCTCGGCCGCGCCATCCTCCCCGTGAGCGGGTCGGACGGGCCCGGCAGGCCGGGTACGACCTTCGGCACCGCCTTCTTCTACAGCGAGCTGGTCGGCGCGACCGACGACGGTGAGGTGGTGCACGAGTGGCTGCTCACGGCCGCCGCGACCACCCGGACACCGTACGGGGAGATCGGGCTGCGGCCGAGCGTCACCGAGCCGGCGGAGGCGGCCGCGGAGCCGATCGCGCTGCCCGATTTCGCCGACCGGTGGCTGCACCTGGCGGAGCTTGGCCTGGCCGCCATGCCCACTGGCGGGCTGCACGGACATGCCGAGGACGGGGGCTGGAGCTGGCGTACCCAGCAGGTGACCGACGCGGTCGCCGCGCCGGCCGACATGGTCGCCCGGGTCGGCGTGGAGCCCGGGTCGGCGTTCGTGCTGGCGCTCGGCGTCGGCGACGACGGCTCGCGGCCGTTGGAGGCGGTGATCGAGCGGGTGGCGCGGGCCGGTGACGGGGTGCGGGTCACCACGGAGCTGCCGTCCGGGTACGTGGGCGCGCCGGTGTTCGGCGTCGAGGCGCTCGACGGGGAGCTCTCGCTGCGCTGCCTGGGCCTCCTGCTGCCGGCGGATGACGGTGGCCACCCGGTCGCGACGTTCGACCGGATCCGGTCGGCCCTGGCGGCGGCGACCGCCGATCATCGCTGACCGGCCCGGCTCAGTCCTCCGGCCACCGCTGAACGGCCCGGCTCAGCCTTCGGCGGTCGCGCCGGCCGTCTCGTCGGCCGGCCGCCGCGGCGCCGGCGCCGCCGGCTCGGTGGGACCTGCGCCGAGGAAGCCCTCCGCCCACCGCCCGACCTCCGTGAAGACCTTCTCGCGTACGGCGGGGCCGGACAGGGTCAGGTCGTGCAGCCCGCCGTCGAAGCGGGCCAGGGTGACGTGCCGGCCGAGTCGGGGCGCCCAGCGCACCATGTGCTCCACGTCGAGCACCGCGTCGGCGAGGGTCGCCGAGTCGTGCCACTTCGTGCCCCGGTAGCTGCGGGTCGAGCAGGCCAGCAGCACGGGCACGGGGATGTCCAGGCCGGCCCGGAGCTGGCGCTGCCCGGCGCGGATCGCGTTGATCCAGCCGGCCCGCACCGGGAATCCGGCGAGCGGCTTCCAGGCCAGGTCGTAGCGCCACTCGCCGCGGTGGTCGGCGTGCAGGCTCTCGCCGTACACGGTGCCCAGCCCGAACGGGAGGATGCGTTGCGGCGCCCGGCGGCCCAGCCGGGAGACGGCGGCCGCGAGGGGGCGACGGACCAGCCAGGGCGCGTTGATGTCGAAGAAGGGGCTGTTCAGGACGATGCCGTCGACCAGGCCGGCCTCGCGGCGGGCGTGCGCCCAGAGCGAGATGATCAGGCCGCCGGTGGAGTGGCCCATGGCGAGCAGGGTGTCGTGGCCGTCGTCCTCGCGGATGATTTTGGCGGCGGCGTCCAGCTCGGGGAAGTAGTCGCTCAGGTCCCGGCAGAAGTTCGGGGTCTGGTGCGGTTGCAGGCTGCGGCCGTACTTGCGCAGGTCGAGCGCGTAGAAGTCCCAGCCGCGCTCGGCGAAGAAGTCGGCGACGTGGGTCTGGAAGAAGTAGTCGACGAAGCCGTGCACGTAGAGCACGGCGCGGCCGGTGGGGCGGTCCGCCCGCCGGCGGACCAGGGTCGCGACGACCGGTCCCTCGTCGTCGGTGCCCAGGTCGATGGTCTGCCGCTCGTACGGCGGTCCCAGCACGTCGGGTTCCACGACCGCGACGGTACGCCGCCAAGCTACCCGGCGGTAGCCCCCGCCCCCGCCCGCCGGCGTCGGGTGCGGACGGGGGCGGAGGTCGGCCTCAGACGGTTTCCGCGTCGGCCCGCTCGGCGGCCTGCGCGGGGACGCCCTCGGGCTGGTCGATCTCGCGCAGGTGCTTGTTGTGGCGCGGCTCCTGCCGGGTCTTCGCGTCGTTGAGCCGGCGGCGCAGGTCGTCCCGGACGTCGTTGAGCGCGGCGTGCAGGTCCTCCTCGGAGGAGGTGGTGACGATCTTCTGCCGGCCCGCGATCCAGCATTCCAGGGTGACCTTCTGACCCCGCGCGTTCCGGTCCTTGACCGACACCTCCAGCTCGGTGGCGTCGGCGTGGAACCCGGCGAGCCGGGCGTCGAGGGTCGCGAACTGCTCCGCGATCCAGGTGCGGTCGCCCTGGGAGAACCCGGCGCCCACCCGCAGGCACTCGGCCACGGTCGCGGGGTTCGCCACGGCGCTCATCGCCGGGCCTCGCAGACGTCTCGGAGAAGCATCGTCGCTCCCTTTCTCTCGGTTGATCAAGTTCATACCCAATCCGGGCGGCTCCGGAACACGCCTGCTGACCATGTTCCTTCGCAGGTCAGGGCCCTAGGGTCGCTGGTCCTAGCAGACGGGGCTCTTGATCGGGTGGTTGTCCACAGCCGGCGCCGTCGTCCACAGCCCGCCCGGTGACGGCTGGCCCCCCGACGGTCGCCGGCCGAGGCTCACCCCACAAGCCGAGTTCCCCTGGGAGGGGCGATGTTCGATACGTACGTCACGATCGTCGGCAACGTGCTGACCGCGCCGGAGTGGCGCCGGACCACCCAGAGCAACACCCTGGTGGCCAACTTCAAGGTCGCGTCGACCGCCCGCCGCCTCGACCGGGAGAGCGGCCGCTGGGTCGACGGCAACAGCCTTCGGGTGCGGGTGAACTGCTGGCGGAAGCTGGCCGAGGGGGTGGCCGCCTCGGTGGCGGTCGGTGACCCGGTGGTGGTGGCGGGCCGCCTCTACACCCGCGACTGGACCGACGACGCCGGCAACCACCGCACCCTCTACGAGCTGGAGGCGGTCGCCGTCGGGCACGACCTGGCCCGGGGCCGGGCCCGGTTCCTGCGCAACCGGCCGAGCATGACGACCAGCACGGTCGAGGACGCCGAGGCGGAGAGCCGGGTGCACGGCGAGGCCACCGAGCCCGTGCCGGTCGGGCAGGCCCCCGCGTCGCTCGACGACCAGCCGTTCGACGACGAGTTCCCGCCGCCCGAGTTCCCCGTTTCCCGGGTGGGCCTCTCCGGCGGGGCGGACGCGACGGCGGGCGACCTCGACGAGCTGGCCGACCCGTTCGACGAGCGGCCCGACGGCCCGACCACCGAGCGGGACGCCGGGCGGGACGACCTGGCCGCCGGGCGGGACGACCTGGCCGCCGAGGCGGACGACCTGGCTGCCGCCGCGGACGACGACGAGTTGGGTGCCGAGCCGGTCGGTGGCGGGCCGGATCCGGTTGGCGCGACTGTGGGCGGCACCGGGTCCGGCCGTGGCCGGCGGGGCCGGGGGCGGACCGCGGTGCCCGCCTGAGCAGCCCCGGATCGTGCAACGGGGGAGCGGGGTGGCGACGCCAGCGTGGCCACCCCGCCGTACGGCTAGGCTGGCCGGCCGGAGGTGGTGACGGGTGCGGCAGGCGACCGCCATGGCGAACGCGGCGGGACTGGTGGCGGGCTACGCCCTGGACTCGCTGCTCGGCGATCCTCAGCGGTGGCACCCGGTGGCCGGCTTCGGCCGGGCGGCCGGCGCCCTGGAGCGACGGATCCACCGACCCGAGCGATCGGCCGGCGCGGCGTTCACCGCGCTCGCGGTCGGCGCGCCGGTGCTGCTCGGGGTGGCCGCCGGCCTCGCCACCCGGCGTCACCCGGTGGCCCGGGCCGCGCTGGTGGCCGCCGGCACCTGGACGGTGCTGGGCGGGCGCACCCTGCGGCACGAGTCGCGCCTGATGGCCCGGGCCCTGCACGCGGGTGACCTGCCCGCCGCCCGGGGCCGGCTCAACCACCTCTGCGGGCGGGACCCGTCGGCGCTCGACGAGCCGGAACTGGCCCGGGCCACCGTCGAGTCGGTCGCCGAGAACACCTCCGACGCGGTGGTCGCCCCGCTGGTCTGGGGCGCCGTCGCCGGGCTGCCCGGCCTGCTCGGCTACCGGGCGGCGAACACGCTCGACGCCATGGTCGGCCACCGCTCGCCCCGCTACGCGCGGTTCGGCACCCCGGCCGCCCGCCTCGACGACCTGCTCAACCTGATCCCCGCCCGGCTGACCGGTCTGCTCACCGTCGCCGTGGCGCCGGCCGCGCACGGCGACCGCGCCACCGCCTGGCGGGTCTGGCGGCGGGACCGCAACGACCACCCCAGCCCGAACGCGGGCCAGTGCGAGGCGGCCATGGCCGGGGCGCTCGGAGTCCGGCTGGGCGGGCGCAACGTCTACTTCGGACGCGAGGAGACCCGGCCGTTCCTCGGTGACGGGCCCCGGCCCGAGGCGCGGCACCTGAAGCGGGCCGCCCGGATCTCCGGCGCGGTCGGCCTGGCCGCGACCCCCGTCCCGGCGTCCGCCCACCCCATCCCGGCGAGCGACTTCCAGCAGGTCGAACTCGCCCGCGGCGTCGCCGAGATGGGCGAACCGATGTCCCTCGCGGTGCTGCCCGACCGCTCGGTCCTGCACACCGCCCGCAACGGCACGCTGCGCCGCACCGACGCGGCCGGCACCACCACCGTCATCGGCACCCTGCCGGTCTACACCCACGACGAGGAGGGGTTGCAGGGCGTCGGCGTCGACCCCGGCTTCGCCACCAACCGGCACATCTACCTCTACTACGCGCCGCCGCTGTCCACGCCGGCCGGGGACGCCCCGGCCACCGGCACCGACTTCTCCGCCTGGCAGGGTGTCAACCGGCTATCCCGGTTCACGCTCAACGCCGACTTCACGCTCAACCAGGGCAGCAAGGTCGACGTGCTCGACGTGCCGGCCGACCGCGGGCTGTGCTGCCACGTCGGCGGCGACATCGACTTCGACGCCGCCGGCAACCTCTACCTCTCGACCGGCGACGACACCAACCCGTTCGACTCCGCCGGCTACGCGCCGCTCGACGAGCGGACCAACCGCAACCCTGGGTACGACGCGCAGCGCAGCGCCGGCAACACCAACGACCTGCGGGGCAAGATCCTGCGGATCAAGGTGAACGCCAACGGCACGTACGCCATCCCGCCCGGGAACCTCTTCGCGCCCGGCACCGCCCGGACCCGCCCCGAGATCTACGCCATGGGCTTCCGCAACCCGTTCCGGATGAGCGTCGACCGGGCCACCGGCATCGTCCACGTCGGCGACTACGGTCCGGACGCCGGCACCAGCTCGGCCCGCGGCCCGTCGGGGCAGGTCGAGTTCGACCGGGTCACCGGGCCGGGCAACTACGGCTGGCCCTACTGCACCGGCACCAACACGGCCGCCGAGACCTACGCCGAGTGGGACTTCGCCACCGGCACCGCGGGCGCGAAGTACAACTGCACGGGCGGCCCGACGAACAACTCGTTCCGCAACACCGGCCAGAGCACCCTGCCGGCCGCGAAGCCGGCCTGGATCCGGTACGCGGGCGACGCCGGCAGCCCGCCCGAGTTCGGCGGCGGCTCCGAGTCGCCGATGGCCGGCCCGGTCTACCGTTACGACGCCGCCAACCCCTCCACCACCAAGTTCCCGCAGTCCTTCGACGGGCAGTTCTTCGCCACCGAGTTCGGCCGCGGCTGGATCAAACCGATCCACCTCAACGCCGACGGCTCGCCCGGCACCATCGACGCCTTCGGATGGACCGGCAAGCAGGTGATGGACTCCGCGTTCGGGCCGGACGGCGCCTACTACGTGCTCGACTACGGCACCGGCTACTTCAACGGCGACGCCAACTCGGCGCTGTACCGCTTCGACTACCTCGGCGGCGGCAACCGCGCCCCGGTGGCCCGGGCCGCCGCCGACCGGACCTCCGGCGCGGCACCGCTGGCCGTCGCCTTCTCCTCGGCCGGCTCGTCCGACCCGGAGGGCGGCGCGCTCACGTACGCGTGGGCGTTCGGCGACGGCGGCACCTCGACGGCGGCCAACCCGTCGCACACCTACACCGCCAACGGCCGCTACACCGCCACCCTCACCGTCCGGGACCCGCAGGGCGCCACCGGCACGGCCAGCGTGGTCATCACCGTCGGCAACACCGCGCCGACCGTCACCGTGAACAGCCCGGGGAACGGGCAGCTCTTCTCCTTCGGCGACACCGTGCCGTTCCGGATCACCGTCACCGACCCGGAGGACGGCACGATCGACTGCACGAAGGTCACGATGACCTACGTGCTCGGCCACGACCAGCACGGCCACCAGATCACCTCGGCCACCGGCTGCACCGGGTCGATCAGCATCCCCGTCGACGGCGAGCACGACGACGCGGCGAACATCTTCGCGATCTTCGACGCCGAGTACACCGACTCCGGCGGCCTGACCACGCACACCCAGCACACCCTCCAGCCCCGGCACCGGCAGGCCGAGCACTTCAGGACCTCCGCCGGGATCAACACCTTCGACAAGGCGACCGCCGAGGGCGGCAGGACCGTCGGCGACGTCCACAACGGGGACTGGATCGCGTTCGAGCCGTACCAGCTCGGCAACGTCACCGGCTTCAGCGCCCGGGTCTCCTCGGCCGGGGTGGGCGGCACCCTCCAGGTGCGGGCCGGCTCGGCGACCGGCGCCGTGCTCGGCTCGGCCACCGTGCCGGTGACCGGTGGCTGGGACACGTTCACCACGGTGACCGGCACGGTCGCCAACCCGCCCGCCGGGACCACCACGCTCTACCTCACCTTCGCGGGCGGCGCGGGCGCGCTCTACGACGTGGACTCGTTCACGCTCGCCACGTCGGCCGCGCGCACCGGCCCGGTGCGTGGCCTGGCCGGCAAGTGCCTGGACGTGCGCAGCGCGGCGACCGCCGACGGCACCCAGATCCAGCTCTACACCTGCAACGGCACCGCGGCGCAGACCTGGACGGTGACGCCGAACTCGACGGTCAAGGCGCTGGGCAAGTGCCTCGACGTGTCGGGCGGCGCGACCGCCGACGGCACGAAGATCCAGCTCTGGACGTGCAACGGCAGCGGCGCGCAGAACTGGTCGGCGCAGGCCGACGGCACGCTGCGCAACCCGCAAGCCGGCAAGTGCCTGGACGTCTCCGGCAACAACTCCGCCGACAGCACCCCCGTACACCTCTGGACCTGCACCGGCGCGGCGAACCAGAAGTGGACCCTGCCCTGAGCTGAAGGAGGGGCCCCCGGTTAACGCCTGGCGTTGTACAGGGGCCCCCTCCTCACACCTAGGAGAGCGACATGAGACTCCTCCGCACCGCCCTCGGCGCGGCCACCGCCGTCCTCGCCACCCTGGCCTGCACCACCCCGGCGACCCCGGCGGCCGCCGCCGACGCCCCCTACGACGTGCTGGTCTTCTCCAAGACCGCCGGCTTCCGGCACGACGCCATCCCCGCCGGCATCCAGGCCGTCCGCGACCTCGGCGCGGCCAACAACTTCACCGTCACGGCCACCGAGGACGCCGCCCTGTTCACCACCGCCAACCTCGCCCGGTACGAGGCCGTGGTCTTCCTCAACACCACCGGCGACGTGCTCAACGCCACCCAGCAGACCGCCTTCGAGGCGTACGTCGGCGCGGGCGGGGGCTACGTGGGCGTGCACGCCGCCGCGGACACCGAATACGACTGGCCGTTCTACGGCAACCTGGTCGGCGCCTGGTTCGCCTCCCACCCGGCCATCCAGCCGGCGAACGTGAAGGTGGAGGACCGGGCGCACGCCGCCACCGCCCACCTGCCGCAGACCTGGAACCGCACCGACGAGTGGTACAACTACCGCACCAACGCCCGGTCCACGGCACACGTGCTGGCGACCCTCGACGAGTCGTCGTACTCCGGCGGCTCGATGGGCGGTGACCACCCGCACGCCTGGTGCAAGACGTACGCGGGCGGCCGGTCCTTCTACACCGGCGGCGGCCACACCCAGGCGTCCTACGCCGACGCGGCGTTCCGGGCCCACCTGCTCGGCGGCATCCGGTACGCGGCCGGCCGCAGCAAGGCCGACTGCCGCCCGGAGACCGGCTACGCGCCGCTCTACACCGGCGCCACCACCGGCTGGTCCCAGGCCGGGCCGGGCAGCTTCACCAACGCCGACGCCACCCTCACCTCGGTAGGCGGGATGGGCCTGTACTGGTACAGCGCCCGGCAGTTCACCACCTACTCGCTGAAGCTGGACTGGCGGCTCGCCGGCGACGACAACTCCGGCGTCTTCATCGGCTTCCCGCCGTCGAGCGACCCCTGGTCGGCCGTGGACAACGGCTACGAGATCCAGATCGACCCGACCGACAGCCCCGACCGGACCACCGGCGCGGTCTACACGTTCAAGTCCGCCGATTTGCCGGCGCGGGACGCGGCACTCAACCCGGCGGGGGAGTGGAACACCTACGAGCTGCTGGTCGAGGGGGAGCGGCTCCAGGTCTTCCTCAACGGCGTGAAGATCAACGACTTCACCAACACCGACCCGGCCCGCTCGCTCGCCGGCCACGTCGGCATCCAGAACCACGGCACCGGCGACGACGTCTCGTTCCGCAACATCCGGATCAAGGAGCTGGGCACCACCCCGCCGACCGGCAACACCACCGTGCAGGCCGAGGCGTTCAGCTCGGCCAGCGGGGTCACCCCGTTCACCAAGGCCGGCGCCAACGGCGGGCAGACCCTGGGGTACGTCGACCCGGGCGACTGGGCCGCGTACCAGGGGCTGGACCTGACCGGGGTGACCGCGCTGCGGGCCCGGGTGGTCTCCGGCGGCCCGGGCGGCACCCTCCACCTCCGCACCGGCTCCCCGACGGGCACCGTGCTCGGCCAGGTGGCGGTGCCCAACACCGGCGGCTGGACCACCTTCGCCGACGTCAGCACCGCGCTGGCCGGCGTGCCGACCGGCAGCCAGACCGTCTGGCTGACCTTCGCCGGCACCGGCTCCGGCCTGTACGACGTCGACGACTTCACCCTGGTCCGGGGCGGCGGGAGCGGCGGCGGGACCGGCCCGGTGCGCGGCCTGGCCGGCAAGTGCCTGGACGTGCGCAACGCGGCGACCGCCGACGGCACCCAGATCCAGCTCTACACCTGCAACGGCAGCACCGCGCAGACCTGGACGGTGGCGCCGAACTCGACGGTCAAGGCGCTGGGCAAGTGCCTCGATGTCTCGGGCGGCGGCTCGGCCGACGGCACGAAGATCCAGCTCTGGACGTGCAACGGCAGCGGAGCGCAGAACTGGTCGGCGCAGGCCGACGGCACGCTGCGCAACCCGCAGTCCGGCAAGTGCCTGGACGTCTCCGGCAACAACTCCGCCGACAGCACCCCCGTACACCTCTGGACCTGCACCGGCGCGGCCAACCAGAAGTGGACCCTGCCCTGACCGGACCGGCGGCGGACCGGGCGACCTGCGGGATCCGCCCGGCCCGCCGCCGGGGTGCTGCCGTACCTTGACCGTGTGGGACGCCTGGAGCGGTGGCGTCGGGCCGCCCAGGGGCGCCCGAACGTCGGTGACGTGCTGCGGGCCGCCCTGTTCCGGGTGCGGGGCCGCGCCGAGTCGCCGGCGCCGTCCACCGGGCCCGCGCCCAGCCTCACCCGGCTGGACGCGCTCATCGACGAATTCGCCGCCGGCCAGCAGGTGCGGTGGCGGGTGGGCGGCCAGCCCCGCCCGCTGCCCGCCGCCGTCGACGCGGCCGCGTACCGGATCATCCAGGAGGCGCTGACCGACGCGCGCCGGCACGCGCCGGGCGCGGCCGTGGCGGTCCGGCTGCGCTACGACCCGGCCGGCCTCACCATCGAGGTACGCGGCGACGGGCCCGCCATCCCGACCGCCGGCCTGCGGGCGCGGGCCGAGTCGGTCGGCGGCGCCTTCCACGCCGGCCCGCGCCCCGAGGGAGGCTGGCTGGCCCGCGCCGAACTGCCCGCCCCCGAGGACGAGGCGGCCTGACCGGCTCCGGGCCTTCCGTGCCGGCCGCGCCCCACCTAGAGTGAGGGCGGCGACCGCGAGGTGGCCGGTGACCCGGCGGGAGGCGCAACCCGTCGGGCCCAGACGCGACCGCGTCCACCGGTGCCCGCCGAGGTCGCCCGCACCCGGTCGCCCTCGCCCCGGTCCGCTACGGAATCCCCCATCACGACAGGGGAGAAGGACAATGGCGCGACCCATCACGCTCTTCACCGGCCAGTGGGCCGATCTTCCGTTCGACGAGGTCTGCCGGCTCGCCGCCGAGTGGGGTTACGACGGCCTGGAGATCGCCTGCTGGGGCGACCACTTCGAGGTCGACAAGGCGCTCGCCGACGAGTCGTACGTGGACCGCAAGCGGGCCACCCTCGCCAAGCACAACCTCCAGGTCTTCGCCATCTCCAACCACCTCGTCGGGCAGGCGGTCTGCGACCACCCGATCGACGAGCGGCACCAGGACATCCTCCCCGCCCGGATCTGGGGCGACGGCGAGCCCGAGGGCGTCCGCCGCCGCGCCGCCGAGGAGATGAAGGACACCGCCCGGGCGGCGGCGAAGCTCGGGGTGAAGACGGTGGTCGGCTTCACCGGCTCGTCGATCTGGCACACCCTGGCCATGTTCCCGCCGGTCCCGCCCGCCATGATCGAGCGTGGCTACCAGGACTTCGCCGACCGGTGGAACCCGATCCTGGACGTCTTCGACTCCGTCGGTGTGCGCTTCGCCCACGAGGTGCACCCCAGCGAGATCGCCTACGACTACTGGACCACCAGGCGGGCGCTGGACGCGATCGGCCACCGCCCCGCGTTCGGGCTGAACTGGGACCCGTCGCACTTCGTCTGGCAGGAACTGGACCCGGTCAACTTCATCTTCGACTTCGCCGACCGGATCTACCACGTCGACTGCAAGGACGCGAAGGTGCGCACCGGGGACGGCCGGCGCGGCCGGCTCTCCTCCCACCTGCCCTGGGCGGACCTGCGGCGGGGCTGGGACTTCGTCTCCACCGGCCACGGCGACGTGCCCTGGGAGGACTGCTTCCGCGCGTTGAACGCGATCGGCTACACCGGCCCGATCTCGATCGAGTGGGAGGACGCCGGCATGGACCGTCTGGTCGGCGCGCCCGAGGCGCTCCAGTTCGTGCGCCGGCTCGCCTTCGACGCCCCGTCCGCCGCCTTCGACGCGGCGTTCAGCAGCCGGGACTGACCCCGGCTGAGGAGGGGCCCCTCGTTAACAGACGTCTGTCAACAAGGGGCCCCTCCTCAGCGGGCGGCGAAGACCTGGTCGCTGACCAGCCGGGCCGCGCCGACCAGGCCGGCCCGGTCGTCGAGGTCGGAGAGGACGATCGGCATGCTGCCGGTGGCCAGCGGGGTGGAGCGCCGGTAGACCACGCCCCGGATCTCGGCGAGCAGGACCGGCCCGATGCCCGGGGCCGCCCCGCCGATGATCACGATGGCCGGGTTCACGAAGCTGACCAGGCCGACCAGCACCTGCCCGAGCCGGCGGGCGGCGTCGCGGACCAGCGTCTGCGCGGCCGGGTCCCCGGCGGTCGCCGCCGCGGCCACGTCGGTCACCGTGAGCGTGCCGGCGGCGGCCAGCCGGTCGGCGAGCGCCGTCGAGCGCCCGGCCCGCGCGGCCGTCACCGCCTCCCGCACCAGAGCCGAATCCCCGCAGTACGCCTCGACGCAGCCGGTGTTGCCGCACCCGCAGAGCGGCCCGTCCTCGGTGAGCTGGAGGTGCCCGATGTCCCCGGCGCCGCTGGCCGCGCCCCGGTACAGCGCCCCGCCGAGCACCAGCCCGCAGCCCACCGCGTCGCCCAGCTTGACGTAGAGGAAGTCGTCGAACGGCCGGCCCGTGCCGGCGTGCCGCTCGCCCAGGGCCATCACGTTGGCGTCGTTGTCGACCTGCACCGGGCAGCCCAGCTCGGCGGCGATCGTGTCGCGTACCGGGAACTGGTGCCAGCCGGGCAGGGCGGGCGGGGAGACCGGGGCGCCCTCGCGGACCGCGACC
>NZ_WBKT01000013.1 GCF_008868175.1 Micromonospora sp. AMSO31t
TACGAGCTGTGGACCGAGCCGTGGCCGTCGGCGGGGCGGTGCGTCACCGCCACGGCGGCGGTGACCGTCGCCAGCTCCGGCGTGGTGACCTCGGCGACCACCGAGCCGTGGTGCGACCGGTGACCGGCGGCTGGTTCGAGGTGCACGGCACGGGGCCGGTGCGGCTCGTCCCGCTCAGTGTGGACACGCTGACCATCGGCCGGGCCCCCGGGAACGAGCTGCCCATCGACAGCCGGCTGGTCTCCCGGCTGCACGCCCTGGTGGAGCGCTTCCCGTCCGGCTGGATCATCCGCGACCTGGGCAGCACCAACGGCACCACGGTCAACGGGGCGCCGCTGCGCGAGGCCCGCACCCTGCACGACGGCGACCGGGTGGAGGTCGGGCCGGCGCGGCTGGTGTTCCGGGCCCCCGGGCAGCACACCGGCACGCGGACCGTCGGCGTCGAGGCGCCGCCCGCCCCGCCGGTGCTGACCCGCCGGGAGGGTGAGCTGCTCGACGCGCTGTGCCGCCCGTACCTGGCCGGCGGCGACACCTTCCCGGAGCCGCCGGCGGTGCGCGTGCTGGCCGGCACGCTGGGCGTCAGCGAGAGCGCGGTGAAGAAGCACCTGACCCGGCTGTACGACAAGTTCGGCCTGGTCAGCAACGACGACCGGCGCCGGGCGCGGCTGGCCGCCGAGGCGGTCCGCCGGGGCGCGGTGAGCTGACGCGGGGCCGTTCACCTGGTACGACGGTGGGACCAGCCGAGCCGAGGAGGTACCGATGACCGGTGGACGGGAGACCGTGGAGGTCGACCCGGTGGTGTTCCGCGCCGTCTACGACTCGCCCGCCTCGCTGCCGGGCCGGCACTGCTGGACCACCCCGGAGTCGGACGTGCGCCGGCTGGAGAAGCTGCTGAACATGCCGGCGCGCAGCATCGGCGCCCCGCTGTGGGTGAGCGGCGACGAGCCGGACTGCCCGAAGTGCGGTCGCCGGGTGAACTGGTACGACATCGTCTCGTCGGCGCTGCACGGTGTGCACGACCGGGGGATGATCGCGCGGGTCATCCTCGGCGAGCGCAAGTACGTCAACACCGAGGTGCCGGAGGCCATCCCCGGCGTGCACTGCGCCGACTGCCGCACCCCGATCGAGGGGCTGCGCAGCTTCAAGTGCCACAACTGGGCGTACGCCTTCGAGGCGCTGGAGGAGATCGTCGGGCGGATGTCGGGCGTGCCGAGTCAGCCGGCCCCGCCCGCCTGAGCGCGCCGGGCCGGCCGGCGGCCGGGTGGTGACGGCGGCTCGGGCCCGGGGTCGGGCACCGGCGGCATGGGCCGGGTGACCGGTGCCGCCCCGGTCACCCGGAGCGGTTCGCCGCGGTGCCACAGCTCGACGGCGTCGGCGGGGCCACCGTCGGGCAGCTCGTAGCGGGCCGTGTCCGGGGTCAGCGTGATCCGCAGCCGCTGCCCGTGCCAGCGCAGGTGGAAGGCGAGCCGGGTGATCCGGCGGGGCAGCCGCGGGTCGAAGGAGAGCACGCCCCGGTCGTCGCGCAGGCCGCCGAAGCCCTGCGCCACCACCAGCCAGGCGCCGGCCAGCGAGGCCAGGTGCAGGCCGTCGGCGGTCTTGTCGCCGAGGTCCTCCAGATCCTGCAACGCGGTCTCGGCGAACAGGTCGTACGCCAGGTCCAGGTGGCCGACCTCGGCGGCGAGGATCGCCTGCACGGACGCCGACAGCGACGAGTCCCGGACGGTCCGGGCCTCGTAGTACGCGACGTTGCGGGCCTTCTCGTCGGCGGTGAACTCGCCGGGGCAGCGCAGCATGGCCAGCACCAGGTCGGCCTGCTTGACCACCTGCCGGCGGTACAGCTCCAGGTAGGGGAAATGCAGCAGCAGCGGGTAGTCGTCCGCGCGGGTGTTCGCGAAGTCCCACTCGGGCTGTTCGGTGAAGCCGGCCGACTGCTGGTGCACCCCGCGCTTGCCGTCGTAGGGGACGTGCACGGCGTCGGCGGCGGCCCGCCAGCCGGCGACCTCGGCCGGGTCGACGCCGAGCCGGGCGGCCGCGTCCGGGAAGCGCTCGGCGGCGTCGGCCGCGCCGCGCAGGTTGCGCCGGGCCATGAGGTTGGTGAAGAGGTTGTCGTCGACCAGCGCGGAGTACTCGTCGGGGCCGGTGAGCCCGGTCAGGTGGAACACGCCGGTGTCGGACCAGTGCCCGTACCGGTGCCAGAGCCGGGCCGTCTCGACCAGCAGCTCGACGCCGCACTCGCCGAGGAACTCCGTGTCGCCGGTGGCCGCCACGTAGCGCAGCACCGCGTCGGCGATGTCGGCGTTGACGTGCAGACCGGCGCTGCCGGCCGGCCAGTAGCCGGAGCACTCCCGGCCGCCGAGCGTCCGCCACGGGAAGGTGGCCCCGGCCAGTCGCAGCTCCGCGGCACGGTCCCGGGCCTCGGGCAGGTGCGCGTGCCGCCAGCGCAGCGCCGAGCGGGCGAGTCCCGGGGCCAGGTACGTCAGCACCGGCAGCACGTAGCCCTCGGTGTCCCAGAGCACGTGTCCGTCGTAGCCGTTGCCGGTCAGCCCCTTGGCCGGGATGGTCCGGTCGCCGTCGGCCCGACCGGACTGGAGCAGGTGGAACACCGCGAACCGGAGCGCCTGCTCGAGTTCCGGGTCGCCGTCCAGCTCGACGTCGGCGGTGGCCCAGGCGGCGTCGAGGGTGGCCCGCTGCGCGTCGAGCAGGGCCGGGAACCCCTCGGACCGGGCCGCGTCCGCCTCCGCGACGACCAGGTCGGCCAGGTCGCCGGCCGGGGTGCCGTCGACGTGCGCGCACTCGTAGGCAGCGAACTTGCCGATCCGGATCCGCTCGCCGGGCCGCAGCCGGCCGGTGACCGCCAGCCGGAACCGGTCGGGGGTCAGCTCGGTGTCGGTCGCGGCGGTGCCCGGCGCGTCGACCCGGTGGGCGACCGCGACGGCGACCCGCTGGGCGCTGCGCTCGGTGCGGTGCACCAGCACCCCGTCGGTGCCGTCGTGCCGGCCGGTCTCGGCGGTGAGCGGGTCGTGGATCACCGAGGCGGCACGCGGGTCGTCGGCGCGTTCCGGCACCCGCTCGTTGGCGAGCAGGTCGGCGGCGACCCGCACGTCGACCGGGCCGTCCAGTGGCTCGACCTGGTAGTCGACCGCGGCGACCGGCCGGCGGGGCAGCGAGACCAGCCGGGTGCTGCGGACCCGCACGCCGTGGCCGCCCGGCGAGATCCACTCGGTCTCCCGGCGCACCACCCCGGCGCGCAGGTCGAGGACCCGCTCGTGCCGCCGCACCGTCCCGGTCCGCAGGTCCAGCGGCTCGCCGCCGACCCAGAGCCGGACCAGCGCGGCGTTCGGGGCGCTGATCACGGTGTCGCTGTGCTCGGGGAAGGCGTAGCCGCTCTCCGGGTAGCTCACCTCGCGCTGCTCGTGGAACCCGTTGAGGTAGGTGCCCGGCATCTCGTAGGGCTCGCCCTCGTCGAGGGTGCCGCGCCAGCCCACCCAGCCGTTGCCCAGCGCGAAGGTCGACTCGGTTTCGCCGAGCCGGTGCAGGTCCGCCCCGGTGCGGCGGATCCGCCAGGTGTCGTCGCCCTGAGGGCTGTGCGGCACGGGTCCTCCCGAGGTCGCTACGTCGTGGCCACCGAATCAGACCCGGCTGAGAGGCGCCTGAGACTTCGGTGCCCCGACAGTCATTCCCCCACCACCCTCAAGGTGAACGGAGTATGAACAGTTGGTGAGGTGATTCATGACCGACGCCCTGGTGACAAACGTCCCGGATGTCAGTGCCGACTGGTACCACGACATCGTCGAGTTCGCCGACCGCACACCGGAACCGGTGCACTGGTTCGCGCTGCACTTCACCGAGGGGGCGATCGTCCTGCTCGGCATCCTGCTGGTGCTGGCCGCGCTGGCCCGGCTGGTCGGCGGTGACCTCCGGGGCCGGGCGCTGGCCCTGGCGGCCCCGGTCGCGGTGGTCTGCGCGTACGCCTCCAGCGAGGGGTTGAAGACTCTGATCGCCGAGGAGCGGCCCTGCCGCAGCCCGGCCGACCTGGTCATCGTGGCCGGGCACTGCCCGCCGGCCGGCGACTGGTCGTTTCCGAGCAACCACGCCACCATCGCGGGTGCGCTGGCCGCCGCCGCATTGCTGCTGCACCGCCGGATCGGCCTGGTGGCCGTCCCGCTCGCCGTGCTGGCCGCGTTCTCCCGCACCTTCGTAGGCGTGCACTATCCGCACGACGTGGCGGCCGGCCTGCTGCTCGGCGTCCTGGTCGGCACCCTGCTCACGCCGGTGCTGGCCCGCCCGGTGGCCGACGTCCTGCGCCGGCGGGTCCGCCGGGCCGCGACCCGCCCGGCCGTCCGGCCCGCGAGGCGCTGACCCGCCCGCCGCCGCTCACGTCGTCAGGACGAGGGTGGCGGCGGTGCCGAGGATGAGGAACGGGCCGAAGGGCAGGTGGCTGGACCACCGGACCCGGCGGGCGGCCAGCAGCGCGAGGCCGGCCACCGCGGACAGCGTGACCGCCAGCACCAGCCCCGCCACCAGCGCCGGCCAGCCGTACCAGCCGAGCAGTGCCCCGGCGCCGAGCGCCAGCTTGGCGTCGCCGAGGCCGAACCCGCGCCGGCCGAGCAGCAGGGTGGTCGCCGCGAAGCCCACGCCCAGGGCGAGCCCGGCCGCGGTGGCCCGCAGCCAGGGCGCCGGGCCGGGCCCGGCCAGCGCCGCCGCACCGAGCAGCACCCACACCCCGGCCGCCGCCGGCCAGGTCAGCCGGTCCGGGAGCCGGTGCACCGCCGCGTCGACCAGGGCCAGCGGCACCGCGCAGGCGAGCCACCAGGCGACCGCCGCCCGCGTGCCGGCCGGCCCGCCGGTGAGCACCACCGCCGCCACCGCGGCGACCAGGGCCACCTCCACCACCAGCGGCGCCGCGCCGACCCGGGCCCGGCAGGACGGGCAGCGGGCCGCCGGCCCGAGCGCCGGCAGCGGCCGGTCCAGGCCGATCGGCGCGCCGCAGCCGTCGCAGCCCGTCCGGTCGGGCACCCCCGGGGGTACGGCGTACCGCGCGACCGCCAACCGCAGCAGCGGGACGACCGCCAGGGCAGCCAGCAGCCGCACGCCCGGACGGCGGGCGGGGGCCGTCGGTGCGGTCGCGCGGACCCGTTCGGCGGTCACACCGGCTCCCCCGAACGGCCGCGCCTGCTTCCACTCTGGAGCACGCAGAGTGAGTCCTGATCTCTCGCCGTGTCACGGATGGCGCGGAAACCGGCGTCCGGCGGTCGGGTGGCCCGGTCCGGGCGGGCGGCGCCCGACGGCCGTCGGGCGGTCCGGGTGCCGGGGGGACGGATCGGACCAGAGGGACGCTTGACCCCCATTCCACCGCCCGATGACGCCCGCCCGGGACACCGGGTGTCGCGTCTGGGTGAACACACTCCTGCCACCGGCCGACCCGGGTGCGGGCCGTTCGTCGTCGTCCGGACACCCACCGGCCGCCACCACCTGTCATCACTCACAGTGTTCGGATGAATTGCCTCTGTTGCATCGGCGGACGTCAGCCTATGCTCGCCCCTTGGGTACGACGCAACCCCCGAACAATTGGCGTCGGAGGCCAACCGGAGACAACAGGTTTCGAATTCGTTAAAGATCAGTCGAGGTAAATGCAGCGGTAGCAGTTGTGGCCCGGCCGTACACATCCGGGCGCGCTTCCGCATGCCCGGAGTGCGTTGACGCGACCACTCCGGGCCGCCACCGAGGAGGGCCCGGCGTTGCGCACACGGCAATCCCGCCGATGGGAAATCTGCCTGCTCAGCCTTGCTCTGCTGACCGCGACCGCCGGTTGCGGCAGCGAGCCCGAGGCGGCGACCCGCCCGTTGACCGCGGGCGCCGCCGCTCCCGCGGCGCATTCCACCGCGGAGGAGGAGGCGGCCGGAAAAGCCGCTCTCGCCGCCTATTCCGGCTATCTCGACGCGTCCCGGGCGGCGAGCGCACGCAGCGATCCCGGGCATCCCGCACTGGCCCGATTCGTGGCGGATCCGCTGCTGACCCGGGTGCGGATGGCAATTCGTGACGCGAAGGAGCACGGCGCGATGCGTACCGGAAAACTGGTGTCCGACCCCACCGTGGTGTCGGTCGACCTGGCCGCCGATCCGCCCAGCGTGGAGATCCAGGACTGCCTGGACGCCACCGGCTACCGCCTCGTCTACGCCAAGGACCGCCGGGTCGTACCCGGCACCCGCGGCGGGCGCTACCTGGCGACCGCCACGGCCACCCGCTACCCCGACGGCCGGTGGCTGGTCAGCGCCGGCGCCGGCCACCAGGACCAGCCGTGTTGACCTGGGGAGGAAGGGGTGTCCCGGCCCGCCCGACCCGGGCCGGGACGCCCCGGCGGCTGCTGCTCACCGCCGGCCTGGCGCTGCTGCTCGCGCTGACCGGCGCGCCCGCGCTGCTGCTGACCGGCGCGCCCGCCCGGGCCGGCGACCCCGGTGGCGAGTGCCCGCCCGGGCAGAACGACTGCAACGTCTGGGACGACGAGCCCGGCACCCCGGGCGGGCCGGGCGGAGGCGGCAACCCCGGCGGTGGCGGCGGGGACGGCGGCGGCGCCGCCGCGAAGTGCCAGTGGAACGGCCGGGTCATCCCCTGCTACGACGACGTCCTCGGCTGGTTCAACAACGGCGACGGCTGCTACTACAAGCTGGCCGAGCCCCAGCCCGCCGCCCCGGAGGGCAAGCAGTGGTACGTGCAGACCTGCAACGGCGGTGACCTGGGCGCGCAGACCGTGGTGCTGCGCGACGGGCCGCCCCCCGGCTACGGCGCGCCGCCCGACCCGGAGGAGCTGGCCCGCCGGGCGCTGGCCTCGATCTCGCTGTTGCCGCCCCGGGTCGCGGTGGCGCCTCGGCGCAGCAAGGGCCCCGGCCTGGTGGGGCTGCCGGTCTGGATGTGGGCCAGCGGAGGGGCGTCCTACTTCGGGCCGCTGCACGCCTCCGCCTCCGACCGCGGGGTGACCGTCGAGATCACCGCCCGGGTGACCCGGATCGTCTGGGACATGGGCGACGGCACCGAGGTCACCTGCACGGGCCCCGGCACGCCGTACGCCTCCGACGGTCCGCGGGCCGGACTGACGTCGCCCGACTGCGGCTACGACAGCGGTTACGCCCGAGCCCGCACGTACGAGGTCAGCGCCACCACGTTCTGGACCGTCGAGTGGTCCGGCGGCGGCGAGAGCGGCGAGATCGCGCAGAGCCGGGTCAGCGGAACCGTTCCCGTGCAGATCAACGAACTTCAGGTGGTGACGCGGTGAGCGCGAGGAGTGAGCCGGTTTTGCGAGCCCCGCAGTCGCGAACGGAGGTGGCACAGTGAGTGTGGCGACGCGGAACGGCACTCCCCTGGACGCGCCCGTGGCGCCGCCCAAGGTGGTCCGGCAGCGGCGGATCCGCCCCGGCCTGCTCGGCCTGGCCGTGCTGCTCATCGCCCTCGGCGGGCTGGGTGCGGCGTTCGCGGTCACCTCGGTCCGGTCCACCGGCAGCTACCTCGCGGTGGCCCGGCCGGTCGAGGTCGGCCGGCAGCTCACCGCCGACGACCTGGTCCCGGTGCGGGTGTCGGGCGGGCGGGAACTCCAGCCGGTGCGGGCCGACCGGATCAAGGAGGTGCTGGCTCTGCGCGCGGCCGTCCGGCTCACCCCCGGCACGCTGCTGACCCCGGCCCAGCTCACCGACGCGCCACTGCTCGGCCCCGGGCAGCAGCAGATCGCGCTGGGGCTGAAGCCGAGCCAGGTGCCCGCCCGCAGGCTGCACCCCGGCGACAAGGTGCTCCTGGTCAGCACCCCGGACAACAGCTCCGGCAACGGCGGCACCCCGCGCGGCGGCGGCACCCGGTTCGAGGCCACAGTGATCGACACCGCCGCGCCGGAGAACAACGACGTGGTGGTCTACCTGGCCCTGGCCGTCCGGGACGTGCCGGCCGTGGTGGCGCTGGCCGCGGACGACCGGATCGCGCTCGTGCTCACCGGGGCGGCCTGATGGCCGTCATCGCCCTGGTATCGGCGAAGGGCTCGCCGGGCGTCACCACGGCCGCGCTGGCCGCCGCGCTGAGCTGGCACCGGCGGCTCGTGCTGGCCGAGTGCGACCCGGCGGGTGGCTCGGTCCTGGCCGGCTACCTGGGCGGGGCGCTCGACGGCCCGCGCGGCCTCGGCGAGCTGGCCGTCGGGGAGCTGCGGGACGGCAACCTGGAGAGCGCGTTCTGGTCGCAGCTCGTCGACCTGGACGCGCCGAAGCGGGAACGGCTGCTGCTGCCCGGCGTGGTCGACCCGGCCCAGGCCGGCAGCGTCACCCCGCTCTGGCAGCGCTTCGCCGACTTCTTCACCGGCCTGGAGAAGGGCGTGCCGCCGTACGACGTGCTGGTCGACTGTGGCCGGTTGCAGGTCGGCGGTCCACCGTGGCCCGTGCTGCGGGCCGCGGCCGTGGTGCTGCTGGTCACCCGGGCGCACCTGCCCGACCTGTCCGCCACCCGCGCCACGATCAAGGCCATCGAGCGGGACTTCGCCGAGCACCGGGTCCCCCCGGGCACCCTGCGCCTGCTGGTGGTCGGGGACGGGCACGGCACCAGCGAGATCAGCAAGGCGCTGCGGCTGCCGGTGATCGCCCGCCTGCCGCACGACCCGCGTACCGCCGCGGTGCTCGGGCGCGGCGGCACCGTACGCGCCAACCGGCCCCTCCTGCGCGCGGCAAGCCAGCTGGAGGTGCCGGTCCGGGCGCTGCTGGACCGGCGGCGGGCCCGGCTGGCCTGGCCGGGCGCCCCCGTCCCGCGCCCGGTGACCGCGCCGAGCACCCCGGGGGTGTCCGGTGCGGTTTGAGCCCGTCTCCCACGACCCGCGCGGGCAGCAGCCCGGCGCCACCTCGACGGTTCCCCCGCTGGTCCCGCCGAACGGGCGGCACCAGCTGCACCCGCCGCCCGCCGCGCCGGTCGCGCCGGCGGCACCGCCGCCCCGTCCCCGGATCGACTTCGCGGTGGTCCGCGAGCTGCGGCGGGAACTCAGCGAACGGCTCACCCTCTGGCAGCGCGGCCGGGAGTTCGACGCGGACGCCGAGGAGGTCGAGCGGGCCCGGCTGGCCGTCGCGGTGGTCTCCGCGTACGCGGACTCGGTGCGCCGCGCCGGGACGCCGATGGCCGCCGACGAGGAGCGGCTGCTGCTCGACCAGGTGACCGCCGAACTGGTCGGCCTGGGCCGGCTCCAGACGCTGCTGGTCGACGACACCATCGAGGAGGTGCACATCCTCGGCTGCGACCAGGTGCGCATCACCCGGCACGGCGGTGGCGTCGACTGGGCCGAGCCGGTCGCCGACAGCGACGACGAACTCGTGGAGATCCTCCAGGCGGCGGCCCGCCGGGCCGGGGCGACCGAACGGTCGCTCTCCACCTCCAAGCCGACGCTCGACCTGCAACTGCCCGACGGCAGCCGGCTCGCCGCGGTGTTCCTGGTCAGCCACCGCCCGTACGCGGTGATCCGGAAGCACAACACGCTCGCGGTGAGCCTGGAGGACATCGCCGGTGGCCGGCCCGACCTGGACGAGATGATCGACCCGCTGCTGCGCGACTTCCTCCGCGCCGCCATGCGGGCCGGGCTGAACATCATGGTGGCCGGGCTCGCCGGGGCCGGGAAGACCACGGTCATCCGGGCGCTGATGGACGAGATCCCGGCGGACGAGCCGTACGTGCTGCTGGAGGAGAGCCGGGAGCTGCTGCCGGCCCGCCACGCGCACAAGCACCGGGCGGTGATGAGCTTCGAGTCCCGGGAGGGGCACGGCGAGCGCGGGCTGGACGGTCGACCGGCCGGTGAGGTCAGCATCGCCGACCTGATCCCGGTGTCGCTGCGGATGGGCGTGCTGCGGATCATCGTCGGCGAGGTGCGGTCCCGGGAGATCGTGCCGATGCTCCAGGCGATGACCACCAGCCGCGGGTCGATGTGCACGATCCACGCGCGTACCCCGGCCGGGGTGGGCGAGCGGATCATCGAGCTGGCGCTGGCCCACGGCCGGGAGATGACGGTCGACCAGGCCCGCCGGATGGCCGGCAACGCGCTGGATCTGATCGTCTACGTCACCGTCGAGGACGAGACCGCCATCGGCGGCCGCAAGCACCGCTTCGTGTCGCACGTCGAGGAGGTCATCGGCGTCGGCGAGGGCAACCGGATCACCACCACCAGCGTCTTCGGCCCGGGGCCGGACGGCCGGGCGGTGCCCCGTCACCTCCCCGAACGGATCCGCGACCAGCTGCTGCGGGTCGGCTACGACGCCCGCCTGCTCACCCGGTTCATCGAGGCCGGCACGGGCGCCTGGCGGCGTCCCCGGCACACCCGGCTCGGGCGGCGGTGAACCCGTGAGCGCGAGGAGTGAGCCGGGTTTGCGAGCCCCGCAGTCGCGAACGAAGGCGAGCCCCGTGAGCGCGAGGAGTGAGCCGGGTTTGCGAGCCCCGCAGTCGCGAACGAAGGCGAGCCCGGCATGACGACGATCGAGCTCATCGCGCTGGTCTCCGGGGCGGCGTGCGTGGCCGGGCTGGTGCTCGCGGTGGTCGCGCTGGTCGGCACCCGCCGGCCCGCCGGGTCGACCCCGGGCTCCGGACCGGGGCTGAGCCGGCTCTGGACCGGCTCCGGGGCGAGCCGCCGGGAGCAGCACCGCTACCAACTCCTGCTCGGCGCGGCCGTGGTGGTCGGCGCGCTGGCCTTCCTGCTCACCGGGCTGCCGGTGGTCGGCCTGCTGGTGGCGCTGGCGGTGCCCGGGGTGCCGTGGCTGTTCGCGGTGGGCCGGGCCGAGCAGCGGGCCATCGCCCGGATCGAGGCGGTCGGCGAGTGGACCCGGCGGCTCAAGGACATCTCCGGCACCGGGCAGGGCCTCCAGCAGGCCATCATCGGCACCATCGCCACCGCACCGGAGGAGATCCAGGACGAGGTACGCACCCTGGCGGCCCGCCTCCAGGCCGGCTGGCTGGCGCGGTCCGCCCTGCTCGCCTTCGCCGACGAGATCGCCGACCCGGTCTGCGACCAGGTCGTGGCGGCGCTGATCCTGCACCTCACCGACCGGGGCGAACGCCTCGGCGACGTGCTCGGCTCGATCGCCACCGCCGCCTCGGCCGAGGTGGCCACCCGGCGGGAGGTCGAGGCGAAGCGGACGCAGCCCCGGTTCGCGGTCCGCTTCCTCACCGGGATGACCCTGGCCACGCTCGCGTACGGGCTGGTCAACAGCGACTACGTCCGGCCCTACGGGACGGTCTTCGGGCAGCTGGTCATGGCGGTGCTCGGGGCGGCCTTCGTCGGGCTGCTGGTCTGGGTGCGGTCGATGAGCCAGCCGCCCCGCCCGGCGCGTTTCCTGCCGGCGCCCGACCCCGAGGAGGCGATCGCATGATGGTCAACTGGCAGTTGGCGATCGCCGTGCTGGGCGGCGCGCTGGTGGGGCTGGGCCTGTTCCTGGTGGTCCGCGAGGCACTGCCGGCCACCCCGGCGCTCGGCCCGGCGCTGCGCCGGCTGCACCAGCCGCCCGGCCAGGCCCCGGTGGCCGGGCGGGGACCGGACTGGCTGGGCGGCGTCTCCCGCTGGCTGCGCCCCCCGCACCGGCAGCTCGCCCTGCTCGACCGGACCCCCGAGCAGTACGCCCTGTCCGTGGTGCTGTCCGCGCTGGTCGGGTTCGCCACCCCGGCGGTCGCCTCGGCCGTGCTCTTCCTGGGCGGGGTGGCGCTGCCACTGGCCGTACCGGTGCTCGGGAGCCTGGGGTTGGCGCTGGTCGCCGGCCTGCTCGCGCACCGCGCGGTCCTGGCCAGGGCGGACGCCGCGCGGGACGAGTTCCGTCAGGCCGTCTGCACCTACCTGGACCTGGTGGCGTTGCAGCTCTCCGCCGCGCACGGCCCGGTGCAGTCGCTGGAGCGCGCGGCGGCGGTCTGCGACGGCTGGGTCTTCGACCGCATCCGGGAGGCGCTGCGGATCGCCCAGCTCCAGATGCACTCCCCCTGGGACGAGCTCCAGGAACTGGCCGACCGGATCGGCATCCCGGAGCTGGGCGACGTGGGGGCCATCATGCGCTCCTCCGGCAGCGAGGGCGCCCAGGTCCACGAGACCCTGCGCAGCCGCGCCGACTCGCTGCGCGACCAGATCCGGACCGACAACCTGGCCCGGGCCGAGGGGGTGACCAGCCGGCTGGACATCCCCGGCTCGCTGCTGGTCTTCGTCCTGCTCGGTTTCGCCGTCTATCCGTTCCTCGCCCGCCTGTGAACCCACCCCGAGAAGGAGAAGCCCATGCACCTCTACACCTACGTCTACGCCGCGGTGAGCAGCCGCCTGGCGGAGCTGCGGCGGGACACCGAGCGGGGCGACAGCCCGGTGCCGACCGCGGTGATCATCTTCGGCCTGGTCGCGGTGGCCATGGCGGTCACCGCGCTCGCCCTGGCCAAGGCCAACAACTGGATGAACGCCATCCCGAACAACACGGCGCCGCAGGCCCCGTGATGCCCCGCCCCGCCCGTACGGACCGGAGCCGGCCGGCGACCGCCGGCCGGCGCGGCCCGGGGCGGATCACCACGGTCCTCCGGAGAAGGCTCGCCACGGGCGGGTCCGAGCGGGGAGCCAACCCGGTCGAGTTGGCGGTGGTGATGCCCGCGATCCTCGTGCTGCTCTTCGCCTCGATCCAGCTCGCGGTCTGGTTCGTCGCCCGGTCCACCGCCCTCAACGCGGCGCAGACCGGGGTGAACGCCCAGCGGGCCTTCCAGGCTCCGCCCGAGGCGGGCCGGGACCGGGCCACCACCTTCCTCCGCGCCGCCGGGGACTGGCTGGTCGGCTGGCAGAACCCCGGCCCCACCTGCGAGATCATCACGACCGGGGGCGCCCCCACCGAGGTCACCTGCACGGTCAGCGGGCGGTCCCTGTCGGTGATCCCGGGGGTCGACTTCCCGGTCCGGCAGACCGCGCACGGCACCGCCGAACGCTGGACGACGGGGTGAGGCGGGTGGCACGCGACCGGGGTTCCGTCTCGATCGAGGTGGCGGTGCTCGCCCCCGCCTTCATCGGGTTGATGGTGCTGGCCGGGGTGGCCGGACGAACGGCCGTCGCCGGCGAGGCGGTGGAGTCGGCCGCCCACGACGCGGCCCGGGCCGCCTCGATCGCCCGCGACCCGCGCACCGGCGAATCCGACGCCACCGACGCGGCTCGCCGCCAGCTCGACTGGTCGGGGCTGCGCTGCACGGCGCCACCGGTGCTGAGCCTCAGTGGCTCGGTGGGCGGCGCCGAGACCACCTTCCGGAACGCGTACGGCGGCGCACCGGGGGTGCCGGCGACCGTCACGGTCCGGGTGACCTGCACGGTCTCCTTCGACGACCTGCGGGCACCCGGGCTTCCGCTGGTGCTGGACGGCAAGACCGTCTCGGCGAGCTTCACCTCCCCGCTGGACACCTACCGGAGCCGCGGATGACCGGGTGGCGCGCCGCGGAGAGCGGCCGGGTGAGCCTCTTCCTGGCCGTGGCGATGATCGGCGTACTCGTGATCATCAGCCTGGCGTACGACGGCGCCGGGCAGCTCCGCTCGTTGCAGCGCGCGGACAACCTGGCCGCCGAGGCGGCCCGCAGCGGCGGCCAGATGATCGACCGGGCCAGCGCCATCGAGGGCGGCCCCAAGCAGATCGACGAGGTGGCCGCCCGGAAGGCCGTCGCGGGCTACCTCACCGCCGCCGGCGGGGTCCGCGACCACGACGTCACGTTCCCGGTGGTCGCCGGCGAACGGCAGATCCAGGTACGCGTCCGCATCACCTACCGCCGGGACCTGCTCGGTCTCTTCGGCTTCCAGAACACCGCCACCGTCACCGGTGAGGCCACCGCGCGGGCGCTCACCGGAGCCCCGTAGGAAGGGAAGGCAGCCATGGGTGCATCGCAACGCTCGGCCGTCCGGCGGACCGGCCAGGTCCTCACCGGGCTCGGCGCCCTCGTCGTGCTCTGCGCGGTGCTGGCCGGTGGGCCGGTCGCCCTCCTGGCCTTCGCCGGCAACCCCCTCCCCGACCACCTGCCCACCCTGGCCGAGGTGGGCACCACGTTGACCAGCCGCGACGACGGGCAACTCTTCCTGCGGGCGCTGGCCGTGGTGGGCTGGTTCGGTTGGGCCACGTTCGCCTTCTCCGTACTCGTGGAACTCCTCGCGGCGACGCTGCGCCGGCCGGCGCCCCGCCTGCCCGGGATGCGCCGCCAGCAGCGGGCCGCGGCCGCGCTGGTCGGCTCGGTCGCGCTGATCCTGGCGGCCAGCCCGGCCGCGGCGAGCGCCGCCACCCTGGCCGCGCCGCAGCCCGTCGCCGCCGCGCCGGCGGTGGTCACCCCGCAGGCCGGTCCCGCGCCCGCCGCCCCGCCCGTGCGGGCCGCCTCGGTGACCACCGACCCGGCCGTGTACCGGGTGGCGAAGGGCGACTACCTGGGCGAGGTGGCCGAACGCTACCTGGACGACTTCGACCGTTACCGCGAGGTGGCCCGGCTGAACCGGCTCGCCGACCCGGACCGGATCCGCCCTGGGCAGTTGATCAAGCTGCCCGAGGGATCGGTGGACGCGGGGGCCCGCCGGCACGCGACCGGCCGGCTCGTGGACACCTCGACCAGCCCGTCCCGGTCGGCTCTGGGCAAGGCAGCGACGCCGGGCGGCGGCGGCTCGTCCGCCACCACGCCGAAGGGCAAGCCCTCCCCGCACCCCACCGGACGGGACAGCACACCCACCGTCGAGGCGCCGGCCGGGCAGCCGCCGGCCATGTCGGCGGGCGCCTCCCGGGCCACCCCCGAGGACGGGATCAACCGCCCGCTGGCCATCTCGGCGGTGCTGGCCGTGGCCGCCATCGTGGGCGCACAGATCGGCGCGGTCCTCGGCCTGCGGCGACGGCCGGTCTCCCGGGCCGGCGTCCGGGCCCTCGTGACCGGCCGCCACCGCCGGGACTGACCCGGGGCCTGTGGACGGAAGCGGCCCCCGCAGGGGCCGCTTCCGTCGAAGATTTCGCCGGCGGTCAGGGAAGGCGGGCCTCCAGGCGGCCGTTGACGACCCGGGTGGGGAGGACGACCTGGTCGTTGCCGGACGGGCCGTGCACGACCTCGCCGCCGTTGAGGCGGAAGGTGCTGCCGTGCCACGGGCAGACGACGCAGGCGTGACCGTCGATCTCCTGCACCTCGCCCTCACCGAGCGGGCCGCTCTGGTGCGGGCAGCGCTCCAGCATCACGGTGACGTCGTCGCCGTGCCGGTAGAGGATCACCGAGACGTCGTCGATCTCCCGGGTGAGGAGCTGCCGCTGCGGCAGGCTCGACATGTCGCCGAGCGGGTGCCACCCCTCGCTGACCAGGTGCAGCTCGGAGATGCTCTGGCTGACCTGCGCGCCCTGCTTGTACGCGAGGTGCCCACCCAGGTACGCCCCGGCGCTCGCCGCCGACAGCCCCAGGTAGGAGAGCGCCCGACCCATGTTGTGCCGCCCGTTCAGCCGGGCCGCCAGCGAGCTGGCGTAGAGGACCACGCCGATCGTGTTCGCGGCGGCGTGCACGAGGCCGATCCGGCGCTGGTCCCGCGAGAGGGCCGCCCAGTCGTTGAGCCCGGCCACCGCCGCCGGCAGCGCGCTGACCGTGCCGACCCCGACCAGGGCGGTCGCCGCGCGCCGCTGACCGGGCATCAGGTCCACGACGGCGGCCGAGATCCAGGCGCCGACCGGCACCTGCACCATGGCCGGATGCAGCGGATGCCCCAGCCAGACGCCGTGCAGGAAGTCCCGGACCCGCTGGGGGCGCAGGGTGCCCTGGACGGCGCGCTGCAACCGGTCACCCACCCGGTCGAGCGCCGTGGCCTGTTCGATCTTCGTCAGTAGTTCGCGCACGTGGTCCGACTTCCCGGCAGGAGAGGTCCCAAACCGGGCGGCGACGACGGATCACCCCATCGGGTGGTTCTCGTCCGCCCGCCAGCGGTCGGTGTGCAGCGCGGCGGCGAGCGGTCGGGGCGTACGCCAGCCGTGCCGGACCAGGTCGGGGACGGTCTGGAGGTGACTCACCGGGCCCACGCACAGCCAGGCGACCGGCCGGATGCCGGGCGGGATGCCGAGCAGGTCCGCGAGGAACGGCTCCCGGTAGAAGGAGACCCAGCCGACGCCGAGCCCCTCGGCCGTGGCGGCCAGCCAGAGGTTCTGGATGGCCAGGCAGACCGAGTACAGGCCGGCGTCGGCGATGGCGTGCCGGCCGAGCACCGCCGGCCCACCCCGCTGCGCGTCGTACGTGACAACGACCGACAGCGTCGACTCCAGCACCCCGTCGATCTTGATCCGGGCGAACCGCTCGGCCGCCGCACCGTCCAGCGTGGCCGCGAAGGTGTCCCGCTCGACCTGGACGTGCGCGTGGAACCGGCGCCGGGTCTCCGGGTCACGCACCAGGACGAAGTCCCAGGGCTGCGAGTTCCCCACGCTCGGCGCGGCGTGGGCGGCGGTGAGGATCCGATCCAGGACGTCGTCCGGCACCGGCTCCCCGGTGAACTCGGCGCGCACGTCGCGGCGGCGGTGGATGACGTCGTACAGGTCCACAGGCAGGCTCCCGCTGCGCTCCACCGGCTTACCGGTTCTCCCCGCGCACGCGGGGCACCTCGCATGATCATTGCCGCCGCCGATGCTATCGACGGCGGGGCCGCCGGAGCGAGGGTGGCTCGGGGGCGAGGTCAGGCGGGTGGGGCGAGCTCGCGCAGCACCTGGCTGAGCCGGTCGATGCGCGACTGCGCCTCGGTGCGCAGTCGCTCGGCGAGCGCGTGCCAGTCCTCGGCGTTCGGCGCCTGCCCCGGTGGCAGCCCCGCGAGTGCCCGGCCCACCTCGGCCAGGGTGAGGCCGACCCGCTGGCACGCCTCGATCATCGCCAGGCGGCACATCACGTCGCCGTGGTAGCGGCGCTGGTTGCCGGCCGTGCGGTCGCTGCTGATGAGGCCCTGCGCCTCGTAGAACCGGATCGCCGATGCGGAGACGCCGCTGCGTTGCGCGACCTGGCCGATCGTCAGGCCGGGCTCGTGCCAGTCGAAGGACGTGTCCTGCTTCACGCCCCGAGTATGCCCACCGCATGTTGACCTCAACAATTGTTGAGGTTCTACGGTCGGCTCCATCGAGTTCCCGAGAATTCCCTGGAGGCGACGATGATCCTGGTGACCGGTGCGACGGGCAACGTCGGGCGGCGCGTGGTCGAGCGGCTGGCTGCGGCGGGTCACGGCGTACGGGCCGTCACCCGCGACCCGAGCCGCGCGAGCCTGCCGGCGGGTGTCGAGGTGGTGGCCGCCGACCTGGCCGATCCGGAGACGGTGCGCCCGCACCTGGACGGTGTCCGCGCGGTGTTCCTGATCTGGCCGTTCGTCGACCCGGCCACGACGGCGCAGCTCGCTCCGCGCGTCGCCGCCGTGCTCGCGAGTGCCGGGTCGCCGCGGGTGGTGTACGTGTCGGCCGCCTCCGCCGAGGCCGACCCGGGCTCGTTCTGGGCCCTGGTGGAACGCGCCATCGTCGCGTCGGGCGTGCCCTGGACGATGCTGCGCCCCACCGGGATCGCCACGAACACGCTGGCCTGGGCGCAGTCGATCCGCGCCGAGGGCGTGGTGCGCTGGCCGTACGGCGCGGCGGCCCGTTCGATGGTCCACGAGGACGACATCGCGGCCGTGGCGGTCGAGGCGCTGACCACCGACCGGCACGACCGGCGGACCTACGTGCTCAGCGGCCCGCAGACGGTCACCCAGGCCGAGCAGGTGCGCCTCATCGGTGCGGCGATCGGCCGCGACCTGAGGTGGCAGGACGTGCCCGCCGAGGCGGTGCGCCCGATGCTGGCCGCAGCGATGGGCAGCGCCGCCTTCGCGGATGCGGCGCTGACCGGCTGGGCCGCCATGGCGGAGACTCCGGAGCAGGTGACCGGCGACGTGGCGGCGGTGCTGGGCCGCCCCGCCCGGACGTTCGCCCACTGGGCCGCCGACCACGCGGCCGACTTCGCCTGACCTACCCGGGCGCGTGCGACGCGGCACGTCCGGGAAATGCCTGGCGGTGGGCGCCGTCGCCAATCATCGTGGTCCGGATGTACGCGCACCTCTCCCGTACCCCCTCGGCCGCCCCGGCGGCCCGGCTCGTCGTGGCGCTGGGCCGGCCCGAGGCCGTGCCCCCGCCGCTGCTGATGCTGCTGGGCATGGTCTCCACCCAGGTCGGCGCGGCGGTGGCCAAGCAACTCTTCGCCGCCACCAGCGCCGGGGGTACGACCACCCTCCGGCTGGGCCTCGGCGCGCTGGTGCTCCTGGCGGTCACCCGCCCGGCCCGCTGGCCCGGCTGGCGGGCGGCCGGCGTGGTCGTGGCGTTCGGGGTGGCCATGGCCGCCATGAACCTCGCCTTCTACGCCGCGCTCCAGCGGGTGCCGCTCGGGGTGGCCGTCACCGTCGGTTTCGCCGGCCCGCTGGTCGTCTCGCTGCTGGGCAGCCGCCGGGTGGTCGACGTGCTGTGGGCGGTGCTGGCCGGCACCGGGGTGCTGCTCCTGGCCGGGTTGGGCGGCATCGGCGTCGACCCGCTCGGCCTGCTGCTCTGCGGGCTCATCGCGGTCGGTTGGGCCGGTTACGTGCTGCTTGGCAAGGCGATGAGCGGCCACCTGCCGGGCACCCGGGGGCTGGCGCTGGGCATGGCGGTGGGCGCGGTCTGCGTACTCCCGTTCGGGATCGTGTCGGGTGGCGCCGAGCTGCTCGACCTCCGCGTCGTGGCGCTCGGGCTGGGCGTGGCGCTGCTGTCGTCGGTGCTGCCCTACTCGGCGGAGCTGGCCGCCCTGCGCCGGATGCCGGCACGGGTGTTCGCGGTGCTGCTCAGCCTGGAGCCGGCGGTGGCCGCGGTGGTCGGCGTGCTGCTCCTGGGCGAGCTGCTGGCCTGGCCGCAGCTGGCCGGCGTGGCCTGCGTGGTGGGCGCCGCCCTCGGCGCCACCCTGGCCCGCCGGCGGGCGGAATAGAGGGAGCTGGCGCGGCGGGCGCCGTCGAGGGCATGCTGAGCCGATGGGGGTACGCGTCGAGCACGCCGGACCGGTGACCACGGTGATCCTGGACCGGCCGGAGGCCCGCAACGCCGTCGACGGCCCGACCGCCCGGGCCCTGGCCGACGCGTTCCGCGCCTTCGAGGCGGACCCGGACGCGGCGGTCGCCGTGCTCTGGGGCGCGGGCGGCACGTTCTGCGCCGGCGCCGACCTGAAGGCTATCGGCACGCCGCGCGGCAACCGGGTCGAACCCGAGGGCGACGGTCCGATGGGCCCCACCCGGATGCGCCTGTCCAAGCCGGTGCTCGCCGCGATCTCCGGCTACGCGGTGGCCGGCGGCCTGGAGCTGGCGCTCTGGTGCGACCTGCGGGTCGCCGAGTCGGACGCCACGCTCGGGGTGTTCTGCCGGCGCTGGGGCGTGCCGCTGATCGACGGCGGGACGGTGCGGCTGCCCCGGCTCATCGGCGAGAGCCCGGCCATGGACCTGATCCTCACCGGCCGCCCGGTGCCCGCCGACGAGGCGTACGCGATGGGTCTGGTGAACCGGCTGGTCGCGCCGGGCGCGGCCCGGGCGGAGGCCGAGCGGCTGGCCGCGGAGATCGCCCGGCACCCGCAGACCTGCCTGCGCAACGACCGGGCCGCGGTGCTGTCGGGCGCCGGTCTGCCCGAGCCGGAGGCGCTGGCCACCGAACTCGCCTTCGGGATGGAGTCCCTGGTCACCGACGCCGTGCAGGGCGCGGCCCGGTTCACCGCCGGTGCCGGCCGGCACGGCGCGCCGGCCGGCTGAGGGTCACTTCAGGTTGCGCAGGGCGTCCTCGATGGCGCGGTGGAAGGTCGGGTACGCGTAGATCATGTGCCGGAGCTGGCTGACCGGGACGGCCGCGTGCACGGCCACGACCAGCGCGGACAGCACCTCGCCGCCGGCCGGGCCGACCGAGGTGGCGCCGATCAGCACGCCGCGGTCGGCGTCGGCGACCAGCTTGATGAAGCCGGCACTGCCGGCCTTGTGGATCCAGCCGCGGGTGGACGAGGTGAGGTCGGTGTAGCCGACCTGGACGTTGATGCCGCGGCTGCGGGCCTGCTGCTCGGTGAGGCCGACCGCGCCCACCTCGGGGTCGGTGAAGGTGACCCGGGGCAGCGCGCGGTAGTCGGCGACCGGCACGCTGCCCGGCGCGACGGCCGAGCCGCCCGTGCTCATGGCCCCGCCGACCGCGCTGACCGCGCCGGCCGCGCCGCCGACCACGCTGGCGGTGCCACTGGCGTCCGGCCCGCCCTTCATACGCCGCACGTGGTCGAGCACGTCGGCGACGACGATGCCCGCCTGGTACATGGCGATGTGGGTGAAGGCGCCCTCGCCGGTGAGGTCGCCGACCGCCCAGATCCCCTCGGCGGCGTGCATCCGCTCGTTCACGGGCAGGTAGCGCTGGGTGCAGTCGATGCCGACCGAATCGAGGCCCAGCTCCTCCAGGTGCGCCCGGCGGCCGGTCACCACCAGCAGCTTCTCGCCGCCGAACGCGCGATCGCCGGCATGGACGGTGAAGCTCGTGCCGTCGTGGGTGACCCGCTCGGCCTTGACCCCGGTGTGGATCTCCACCCCGTCGGCGCGCAGCGCCTCGGCAGCGACCTCCGAGGCCTCCGGCTCCTCGACGGCGAGCACCCGGTCGGCCGCCTCGACCACGATGACCCGGACCCCGAACCGGGCGAAGACCTGGGCCAGCTCCAGCCCGATCGCGCCACCGCCCAGCACCAGCAGCGACTCGGGCAGCTCCTCGACCTCGATGGCCTGGTGGTTGGTCCAGTAGGGGGTGTCGGCCAGGCCGTCGATCGGGGGGACCGAGGGCCGGGTGCCGGTGCCGAGGACGACCGCGTACCGGGCCTCGAACACCTGGTCGCCGACACGGACCCGGTTCGGGCCGTCGAGCCGGCCGCTGCCCCGGACGAACCGGCCGCCCTTGCCGGTGAACCGGTCCACCGCGACCCGGTCGTCCCACGTGTCGGTGGCCTCCTCGCGGATCCGCTTGGCGACCGGCGCCCAGTCGGGCCGCACCTCGGCGCTGCCGGCCAGCTCGTTGACCCGGCGGGCCTCGGCGAGGGCGTTGGCCGCCCGGATCATCATCTTGCTCGGGATGCAGCCCCAGTAGGGGCACTCGCCGCCGACCAGGTCGCGCTCGATCCCGACCACGGCGAGGCCGGCCTCGGCGAGTCGCCCGGCCACCTCCTCGCCGCCGACGCCCAGCCCGACCACGACCACGTCCACCAGTTCCGACTCCGCCACCCCGCCAGCATTCCGCACCGCCGGGCCACCGGCCACCGCGTCGGGCCGGAATTTCCGCGCCGGTGATCATCCCCACCGCCTACGGTGGCCGGATGCAGGCACGTTTCGCCCCGGTCCGGGACTGCTCCCACGACCTGTTCGCCGCCGGCCGGGAGACCGGCGCGGCGCTGTCCGTCTGGTACGACGGCGCGCCGGTGCTCGACCTGGTCGGCGGCACCCGCGCCGCCGTTCCGCCCGGCGTGGCCGTCCCGGCCGTCGGGGCCGAGGCGCCGTGGCGGCCGGACACCCTCGTGAACGTCTACTCGGTGGGCAAGCCGGTGGTCGCGCTCTGCCTCCTGCTCCTCGTCGACCGGGGCCGCGTCGACCTCGACGCGCCGGTGTCCGCGTACTGGCCGGAGTTCCGCGCCCCGGCCACCGTGCGGCAGGTGCTCGCCCACACCTCCGGGCTGCCCGCGTTCCCGGTGCCCCGGCCCGCCGCGGCGATCCCCGACTGGGGGCTGCTCTGCGCCGACCTGGCCGCCGCCGACCCGGAGTGGACGCCGGGCAGCGTCGCGGGCGAGCACGCCTGGACGTACGGGCACCTGGTCGGCGAGCTGGTCCGCCGGGTGGACGGGCGGCCGGTGGGGCGGTTCCTGGCGGAGGAGATCGCCGGCCCGTGGGGCCTCGACCTGGCCTTCGGCCTCGACGCCACGGACCAGCGGCGCTGCGCCGACCTGTCGTACGCCGATCCGGACTGGCCGGTGCGGATGCTGGGCGAGCCGGGGTCGCTGCGCGCCCGCGCGTTGGGCAACCCGGCCGGCGGCCTGGACGTGGCGGTGGTCAACGGCCAGCTCTGGCGCGGCACGGAGTTCCCCGCGGTGAACCTGCACGCCACCGCGTCCGCCCTGGCCCGCCTCTACGCCGGCCTGCTCGCCGGCGGCACTCTCGACGGGGTACGCCGGTTCAGCCCCGAGCTGGTCGCCGAGGCGACCCGGGTGCAGTACGACGGGACGGACCTGGTGCTGGACCGGCGGGCGTCCTGGACGTTGGGCATGCAGTGGGAGCCGGACGGGAGCTGGGGCATGGGCGGGATCGGCGGCAGCAGCGCCTGGGCCGACCCGGAGCGCGGCTACACCTTCGCCTACACGACGGGGCGGTTGGCCGACCACGACCGGGTGGAGGAGCTGGTCGAGGCGTTGCACTCCTGTCTCTGACGGGTAGTGGACTGACCGACACGCGTGGCGAGCCTGTCACGCTGTGTCAGTCGCCGCTACGCTCCGTTCCTCGTGGAGAACGAAGCACCCGCGCCGGCCACCCGGCTGACGGAGCACTCCGGGGTGGCCGCCAACGTGGTCTCCGCCGTGGCCGGGCTGGTCGCCCTGGTGCAGGCCATCCGCTCGGACCCGCTGTGGATCGTGCTGGGCCTGGTCGCCCTGGCCGCGCTGGTGGCGTACCAGGTCTGGCGCCGGCGCTGGCGGACGGCCGGGCTGGCCATGGTGGCACCCTCGATCGAGGCCAGCTCCGGCACGTGCCGGCGGACGTACGCGCCGTCGGGGTCGTAGCGTTCGGCCCGGCGGACCGGGTTGAAACCGCGGTGCGGCCGGGCGTCGTTGCCGGTGCCGGCCACCCACTGCCAGTTGCCCGAGTTGTCGGGCACGTCGCCGTCGAGCAGCCAGCGGAAGAAGACGGCCACCCCGGGCCGCCAGTCCGGGTCCAGCACGTACAGCGGCACCACCCGGTCGAAGGCCGAGCACGCCGACGCCAGCGCCGGGTGGTCGTGCACCCGCAGGTCGCGGGTGAGGAGCACGACGGCCGTGCGGTCGCTCACGCGGCCAGGGCCGGCCGGAGCGCCGGGCCGGGCACCCGCACCGGCGCGCCGGCCGGGGTGACCAGCGCCTGCGCGGCCACCGCCATCCGCCGCCGCCCGGGTACGCGGGCCCGCCGGCTGAACACGTCGAAGTCCTGGGCGGCCACCTCGTCGAGGATGCCGCCGTAGAGCGCATACGCGGTGCGCATGCACGCCTGCGAGGCCGGGGCGAGCAGCGGGATGCCGGGCGCGGCGGCCGCGTAGTGGGCCTGGGCCCGGGTCACCTCGTACTCGATCAGCTCGCGGAGCCGCGGGGTGCCGCGGCCGGCGGCCCGGGCGGCCAGCAGGTCCTCCCGGGTGAGGTCGAACGCGGCCAGGTCCTCGTCGGGCAGGTAGGTGCGCCCCCGGCCCAGGTCCTCGGCGACGTCCCGGATGAAGTTGGTGAGCTGGAAGGCGAAGCCGAGCTGGCGGGCCGGCTCCCGGGCGGCGGCCGGGTCGGAGCTGCCGAGGATCGGCAGCATCATGGTGCCGATGACCGCGGCGGACCCCTCCATGTAGTCGAGCACGTCGTCGTAGGTCGGGTACGACAAGACCGTGAGGTCCATGGTCATGCTGCGCAGGAACGACGCGAAGTCGTCGCGGTCCAGGTCGAAGACGGCGATGGTGTGCAGCACGGCGGGAAGCAGCGGGTCGTCGACCGGCTCGCCGTGCAGGCCGGCGACGAACCGGGCGGACCACTCCGCGAGCCGGGCCGCGCGCTCGGCCGGCGGGAGGTCCTCGGTGCGGTCGACGATCTCGTCGGCGTAGCGGGTGAAGCCGTACAGGGCGTGGACGTGCCGCCGTTTCCAGGCGGGCAGCAGCCGGGTGGCGAGATAGTAGGTACGGCCGTGACGCCGGTGCAGCTCGCGGCAGCGCTCATAGGCAGCGGTGAGATCCGTGTCCACCGGCCCTCCTCAGATTCGACGCAGCAATCGACGCAACTCGTAACCCTAGGGTACGCTCGCGCACATGGCCAACGACGCAGTTGCCGGCAGTCCGCCCCGCTTCGTCGCGCCGGCACAGCCCGGAGCGACCGACGACCCGGTCCGCGACGTCCTGGCCGCGTTCACACAGGACCTGGTGACGGGCGTCGACGAGACCCTGGCGGCGTTCCTGGCCACCGAGGTCGACGCGCTCAGCGAGATCGACGCGGCGATGGGCGGGTTCGCCGCGACGGCCCGCGACTGCGTGCTGGCCGCCGGCAAGCGGGTCCGGCCGACCTTCGCGTACTGGGGCTGGCGCGGAGTGGCCGGCGGCGACGCCCCGCTGCCCGCGGTGCTGCCGGCCCTCGCCGCGCTCGAACTGCTGCACACCTTCGCGCTGGTGCACGACGACGTGATGGACGCCTCCGACACCCGGCGCGGCCGGCCCACCGCGCACCGGGCCGCCGCCCGTCGGCACCGGGCCGCCGGGCACACCGGCGACCCGGAGCGCTACGGCGAGGCCGTCGCCGTGCTCATCGGCGACCTCTGCCTGGTCTGGGCCGACCGGCTCATGGCGCACGCCGCCGTGCCGCCGGCCCGCCTGCTCGACGTGCGCCGCTGCTACGACCAGATGCGGGTGGAGACCGTCGCCGGGCAGTTCCTCGACGTGCTCGGCGAGCACGACGCCGCGAACTGGTCGGTCGACCGGGCGCTGCGGGTGGCCCGCTACAAGACGGCCGGCTACACCGTCCAGCGACCGCTGCTCTTCGGCGCCGCCCTGGCCGGGGCCGAGGCGGACACGCCGCTGATCGCCGCGTACACCCGCTACGGGCTGGCCGTCGGCGAGGCCTTCCAACTCCGCGACGACCTGCTCGGGGTCTACGGTGACCCGGCCGCCACCGGCAAGCCGGCCGGGGACGACCTGCGGACCGGCAAGCCGACCGTGCTGCTGATGCTGGCCCGGCAGCTCGGCACGCCGGCCCAGCGCCGCGCCCTGGAACGGGCCGGCACGGTCACCGGGGCGGGCGAGGTGGCCCGGCTGGCCGACCTGGTCCGCGACACCGGGGCGGTGGCCCGGGTGGAACGGATGATCGCCGACCGCGTGACCGAGGCGCAGGTGGCGCTCGACGACGCGCCGATCGACGGCACCGCGCGGACCGCGCTGACCGGCCTCGCGACCGCCGCCACCACGAGGCGGGCATGATGGGCAACTTCACGAACAAGGGAGCCGGGATGCGCACCGTGAGCGGGCGTACCGACCGGGTGGTGGTCGTCGGCGCGGGGCTGGGCGGGCTGGCCTGCGCGCTGCACCTGGCCGGCAGCGGCCGGCAGGTGACCGTGCTGGAACGCGAGCCGGTGCCGGGCGGGCGCGCCGGCCGGCTCGGCCTCGACGGGTACGAGTTCGACACCGGGCCGACCGTGCTCACCATGCCCGACCTGATCGCCGAGGCGCTCGGCGCGGTCGGCGAGGAGCTGACCGACTGGCTCGACCTGACCCCGCTCGACCCGGCCTACCGGGCCTGGTACCCGGACGGGTCGACGCTGGACGTCATCACCGACACCACCCGGATGGCCGCCGAGATCGCCCGGGTCTGCGGCCCCCGCGAGGCCGACGGCTACCTGCGCTTCGTCGACTACGCGCGCGACCTGTGGCGCTGGGAACGGGCCGACTTCATCGAGCGCAACCTGGACGCGCCGACCGACCTGCTCACCGGCAACCTGCTCCGGCTGCTGGCCAACGGCGCCTTCCGGCGGCTCCAGACGAAGATCAACCAGTTCTTCCGGGACCCCCGTACCCAGCGGATCTTCTCCTTCCAGGCCATGTACGCGGGCCTCGCGCCGCACGACGCGCTGGCCATCTACGCGGTCATCGCGTACCTCGACTCGGTGGCCGGGGTGTGCTTCCCGCGCGGCGGCATCCACGCCGTCTCCCGGGGGATGGCCGGCGCCGCGGAGAAGCACGGCGTGCAGATCCGCTACGGCACCACGGTGACCCGGGTCGAGACCGCGCACGGCCGGGCCACCGGCGTGGTCACCGCCGACGGCGAGTTCGTCCCCGCGGACGTCGTGGTGCTCAACCCGGACCTGCCGGTCGCCTACCGGGACCTGCTGCCGGCGAGCCGGCAGCGCAAGCTCACCTACTCGCCCTCCTGCGTGGTGCTGCACGTCGGTTCGACGCAGGGCTACCGCCGGATCGCCCACCACAACATCCACTTCGGGCGGTCCTGGAAGGGCACGTTCGACGAGGTGATCCGGCGGGGCGAGCTGATGACCGACCCGTCCCTGCTGGTGACCAACCCGAGCCGGACCGACCCGTCGGTGGCGCCGGCCGGCCGGCACACCTACTACGTGCTGGCCCCCGTGCCGAACCTCCACCGGGCGCCGTTGCACTGGCCGGGCGACCTGACCCGCCGCTACGCCGACCAGCTCGTGGCGACGCTGGAGGAGCGAGGCTACGTCGGGTTCGGGGACGGCATCGAGGTGCTGCGCGCGGTGACCCCCGCCGACTGGGCGGCGCAGGGCATGGCCGCCGGCACCCCGTTCGCCGCCGCGCACAGCCTCTTCCAGACCGGCCCCTTCCGCCCGCCCAACCTGCACCGGACGCTGGGCAACGTGGTCTTCGTCGGCTCCGGCACCCAGCCCGGGGTGGGCGTGCCGATGGTCCTCATCAGCGGCAAGCTCGCCGCCGCGCGCATCACCGGGACCACCGCATGACGGCCCGGGAGAAGCACCTCGTCGAGCTGGTCGACGACGGCGGGCACGTGCTCGGCGAGACCACCGTGGCCGCCGCCCACCAGCCACCCGGCCGGCTGCACCGGGCCTTCTCGGTGCTGCTGGTCGACCCGCGGGGGCGGATCCTGCTCCAGCAGCGGGCCGCCGTCAAGACCCGGTTCCCGCTGCGCTGGGCCAACGCCTGCTGCGGCCACCCGCTGCCCGGCCAGTCGCTGGTCGAGGCCGCCAACCGCCGGCTCGCCGAGGAACTCGGCGTCGACCCGGTCGACCTCACCGAGGTCGGGGTCTACCTCTACTACGCCGAGGACCCGGCGACCGGTCGGGTCGAGTTCGAGTACGACCACGTGCTGCGCGCCGACGTACCGGCCGACCTGCCCATCCGGCCCGACCCCGACGAGGTCGCCACCCTGCGCTGGGTCGACCCCCGCGAGCTGGAGGCGGACCTGGACGTCGACCCCCGCGCGTACGCACCCTGGCTCGGCGGGGTGGTGAACCGGCTGCTGCGGCCGGCCCGTCCCGCCGCCGACGTGGCGCGGGCGGGTGCGCCGGCCGACGAGGCAGCGGAGCGGTCGGGTGGCGGATGAGGCGCTGAGCGCGGGAGCCGTCGCGCGCCGGCTGGGGGTCGCCGTCACCACGCTGCGCACCTGGCACCAGCGCTACGGCCTCGGCCCCAGCGAGCACGTGCCGGGGCACCACCGGCGCTACACGCCGGCCGACCTCGCGCGCCTGGACATCATGCGGCGGCTCACCGCGGAGGGGGTCGCCCCCGCCGAGGCCGCCCGCTGGGCCCGCCAGGCACCGGCGGTCCTCCCGCCCGGGCGGCTCGGGCTGAACCGCCGGGCCACGGCGGTCCGGGACGGCGGCGGGACGACCATCCCGGTCGGCCGCGCCGGACCGGTCGCCCGCGGCGTGGCCCGCGCCGCCATGCGGCTGGACTCGGTGGCGATCGGCGCGGCCGTCGCGCACGCCCTCGGCGCCGACGGCGTGGTGCCCACCTGGGACGGGCTGCTGCGGCCGGTGCTCGCCGGCATCGGCGAACGGCACGCCGCCACCGGCGGACTGATCGAGGTGGAGCACCTCGTGTCCCGCTGCGTCTCCGAGGCGTTCGCCACCGTGGCCCGGGCACACCCGGTGGCCGGGCCGGCCCGGATCCTGCTCGCGTGCGCCGATGAGGAACAACACACCCTGCCGCTGGAGGCGTTGGGCGCCGCGCTGGCCGAGGCCGGGGTGGGCTACCGGATGCTGGGCGCCCGGGTGCCGGTGGCCGCCCTGGTCGAGGCGATCAACCGCACCGGCCCGGCGGCCGTGGTGCTCTGGTCGCACACGCGAGTCACGGCCGATCCGGACCAGCTCACCGCGGTGCTCGCTGCCCCGCGCCGCCCGCTGCTGGTGCTCGCCGCCGGGCCCGGCTGGCGGGCCGACACGCTCCCGGCCGGGGTGGTCCGGCCGGTGAACCTCGCCGAGGCCGTCTCGCTGGCGGTGGCCGTACGGGACTCCCTGGACCAGTCGACGGCGGGCTGAGGGGCCTCCCGCTTCGGCGCGACGTCCACTACGGTCGGAAGTCCGCCCGACCCGACCCCCTCTCGGAGCGACGATGCGTCCACGCGCCGTGCCGGCGTTCGCCCTCGGCCTGGTCCTCCTGGTGACCGGCTGCGGCGAGCCCGGCAAGACCCCGTCCCAGGCCGGCGCTCCATCGTCCGCCCCGGCCGCCCCGACGCCGTCGCCCACGCCGAGCCCACGGCCCAGCCCGAGCCGCACCACCCCGCCGAAGCCGAAGCTGCGCCCGGTGCCGAAGACCCTGCCCGCCGGGCTGCACCGCTCCAGCGGCAGCCGGGGGGTCGCCCTCACCTTCGACGACGGGCCGGACCCCCGGTTCACGCCGCAGATCCTCGACCAGCTCCGGGCGGCCCACGTCACGGCGACCTTCTGCCTGGTCGGCAAGCAGGCCAAGCGCTACCCGCAGCTGGTGGCCCGGATCGCCCGCGAGGGGCACCAGCTCTGCAACCACAGTTGGCGGCACGACATCAACCTCGGCCGCCGACCAGCCGCCGAGATCCGGGCCGACCTGGTCCGCACCAACGAGGCCATCCGGGCGGCCGTGCCGCGCGCGCCGATCACCTGGTTCCGCCAGCCGGGCGGCCGCTGGACGGCGGAGGAGCTGACGGTGGCCCGCCAGCTCGGGCTGCGCCCGCTGCACTGGAGCGTCGACCCGCAGGACTGGAACCACCCGCCCGCGAAGACGATCATCAAGCGGGTGACGGCGGCGACCCACCACGGCTCGATCGTCCTGATGCACGACGCGGGCGGCGACCGGACCCAGACGATGGCCGCCTGCCGGCACCTGATTCCGGACCTCAAGCGGCGGTACGGGATCTCCCGGCTACGGTGACATCGCCTCTGACCTGCGGCTTCGTCCGGCTCTGTGCCCGTGGCCATACCGGTTTGGCCGGCCGAGGAGGCATGGCTTATGCTTCTCATGCCTCCGGCGGGGCCGGATGGGAGCAAGTCCGCTTGAAGTTGCGAGTGTGCAATGATGGCGGGGCCGCCCTCATCGTCTAGCGGCCCAGGACGCCGCCCTTTCAAGGCGGTAGCACGGGTTCGAATCCCGTTGGGGGCACGGTCCGGCTCAGGCCGGATGCAACACCAGCTAGGTCCTGTGGAGCAGTTGGAGTGCTCGCCGCCCTGTCAAGGCGGAGGTCGCGGGTTCAAGTCCCGTCAGGACCGCAAGCGCTGACGCCGCGCCTTCATGCGCGGCGTTCTGCGTATCGGCCTGTGCGGTAGCATGAGCCGACAGCACGGCCAGGTAGCTCAGTTGGTACGAGCGTCCGACTGAAAATCGGAAGGTCGGCGGTTCGACCCCGCCCCTGGCCACATAGCCTTTCGCCGGGCTACAGGAACGCCGACCAGCGGAAACGCCGGTCGGCGTTCTGCTTTTCGCCCTGGGAGCCCGTCTGTCCGGTCCTCCCTTCGCCTTCAAGCGATCCACCCCGTTTGGTCCGGTGGCGTGCTGAGCCAGGCAGTCGGTTACCGCGGGGAGGTTGGCGACATGGAGGCGCTCGAAGTCCTGGCAGAGTTCGGCGCAACCGGCCGAGTCGGTCTGCTACATCCCGGCGCCCGCCTACGAGGAGTCGCCGCCGCCTACGGCATGCCGAGGACTCCCACTTGGAGACCGCCGGGTCGCCCGGTAGGTCCGTGACATCGACGCCTATCCACAGGCCCGGTCCGAGCTGCCCGTTCATGGCGATCTTGCGCGACCCACCCAACGACCCCCGAGTTGATCAAGAAGTTTGCGTCGGTCGGGGGCTGTTTCTCGACGCAAACCTCTTGATCGACAAGCCGTCGGGTCAGGGGTACGGGTCCGGGTCGGGCCGGGGTTGGTCCCGATGGTGCGGGCGTGGGGTCGGGCGAAGACTGGTCGCATGACGAGAGAGCAGCGGGACATCTTTGCGCCCTGGCGAGCCACCTACGGGGCCGAGAGCCGCCGACGGCTCGCGTCGTCCGTGGTCGCCGTGCCCCGGGCGCTGGGCGCGCTGGGCGGGGCCGTGCGCCGGCCGGGTCGGCTGCGCGGGCTGGGCGCGGCCCTGCTCGCCCTGCCGGTTGCGGTCGCCTCCACCGCGCTGACCGCGGCGCTCGCCTTCCTGCTGCTGATCAACGTGCTGGCGTACCCGCTCCGCCCCTCGCTCGGGCTCGGGCTCGGGCTCGGGCTCGGCGAACAGACCGCCACCGCCTGGTACGCCAACGCCTGGGGCGGCCCGACCCTGGCCGGCGCGTGGGCGACCCATGCCGCCCTGGTCCTGCTGCTGGTCGTGCCGCCGGTGGTCTGGGCCGTCCGAGGGCTCACCGCCCTTCAGGCGCGGCTGACCGGTCGGCGCCCGGCCGTGGCGCCGTCCACCGCGGTGGGCATCCGACCCGCCGTCATCGAGTCGGTGGCCGTCCGACCGGCGCCGCCGCTTCCCGCGCCCGTCGCGGTGGTCACCCGGCCCGTGCGTCCGGACGCCGGGACGACGCGGGGCGGGCGCGGGCGTCGGCTCGGGGCCGCGCTCGCGGCCGTGGGACTGCTGGTGGCCTGCTCGCTCACCGCGCACGCCAACGGGATCGGGGACAACCTGCTCTGGACGCCGCGCGACCTGACCAGCGGCGTCGCCCTCGCCGTGACGCTCGCGCCGGTCGCGGGGTTGCTGCTGCTCCGGCGTACGGCCTGGTGGCGGCCCCCGGCCCCGCTGCGCTGAGCCTCCCGGGGCTACCGCTTCGGCCGGTGCTGGCCCATGCCGTTCTGGATCGCCTCCCAGACGCTCCGGCCGGCCTGCAACAGCGTCTCCCCGGCCTGGCCGGCGAGCTGGGCCGGTCCGGGCGGGCCGCCCGACCCCTTCTCCGCTTCCTCCGGCTTGCCGGCGGACGGCTTTCCCGGCTGGGCCCGTTCCCCGGCCCCCGCGCCAGACGCCTTCGCCGGGCCGGTGGACGGCGCGCCGGCACCCTCGCCGCCGGCCTGCCCACCTTCACGGGACGGCCCGCCTTCACGGGACGGCCCGCCTTCACGGGACGGGCCACCTTCACGGGACGGGCCGCCCTCGCCCCCGACGGTCCGCCCGCCTTCGCGAGACGGGCCGCCCTCGCCGGGCTGCCAACCCTCGCGGGACCGGCCACCGCCCTGACCACCCTGACGGGACGCGCCACCGCCCTGACCACCCTCGCGGGACGGGCCACCCTGGCCGCTCGACGGTCCGCCCGCCTGGGGCTTGCCGGCACCCCCACGACCGGACGGCTGCCCGCCACCACCGCCACCGCCGGCAGGGGGAGCGCCGGAGGGCTTCTGCTGCCCCTGGTCGCCGGTCGGCGGTTCGGGAGCACGGGTCCCGGCCGGCGTCGCCGGGGAGGGCGGTGCCGGCCGGCCGAGGCCCTCCCGGAGGGCGCGGTCGGCCACGGCGCCGACCGTCCCGATGCGCTGCCCGCGCTCGTCCAGGACGGGTGCGCTGGCGAGCTGGCGGGTCGCCCGGTTCTCGTCGTCGCCCTCGGCGGCGCGGGCGAGCGCCTCGATGAGGTGCGGGTTCCGGTCGATGGTGGTGAGTGCGCGGTCCAGGATCTGCACCAGCTTCTCCAGGCGCACCTTGAGCAGCGCCTCGGCGCTGACGCCGGCGACGTCCAGTTCCACGTCGCTCAGGTGCACCCGGACCCCGGCGTCGAGCTGCAGCAGGTCGGCCAGCCGGGCGCGCAGTGACAGGTCGGCGTCGAGCCCCTTCACGGAGAGCCGGATCTGGTCGACCGTCAGCTCCGGGATGTCGAGCAGGACGTCCGGCTCGGACTGCCCGCCGCCCTGGCGGGCGGGCCGCCCGCTTGTCGGCTCCCGCTCGGTCGGTCCGTTCTCGCTCATGCTCCCCGCTCCCCGCTGGCCCGCCGGCGGGCCGAATCAGCCGCGGTTACCCGGTTTCCGGCAGGGCATCCCTGGTGGTCCCGTACGCCCCTGAACGGAGGCGGCGAGGACGGCCCGCGCTGCCGGAAAACCGGTCTCCCGCTGTCCGGAAGCGGGCGAAGATGAAAGCTGCACAGCGGGGCATCAGCCGGTATGGTCCGGGCCTATGGGACAGGGGATGGCCGATCCGGATGAGGTCCGCCAGGAATTCGACCGATTCTCCCTCCGCAGCACACTCTTCGCCCCCGCCTCCGCCGACCGGGCGTTCGCCGTGTTCACCGGCTCGCTGACCGACTGGTGGGTGCGCGAATACACCTGGTCGGGGCCGGAGGCGCTTGCCGAACTGGGCATCGAGCCCCGGGCCGGCGGCATGCTCTACGAGATCGGCCCGTACGGCTTCCGCGGCGACTGGGGCCGGGTGCTGACCTGGGATCCGCCCCGGCGGCTGGTCTTCACCTGGCAGCTCGGGCCGGACCGGGTGCCGGTGCCGGATCCGGCGCGGGCCAGCGAGGTCGAGGTCCTCTTCCAGCCCGAGGGGCCGGAGCTGACCCGGGTCGACGTCGAGCACCGCTACTTCGACCGGCACGGCGAGGCCGCCGAGGGCTACCGCAAGGCGCTCACCGCCGGCTGGCACGAACTCCTCTGCCGCTACCTGGCCACGGTCGCCCGCACCACCGACTGACCGAGCGCTCGGCCGGATCAATCAACGCACGGGTCGGCCGCCGGTGCACGGCGTCAGCGGTCGATGCCCCTGGCCGAGGAGCGGGTGCCGGTCACGCCGGTGCCGCCCAGGTCGGCCCGGCGCCCGGCGGCCGCACCCGGGCCGAAGCCGCTGCCGGCCAGCCGGCGTCGCGGTGCGGTGCGCAGCCGCGGGTACACCTCGGCCAGCCGGCGCTGGACCCGATCGGAGCGGTCGGCGAGCACCAGCGCCACCGAGGGCGCCCCGGACTCGGCGACCGCCCCGGCCTCGGCCGTCCGCAGCCGTTCGGCGACCACGTGCGCGAACCCGGCCAGCCAGGTACGCCGGAAGGCGGCCGGATGCTCCCCGGCCGGTACGGCGGTGCCGGCGAGACCGTGCGCGGCCTGCACGAGCAGCGAGGTGAAGAGCAGCTCGACCCGTTCCAGGTCACTGGCGAAGCCGAACAGGTGCAGGTCGAAGCCGCTGCCCTGCCGGCGGCGTACGCAGCGGCAGCGCAGCGGGTCGGCGACCGCCGCGAGCAGTGTCGCCTTGTCCCGGGCGTACGGGGCGACCACCTCGACCACCCGGTCGCCGACCGGGTCGGTGGCCGGCTCACGGGCGGCGAGCAGCGCCCGGTCGACACCGTAGCGGGCGATCAGTTCGGTGGCCTTGGCCATGAAGGCGGCCGACTCGGCGGGCGTGCAGGCCGGGTCCTCGGCCTGGGCGAGCAGCTTGCGGACCTTGCTGAGCATCGCCTCGGACATGCACCAGAGCTATCACAGGCCGGGGCCGCGAAGGCGACTCAGGCCGCCCGGCTGCGCAGCGTCGCGACCGTCGACCCGGCGAGGGTGAGCAGGCAGTCGGGCAGCAGCCCGTCGGCCGCCGCGGCGCCGAACAGCGCCTCGCCGGTGTCGGCGTCGTCGTTGGCGTACGCGCTGACGAAGCGGGCCACCCACCGCGTGTCGTAGTCGGCCTGGTCGATCCCGGGAAAGTCGAGCGCGGCGCGGCCCACCGGGGCCTCGTCTCCGACCATGGTGGCGGCCAGGCACCAGGCCACCCCGTACGCCCCGGCCAGCCCGGAGCGGTCCACGACGGCGTCGAAGGTGCCCACCACGCCGTCGCCGTCCCCGGCCAGCGCCGACCGGAGCACGGCGGTCGCATCGTCCAGCGTCTGCTGTGCTTCGTCGGTCACCTGCGGAACAGTAGTTCGGAGGGTCAAGCGGTGACCCCGGAACAGCCCAGCCGTCACGCAGAGTGATACCAGCAGTCGGGGTGCCGACGGACCCACCTCCACGGTCCCGCTCTCCGCGCCGGCACGCTAATGTGCGCAGCGGACCTTCGCCGGAGGAAGGACGACCATGCTCAAATCTCGCGCGTCGCGTGCGGCCCTGTCCACGGCCTGCGCGGCGCTCCTGCTCGCCACCAGCGCCTGCGGGAGCGACAAGCCCGAAGAGGCCACCGCCACCCAGGTGCGCCTCTACGGCACCGACGGCAACATGCAGAACTCGTACGTCGACGCTCTGAAGGACCGCGCGGACCTTCTCAACGGCATGAAGGGCACCACCCCGCTCACGCCGCTGCCCGAGAGCTTCAAGGAACGGCTACGCACCGTAGATCCGAAGCTCAAGGACTACCTCTACTCGGCGGAGACCTACGACGCGATCGTGATAAGCGTGCTGGCCGCACAGCTCGCCGGCACGACCGAGCCGGGCGAGATCGCCAAGCAGATCGTCGGGGCGACCACCAGCGGTCAGCGCTGCGACGAGGTCGCGACCTGCCTGCAGCTGGCCCGAGCGGGCCAGGACATCGAGTACCGCGGGGTGTCGCTGACCCGGGCCGGGTTCACCGACGTCGGCGAGCCGGCCGCCGCCAGCTACGCGACGCTGCACTTCGGCGACCGGCAGCTCGACGACGGCAAGACCGAGTTCGTCGGCGCCGGTGACGAGTCGGGGGCGAGCACCAAGACGCCGCCGAAGGGCAAGAAGTCGCGTCCGGGCAAGTCCTACAAGGAGGACGGCTCCCCGCTGGTGCTCGGCGGGCTGCTGCCGAAGACCGGTGACCTGGCCCTGGCGTACCCGCCGATGGCGGCCGGCGCGGCGCTGGCGATCCGCGAGGTCAACGCGGCGGGCGGCGCGCTCGGCGAGCCGGTGGCCTGGATCGACGGCGACGACGGCACCGACCCGAAGATCGCGAAGGCGACGGTGGCCTCGCACGTCCAGCAGGGCGCGCACGTCATCATCGGCGCCGGGGCCTCGGGCATCTCCCGGGCCGTGCTGCCCGACGTGGTGGCCGCCGGCCGGATCCTCTTCTCCCCGTCGAACACCGACGCCGGGCTGAGCACGGTGGACGACAAGGGCCTCTACTTCCGCACCGCGCCGCCGGACGGCCTCCAGGGCCGGGCGCTGGCCGACGTGATAATGCGCGACGGACCGCACAAGATCGCAATCGTCGCCCGTAAGGACTCCTACGGCGAGGGCCTCCAGGAGAACGTCCGCTCCGAGCTGGAGCGGGCCGGCATGGGCGCCGACAAGGTGAAGCTGCTGTCGTACGTGCCCCCGGAGGGCGCCTCGCCTCCGCCGGTGGACTTCTCCGCCGGCGCCAAGGAGATCAAGGACTACGGGGCGGACGCCGTACTGGTGATCGGCTTCGGTGAGTCCGCGCGGGTGATCACCGCGCTCGCCGACGCCGGGGTGCAGATCCGGCAGTGAGACGACGACGAGGGCCGCACCGGGCGAACCGGTGCGGCCCTCGTCGTGTCCGCGGTCAGCGGGAGCGGCGCCGCTCCAGGAACTCGGTCATCCGCCGGTGCTTCTCCTCGTCCTCGAAGAGCACCGCCTGGCTGAGCAGGTCGAGCTGCGGGTGGGCGGCCGCCGGGGCGTCCACCGCCAGCTTGGTCAGCCGCAGCGCCAGCGCCGAACCCTTGGCCATCTCGTCGAGCAGGCCGTGCGCGGTGGGCAGCAGCTCCGCGGGCTCGGCCACCACCCGGTTGACCAGCCCGATCCGCAGCGCCTCGTCGGCGTCCACCCGCCGCCCGGTGAAGAGCAGCTCCTTGGCCCGGGCCTCCCCGACCAGGGCGGGCAACCGGTAGGTCGCGCCGGCGCCGGCCAGGATGCCCAGCCGCACCTCGGGCTGGCCGAACACGGCACGCGCCGTGCACACCCGCAGATCGCAGGCGTACGCCAGTTCGGCGCCGCCGCCCAGCGCCGGGCCGTCCACGGCGGCCACGGTGGGCATCGGCAGCGCCCGGATCCGGGCGAAGGCGGCCTGGTTGATGGCGGCCAGCGCGTCCAGCCGGCCGCGTTCCCGGAGCTGCGCGATGTCGGCGCCGCCCGCGAAGATGCCGTCCGTGCCGCCGGTGAGCAACAGCAACCGGGGCCGTGCCTCCAGCTCGGCGCAGACGGCGTGCAGCTCGCCGATCAGCTCCGCGTCGATCGCGTTGCGCTTCTCCGGCCGGTCCAGGGTGACGACCAGCCGGTCCGGCAGCTCCTCGATCCGCAGCCCGCTCACCGTGCCGGCCTCTCGTTCGCCGCTGCGGGGCTCGCAAGCTCACTCACCGCGCTCACCGCTTGACCCCGCCTTCCCAGGTGTAGAAGCCCTGGCCGGACTTCTTGCCCAGCCGGCCGGCGGCCACCATCTCCGCCAGCAGCGGCGGCGGCGCGAACCGGTCCCCGTACGCGGCCTGGAGGGTGCGGGCGATGTCGAGCCGGACGTCCAGCCCGACCAGGTCGGTCAGCTCCAGCGGGCCGACCGGGTGCCGGTAGCCGAGCACCATCGCCTTGTCGATGTCGGCGGGGCTGGCCACCCCGTCGGCGACCATCCGGATCGCCTCCAGGCCGAGGGTGACGCCGAGCCGCGAGGTGGCGAAGCCGGGCAGGTCGCGTACCACGACGGGGTCCTTGCCCAGCCGCCCGGCGAGCGCGACAGCCGCGTCGGTGGTCTCCGGCGCGGTGGCCGGCCCGACCACGACCTCGAGCAGCGCCATCGCCCAGACCGGGTTGAAGAAGTGCAGCCCGACGAAGTCGGCGGGCCGCTCCAGCCCCTCGGCCAGCTCGGCGATCGGGATGCTGGACGTGTTGCTGCCGAGCAGGGCGGGCCGGCGGCCCTCGGCGTCGGCGAGCACGGCCCGCTTGAGGTCGAGCCGCTCGGGGACCGCCTCCACGATCACGTCGGGGCCCTCGGCCACCTCGGCGAGGCCGGCGCGCAGGGTGACCCGCTCGCGGTTCGCCGTCGCCGCCTCGGCGGTCAGCTTGCCGCGCTGCACGCCGCGCTCCCACAGCTCGCCGAGCCGCCGCACGGCATCGGCGCCGCGTGCCGGGTCCACCTCGACCAGCTCGACCGCGTACCCGGCGCCGGCCGCCACGTACGCGATGCCGAGGCCCATGGTGCCGGCCCCGACGACCACAAAACGACCACTCATCGATGTCCCTCCGCCGCGGCCGGTGGCGGGGTCTCCGCCGCGCCGGGCCGCTCGCTCGTTCCTGGGTGCGACCCTATGCAGGGCCGGCCCGCGGGCAGGAGTGGGGGCGCGTCGGATCGGGTACAGACGGCCGTCAACGCCGAGGGAAGGATCGAGATGAGCCAGGCACCGGAGAGCGCGGAGAGCACGGAGACCGTGGAGACCCGCGGCGACGAGCGGGTGGACCTGCTCCGCGCGGACACCAACAACGACGGGAAGACCGACGTCTGGGTGGTGGACACCGACGGCGACGGAAAGGCCGACCTGTTCCAGTTCGACACCGACGGCGACGGCAAGGTGGACATCACCATGGTCGACATCGACGAGGACGGCACGCCGGACGAGGTGGTCGACGGCGACGGCGGCCTGCCGCCGGAGCAGACCACCCCCACCGTGCAGGTCTGACGCCCACGCCGGCGGGCGCCCCCGGCGCCCGCCGGCCTCAGGCCAGCCGCAGGGTGGCCAGGTAGTACGGGTGGTCCCGGTCGTCCACGTCGACCAGGCGCCACGGCGAGCCCTGGACCAGCTCGGCGAACTCCTCGACCGAGCACACCAGATAGTCGAACCATTCGGTGCCGAGCAGCCGGTAGCGCAGCCGCAGCCGGAGCTGCCCGCCCAGCCGCCCCCGCCGCCGGTTCAGCTCGTGGTAGCCGGTGTGCACCGGATCGGTGGTGCCGTACGGGTCGGTGCCGTGCGCGATGACCTGGGCGCCGGGGCGGGCCAGCGCGGCGAGCGCGGCCAGCAGCGCGGGGGCCCGCTCCCGCCCCTCGAACAGTCCCAGGTTGTTGCCGAGCAACAAGAACGTGTCGTAGCGCCGGCCGTCGGCGACGTGCCCGTCCACGGTGCCGAGCACCAGGTCGCGTACGCCCCGGTGCCGGCTGACCCGCAGCGCCCCCACCGAGGTGTCCAGCCCGGTGACCGGCACGCCGCGCTCCTGGAGGTGCAGCGCGATGCGGCCGCCCCCGACGCCGATGTCCAGCACCTGACCGTGCACCCGGTCGACGGCCCGGTGGTCGTACGCCTGCCACCGCTCCGGCGGGTCCAGGTAGTGCTCGGTGGGCGCGCCGTTGACCAGCCCGTCGTCCCGCTCGATGATCTCGATGACCGGCCGGGGCAGCCGCCCGCCGACCAGCGGCCGGGGCCCGATCCCGGTGCTGACCGCGTACGCGTCGCGGATCATCTCGCCGAACACGTCGCCGATCGTGGGTTCCCCGCTCACGCTCACGGCGATCACGCTATCCGGGCTCGGCCGGCCTGTCGCGGCCGTATCCTGAGCGGCGTGACAGACCTGGACCGCCTGGCGGCGGAGAAGTACGTGCTGCTCACGACGTTCCGCAAGGACGGACGGGCGGTGCCGACTCCGGTGTGGGCGGTGCGTGACGGCGAGGCGCTGGCGGTGTGGACCGTGTCGGACTCCGGCAAGGTGAAGCGGATCCGGCGCGACGGCCGGGTCACGGTGGCCCCGTGCGACGTGCGCGGCCGGCCGCACGGCGAGGCGGTGCCGGGGCACGCGACGGTGAGCGGCCCGGAGTCGACCCGGCGGATCCGGGGGCTGCTCAAGCAGAAGTACCGGCTGATCGGCCGGTTGAGCCTGCTGGGCAGCCGGCTGCGCCGGGGCGAGAGCGGCACGGTCGGCCTGCGCATCGTGCTGGACTGAGCCGCCCCTGGAAACGACTGAGGGCGGCGGATCGTCGCTGTCGCGACGTCCCACCGCCCCTGATCGGAACGCCTGAGAATCGTCCGGGTCGTCAGTCCCCCTGGCGCTGCTGGGGAATCTGCCCCTGCAGCAGGGCCCGAACCTCCGACTCGCGGTAACGGCGGTGGCCGCCCAGGGTCCGGATGGCGCTGAGCTTGCCAGCCTTGGCCCACCGGGTCACCGTCTTCGGGTCGACACGGAACATCGACGCCACCTCGGCCGGTGTGAGTAGCGGCTCGGGTTCGTGCGTTCGCGATGCCATCGGGTCACTCCTCCACATGTATAGACATCGGCCGGGGTCCCGCCGGCCGACGCGCCTCCCATGGTCCGGCTAGTCCCCGATGTCCGACATGGGCCGAACGGCTGAAGGTCCCTAGACGGACGGATGAACCATGCCCGATTTTTACGACTTTTATGCCGCAGAAACTACCTTAATGGGACTCATGATCACGGTTCGTGATGCGTCAACTACGAGACAGTCTCGCATCGAGAGGCCTCAACCTGGGCAAACCCGACGCTAGTTGCAACGCTCCAGGAGCTGCACCGCGCGCCACCGGGCGACCAGCTTGTCGTACGCCGCGGAAGCCTCCTCCGCCTCGCCCCGGGAGAGCCCCGCCAGCCCCGTCGCGACCAGCTCGGGCGAGTCGTCGGCGGCGAGCGTCTCGTCGGGCAGCAGCTGCACCAGACCGCCGTAGTCGAGCTCCACCACCGACCGCGGGTGGAACTCCTCCAGCCAGCGGGCGGCCTCCTCGACCGCCTCGGTGATCGGAGCCTCGCCGACCGACTTGCGCAGCACCGACAGCGCCCGCGACGACCGGCGGCGCGCCTTGGAGATCTCCGTCCGGTAGCGCAGCGCCCGCCGCTCCGGCTCGGTGACCAGGTGCCGCTCCTGCGAGTCGAAGAGCACGAACCAGCGCAGCGGCACTCCCCAGGTGGCGATCTGCTCGTGCACCCGGGGCACCCCGTGCTCCAGCACCCGCGCCCCGCTGCGCCAGTCCTCCACCACCGCCTTCGCCTGGCCGGCCAGGACCGGCGGGACGAACGCGTCGGCGAGCACCGAGGGCACGCCGTCCCGGGCGCTCAGCGCCGCCTCGGCGACCCGGATCCGCAGGTTCCACGGGCAGACCAGCAGCGTGTCGTCGGTCTCCAGGACGTACGCCTCGTCGGGCAGGTCGGGCAGCCGGGTCCAGCCCGCGCCCAGCGCCTCGATCACCGCCGTCCGCTGCCGGACCGGCCCCTCCAGCGGGGCGACCGCCCGGCCCTCGTTGACGTAGCGGCGCCAGAACGACTGGCGATCCCGATCGAAGGCGGTCAGCGGCTCGTACACGCGCAGGTATGAAGCGAAGAGCGACGGCACGGCGCGATCCTCCCACGAGACGGGACTTCTCCGCCGCCGCCGTCACGAGGCGTCGTGACGTGCGCGACAGTACGGCTGCGGCCGATATTAGGCTCAGCAGCACCGGCACCATCCCGCCGGCGTGCCATCAGGGTCCGCGCCCCACAAGGGCGCACACCGACACAGGAGTCAGCCATGGGCGTATTCGCCAGCACCGACGACCCGGGATCGACCGGTCACGAACAGGTCGTGTTCTGCCAGGACAAGCAGTCCGGGCTGAAGGCGATCATCGGGATCTACTCCACCGCGCTGGGCCCCGCGCTCGGCGGCACCCGGTTCTACCCGTACGCCAGCGAGGCGGACGCCCTCGCCGACGTGCTCGACCTCTCCCGCGGCATGGCGTACAAGAACGCTCTGGCCGGCCTCGACCTCGGTGGCGGCAAGGCGGTCATCTGGGGTGACCCGGAGCAGATCAAGAGCGAGGCGCTGCTGCGGGCCTACGGCCGCTTCGTGGAGTCCCTGGCCGGCCGCTACTACACCGCCTGCGACGTCGGCACCTACGTGGCCGACATGGACGTGATCGCCCGGGAGACCAGCTACGTCACCGGCCGCAGCGTGGAGCACGGCGGCGCCGGCGACTCCTCGGTCCTGACCGCCTGGGGCGTCTTCCAGGGCATGCGGGCCGCCGCCGAGCACGTCTGGGGCAGCCCGACGCTGTCCGGCAAGCGGGTCGGCGTGGCCGGCCTGGGCAAGGTCGGCAAGTACCTGACCGGCCACCTGCTGGAGGACGGGGCCGAGGTCGTGGCGACCGACGTGAACCCCCGGGCCCTGGAGTGGGTGCGCACCAACCACCCGCAGGTCACGCTGGTCGACGACACCGCGGCGCTGGTCGCCTCCGACATCGACGTGTACGCCCCGTGTGCGCTGGGCGGCGCCCTGAACGACGACACGGTGCCGGTGCTGCGCGCGAAGGTGGTCGCCGGTGCGGCCAACAACCAGCTCGCCCACGCGGGCATCGAGAAGGTCCTCGCCGACCGGGGCATCCTCTACGCCCCGGACTACGTGGTGAACGCCGGCGGCGTGATCCAGGTGGCCGACGAGATCGAGGGCTTCAACTTCGACCGGGCCAAGCTGCGGGCCACCCGGATCTTCGACACCACCCGCGAGATCCTGCGACTCGCCGACGACGAGGGCGTCCCGCCGGCGGTGGCCGCGGACCGGCTCGCCGAGCGCCGCATGGCCGAGGTCGGCCGGCTGCGCACGATCCACCTGCGCTGAGCGTCACCTCGGGGGCGGGCCACCGGCCCCGCCCCCGGGCCGCCGCGCCGCCGGCACCGGCGTTAAGCTGGACGTTGGGGTGCTTCGTGCCGATTTGACCGCTGTCACGGCCGCTCCCGCTGTCCGCTCCTTACCGGGTACACTTTGTGACGGCCGGCTCACTGCGACGCGCAGGGCCGGTTGACGGTAACCCGAGGTGCCGAACGGTGGCATCCCCATGTACCGTAAGAGCCACGAGAGATGCCTGACGTCATCGGGGCCCGCCTTCGGGCTGCCCCGCATTCTGTGCGAGGGGGTCGAGCCATGGGGCGCGGCCGTGCTAAGGCCAAGCAGACGAAGGTGGCGCGGGAGTTGAAGTACCACTCCCCGAACACCGACCTCACCGCCTTGCAGCGCGAGTTGGCGGGTGCTGGTGGGAAGTCTGAGCAGCACTTCGACGACGACTACAAAGAGTATGTCGACGACGATGATGAGGATCACGCGGACGACGACCCGGACACCTGGGCCCGTCCGACCCGCTGACCTCCGGTCGCATCTGAGCACGCGGTGACTCCCCGCGTGCTCACGCATGTGCCCTACCAACGCGGCGCACCGACGATCAGGGGCCACGCCCTTCCGGAGCCCTCCGGCCGACCGGCGGGCCCCTGATCGCGGACGCGTGCCCTCAGCGGGGCCGGTTGTTCCAGTTGTAGAACGTCGGGATGTTCTCGAAGTGGTTCCAGGCGCACACCGCGCTGGCGCCGTCGCCGCCCGACACCTCCGCCCGCAGCAGGCGCGCGGCCTCCGCCTCGTGGAGAAGTGCGGTCAGTCCGCCGGCGGCCTCCCGCACCCGGTCCGCGACCGGATCGGGCTCGGCTCCTCCGACGCGCTCAGGCTGCCGGTGACTCGTGGTCTCGGGCATGCTCCAACACTCCCTCCAGTAGGCGGATCTTGCTGTTGCGGCAGTGCTCGGTCTCCGTACCGTCAAAACGCCCCAGCTCGAAGTAGCGGTTCGCCGCGTGGCCCCCGCCGCAGAAGCCGAAGTAGGGGCAGGACGACCGGCACGCCTCCACGCCGGTGAGGAACTCGCCCACCCAGGGCGTCCGCCCGGCCCCGGCCAGGATCTCGGCCAGCGGGGTGCTCAGCACGTTGCCGCTGCTGAAGTCGCCGTAGTGCGGGTCGGTGAAGCCGGCCAGCTCCGGGGAGAGCACCACCACCGAGCCGTCCTGGGCGACCGTGGGGATCGGGTCGAGCCGGCGGGGCAGCAGGTCGTCCGCCGTGCCGGCCAGGACGGCGCCCGCGTAGCGCAGCGACCACTCGACCTCGCGCAGGTGGATCCGGGGATCCCGTCGCCAGGCGCCCACCAGCTCCGCCCAGAACCCCGTCACCGCGGCCGCGTCCCGGGCGTTCGTGCGGGTGTTGACGCCCTCGGTCTCCTCGATGTTGATCCCCAGCACGTCACAGCCGAGGTCGAGGAAATATTCGTAGAGCTCGGTGGCCAGCCCCGGCTCCGGCCGGGAGACCACGGCGAGCGCCGAGAACGGCAGCCCGTGCCGGCGCAGCGCCGCCACCCCGGCCAGGATCCGGTCGTACGCCGGCCGGCCGCCCCGGGTGACCCGCTCCCCGTTGCGGTCCCGGGGGCCGTCCACGCTCACGCTGACCCGGATCCCGTGCTCGACGAAGAACGCGCACCAGGCGTCGTCGATCAGCGTGGCGTTGGTCTGGACGTGGTGCTCCACCTCCGGCCCGAACGGCGCCAGCAGGGCCGCCAGGTGCTCCCGGCCGGCTGCGAGCGGCTCCCCGCCGTGCCAGACCACCGAGAAGCGCCCCGCGGCCGCCCAGGGGTTCACCGAGGCCGCCACCGCCTCGGCGACCGGCACGGACATCCGCCGGTCCACCGCCCGCAGCGGCAGATAGCAGTAGACGCAGTCGAGATTGCAGAGCGTGGTCGGCTGCATCACCACGTACGAGGGGACGGCGGCGATGCCCCGCATTCCGGTGTGCGTACGCGCAGCCATCACCCCTCCCCCGTTAGCCTGAACTGCCCTTCAGGCTAGGCGGCGGTGGCTACTCGGGTGAACCCCCGATCAGGTGCCCGGATGATCACCGGAGAGTGATCACCCCCGGGTGTGCTGGCCGATCATCTGCACGTTGCCCGAGCCCTCGATGATCTCGCCGGCCTGCCAGGCGTCGACGCCGCGGCCGGTCAGGGTGGCCAGGGCACGGTCCGCGTCCTCCGCGGAGACGATGGCGAACATGCCGACGCCCATGTTGAACGTCGCCTCCATCTCCGGGTCCTCGATCCGGCCCTTCGACTGGATGAGGTCGAAGATCGGCTGCGGCTTCCAGGTGGAGCGGTTGACCACCGCGTCGACGTGCTCGGGCAGGATCCGGACCAGGTTGCCCGGGATGCCGCCGCCGGTGACGTGGGCCAGCGACCGCACCTCGGCCTCGGCAATCAGCTTGAGGCAGTCCTGCGCGTAGATCTTGGTCGGGGTGAGCAGCTCCTCGCCGAGGGTCCGCTGCCGGCCGAAGTCGTCGATCACCACGTCCAGCCGCATCCGGCCGGCCCCCAGCAGCACGTGCCGGACCAGCGAGTAGCCGTTGGAGTGCAGGCCGGAGGAGCGCATCGCGATGACAACGTCGCCGACCTCGACCCGCTCCGAGCTGAGGATGTCGCTCTCCTCCACCACACCGACACCGGTGGCGGAGATGTCGTACTCGTCGGGGCGCAGCACACCCGGGTGCTCGGCGGTCTCGCCGCCGAGCAGGGCGCAGCCGGCGTAGCGGCAGCCGTCGGCGATGCCCGCGCCGATCTCGGCCACCTTGTCCGGAACGACCTCGCCGGTGGCGATGTAGTCGAGCAGGAAGAGCGGCTCGGCGCCGCAGGCCACCAGGTCGTCGACCACCATGGCGACCAGGTCGATGCCGACCGTGTCGTGGATGTCGAGCTGCTGGGCGATCACCAGCTTGGTGCCCACGCCGTCGGTGGAGGAGGCCAGGATCGGGTTCTTGTACTTCTTCGTGTCCAGCCGGAACAGGCCGGCGAAGCCGCCCAGGTCGCCCATGACCTCCGGGCGCCGCGTCTGCCGGACCTTCGACTTCAGCAGCTCGACGGCCCGGTCGCCCGCCTCGATCGACACCCCGGCATCGGCGTACGAGACCGCGCGTTTGCGCTGCGTACGGCCGGTCCCGGCCGACCAGGGCTGGCGGTCGCCGCCGGCGCCCGTCGGGCTGGATCCTGCGCCGCTGCGCTCGGACACGTGGGTCACGGTTCTCCCCTTTGTGGTTCCCGCGGGCCGGCCGGAGGGCCGCCCCGCGTCGGTGGTGCTACGGGCGGTGGGTGGCTGCGCCGCCCGGAGTGGCGGCCGACGGCGTCAGACGCGCCGAGCTGAAGTTGTCGTTCAGTGGGGCGGTGGGCTCGGACGCCTCGGCGGTGACCCGGCGGCCCACCCCTTCGAGCACGTGCTTGCCGATCAGGTTCCCGGCCGGCAGCTCGATCGGGTATTCCCCGTCGAAGCACGCCCGGCAGAGCCGGGTCTTCGGCTGCTCGGTCGCGGCGATGAGACCGCCAAGCGAGACGTAACCCAGCGTGTCGGCCCCGATCGACCGCCGGATGCCCTCGTTGTCCAGCCCGTTGGCCAGCAGCTCGGCCCGCGTGGCGAAGTCGATCCCGTAGAAGCAGGGCCAGCTGACCGGTGGCGACGAGATGCGGACGTGGACCTCCAGCGCCCCGGCCTCGCGCAGCATCCGCACGATCGCCCGCTGGGTGTTGCCCCGGACGATCGAGTCGTCCACCACCACCAGGCGCTTGCCGCGGACGTTCTCCCGCAGCGGGTTGAGCTTGAGCCGGATGCCGAGCTGGCGCAGGGTCTGCGACGGCTGGATGAAGGTGCGCCCGACGTACGGGTTCTTCATGAGGCCCTGGCCGTAGGTGATGCCGGACTCCTCGGCGTAGCCGATCGCGGCCGGGGTGCCCGACTCGGGCACCGGGATGACCAGGTCGGCCTCGACCGGGTGCTCCTTGGCGAGCTGGCGGCCGATCTGCACCCGGGCGGAGTGCACGTTCCGCCCGGCGATCGTGGCGTCCGGACGGGCGATGTACACGTACTCGAAGAGGCAGCCCTTGGGCTCCGGCGCGGCGAACCGGCTGGACCGCAACCCGTCCTCGTCGATGGCGATCAGCTCGCCGGGCTCCACCTCGCGGACCACGCTCGCGCCGACGATGTCCAGCGCCGCGGTCTCGCTCGCCACCACCCAGCCGCGCTCCAGCCGGCCGAGCACCAGCGGGCGGACCCCGTGCGGGTCGCGCGCCGCGTAGAGGGTCGACTCGTCCATGAAGACGAAGCTGAACGCGCCGCGCAGCTGGGGCAGCACCTCCAGGGCGGCCGCCTCGACGGAGAGGTCGGGGCGGCTGGCCAGCAGCATGGTGACCAGCGACGTGTCGTTGGTCGAGCCGTCGGAGTCCAGGCCGCGCTCGGCCACCTCGCGCTGCAGCTCGGCGGTGTTGACCAGGTTGCCGTTGTGGGCCAGCGCGATCGTGGTGCCGGCGGTGGTGGCCCGGATGGTCGGCTGGGCGTTCTCCCAGGTCGACCCGCCGGTGGTCGAGTAGCGCGCGTGCCCGATCGCCACGTGCCCGCGCAGGCTCGCCAGGGTGGGCTCGTCGAAGACCTGGGCGACCAGGCCGAGGTCCTTGTAGACCACCACGCCCGACCCGTCGCTCACCGCGATGCCCGCGGCCTCCTGGCCGCGGTGCTGGAGGGCGTAGAGCCCGAAGTAGGTCAGGTTCGCGACTTCTTCCCCCGGCGCCCAGACACCGAAGACGCCGCACGCGTCCTGGGGGCCGGGTCGCTGGGGGTCAAGGTCGTGGCTCAGCCGGCCATCGCCTCGGGGCACCTGCCGCTCCCTCTTGCTGGGGTCTGGACTGGCCTGGCGGAGGTCGGGGGGCAAGCTCCGCACCGTGGGCCGGGGACCGTCGTCGCCTCACAGTGTACGCGAACAGCAGTCGATACCGACAGTCACGGGCCGCCCGCTGAGCGTGATCGTGAACGACCCCTCTAGCCGCAGCTAGAGCGGGAGGTGTTCGGAGAGATCCGCGCGGATGCCGGACACCCGTACGCGACCCTCGGTGACGGCCTGGGCCCACTCGAGGCGGCCGGTGGCCAGCGCCAGCCAGGTCGGCGGGTCCATTTCCACCACGTTCGGGGGTGTTCCGCGGGTGTGTCGCGGCCCCGCCACGCACTGCACCGCGCCGTAGGGTGGAACCCGCACCTCCACCGATCGGCCGGGGGCGCGCTCCGCGAGGGCGGCCAAAAGGGTACGGACCGCCTCCCGGTACACCGGCCGATCGGGCGTACGCCCCTCATCCAGCGCCGTCAACGTCGCCGCTACCGCGGCGGAATAAGTGTGCGGAGAGGACACGACGGGACGATACGACCCCCCGGCAACGCGCTCGACGCTGGCCCTGGGTAGAGATAGCCCGGCCAGACAAGGCATAGTTGCCGACGGCGTATTCGTACCGTGAGTGATCACCCGGCCGGACCGGCCGGCGGGGAGATCAGACCCGGAAGGCGGTGGACGTGTCAACACACCGACGTGCCTGGAAGCAGCGGGCCGGTGTGGTCGTGGCGCTGGTCTTCGGCGGGCTGCTCGCCGTCCCCGCCACATCGGCCTCGGCCGCCAAGATCAGCACCGCCGACAACTCGGTCACCATCGACGCCGGCCGGAGCAGCACCGTCAACGTCGTGGTCCGGCCGGACGCCGGCGAGTCGTCCGCGGACATCGACGTGACCGGCCTGCCCGATGGCGTCACCTGCGGCGGCTGTGGGCCGATCGACTTCGGGGGCATCCCGGCGCCCAAGTCGGTGACCCTGACCCTGTCGGCCGCGGCCAACGCGCCCGCGGCCAACGGCGCGCAGGCGAGGATCACGGTCACCGGGGACAACAATCCCCGCAGCCTCCGCGTCACGGTCCGGGCCGCCGCGCCGCCGACCCCGGATCAGCCGCAGACGGTCAAGTCCATCTCCGGCAAGGTCGTCGTCGCGGACAACGGCGATCCCGTCGAGAACGCGCTCGTCATGCTCCGGGACAGCCGGGGCAAGCAGCGCCAGACGAACACGGACGGCAGCGGCAACTTCCGCTTCAGCGGTTCCGCCTCGGACCCGATCGCGCCGGGCCGGATCGACCTGGGCGCCACCAAGGGTGACGCCAACCCCGGCACCAAGTCGATCAACGCGTCGGCCGGCCAGTCGGTGACCGGTGTGCGGATCAGCGTGCCGATCAAGGTCGAGGCCTCGCCGAGCCCCAGCGCCTCGGCCAGCGAAGAGGCCCTGCCGAGCGAGGAAGCCACCGACGAGGCGACCGACGAGCCGGCCAGCGACGCGCCCGCCGCCCAGCAGCCGGCCGCCAACGAGGATTCGGGCGGCTTCAGCTCCTGGCTGCTGATTCTGCTCGGCGGCCTCTTCGTCGCCGTCGGCGTGGGCACCATCGTGCTGCTCTACATGCGGCGCAAGAACGAGGACGGCGACGGCGACGGTGACGGCCCGAACGGGCCGGCCGGCCCCGGTGGCCCGGCCGGAGCGGCCGCCGTCCCGGGTGCCCGGGGCGCCTACCACGGCGCAGACGACCAGACCCGGGTGGTGAACGGCATGGGCGCCGGGCCGGCACCGACCATGGCCGGCGGCGCCTCGCTCAGCGACGCGCCGACCATGATGCACCGCCCGGTCGTGGACGACGTCCCGCCGGACCCGTACGGCGCGCCTCCCGGCCCCTCGTACGGCGTCGGGGCGGGGCAGCCCGGCTACGGCGGCTACGGCGACGAGGCTCCCGGTCCGGGCGGCTACGGCGCAGCCAACGGCTACGGCAACGCACCCTCCTCCGGCGGCGGCTACGGCACGGCCCCGTCCTCCGGCGGCGGCTACGGCAGCCCCGAGTACGGCGCCGGGGCCGCCGGCTACCCGCCCGCGCAGGGCGGCGGCTACGGCAACGAGCGCTACGACGAGCCCACCGGCCGCTACACGGGTGACGGCACCCAGTACGCGCCGCCGGCCGACCCGTACCCGACCAGCACCTACCAGCCCGAGCAGGGCCGGGGCTACGACCAGCCCGGCCAGGGCCAGTACGGGCGTGGCGCGGAGCAGGGTGGCTACGGCGCCGGTGGCGGCTACGGCGCCCCGGCGGGCGGCTACGGCGCCCCGGCGGGCGGCTACGACAACGGCGCGGCGGGGGCCTACGACAACGGCCCGAGCGGCGGCTACGACAGCGGCCAGACCGGTGGCTACGACAACCGCCAGGGCGGCTACGACGGTCGCCAGCAGAGCGGCTACGACGCCGGCCAGCAGGGCGGCGCGTACGACGGCGGCCAGCAGGGCGGCTACGACGGTTACGACCAGCGCGGCGGCTACGGCGGCGGCGAGGGTTACGGCCAGCCGCAGCAGGGTGGCTACGGCCAGCAGGGCGGCTACGGCCAGGAGCAGCCGCCGCAGCAGCGCGGCGGCGGCTACGACCAGGAGCAGCCGCCGCAGCAGCGCGGCGGTGGCTACGACCAGGGCGGCGGCTACTACGCCGACCCGGCCGAGGCCGGCCGGGGCCGACCCGACGCCCCGCAGGACCGCAGCGGTCGCCGCCTGGACTGGCTGGACGACTGACGGCCGGGGCGTGAGCGCCCCACCGCGCAGAACGAGAGTGGCCGCCCGGCTGAGCCGGGCGGCCACTTCCACGCTGAACGACACGCCGGCCCGACGCCACGCCGACCGGACGGAGGCGGCTCAGGCCGCGGCGAAGTACCCCTGGCGCAGCACCGGCACCACGCCGGAGACGCCGAGTTCGACGGCGACGGCCACGTCCTCGGCGAAGCCACCCTCGACGAGTTCCCGGCCGGAGACGCAACCCCGCACCGCGGCCGGCACGTCGGGGGTGCTGGCCAGGGCGGCCAGGGCCATGGCCGCCTCCACGGAGAGCCCGCCGGGGACCCCGGAGAGGGCATCCAGCACGCTGGCCGCCCCGAGCTGGTCCTCCACGCCGGGGCGCAGCGACCCGTCCGGCCAGCGTTCACCGGCGGCCACCACGCCCACGGGGGCGTCGGTCGAGCCGTACCCCTGGGCCCGGAGCCAGCGCCCGACGGCGGGCGCGTTGCGGAGGCACGCCGCCACCACCGGCACCCCGGTGGCGCTCGCGGCGGCGCTGATGGCCGAGCCGTTCGGCGACGGCAGCACCAGGTCGGCGACGACCGGCGCGGTCCGCAGCGCCGCCGGGGAGAGCGACCACGGGTGTTCCGGGGTCGTCTTCCGGCGGCCCACCGCCGCAACGGCGCCGATCCGGCGGGCGTAGTCGGCGGCCTGCTCGCCCCAGGGGAACGGGTGCACCCGCATCCCGCGGCTCACCGCCACCTCCACGGCGGTGGTGAACGAGAGCACGTCCACCACCACCAGGGCGGCGCAGACCCGGCCGAGTTCCGCGGCCCCGCTCAGCCCCCAGTCGAACCGGGCGCCGGCGCCCGGTTGAGCGAAGACGGCCAAGGCCAGGGCCTCAGTGCTGATCCGGCGCGGGACGCTGCTCAGGGTCACCGGTGGCCGTCACGGAGCCGTCCGGGTCGGACGTCGCCTCGGCAGCGTCGGCCGTGCTGTCGGCCACATCCGCCGGAGCCTCGTCGGCGGGAGCCTCGGCGGTGTCCGCCGGAGCCTCGTCGGCCACCGGAGCTTCCGCGACGTCCGCGGACGCGGTCGCCTCGTCCCCAGCCTCGGCGGCAGTGTTCGCCTCGGTCGCGGCCTCCGCCGGAGCGGCGCCGGCCTGCGCGATCGGCTCGGCGGCGACCTCGGCCGGGTCGACGTCGATCGGCTGCTCGGCGGTGGCCGGCAGGACGGTGGTGGTCCCGGTGCGGGTGGCCTCCACCTCCACCCGGGCCGCCTCCGCGCCGCCGAAGAGGCGCGGCAGGGTGGCGGTGTGCGCCTCGCGCAGCTCGTCGAGGCCGATCCGGAACTGGCCGTGCACCTCGAGGGCGCCGGCGGCCGGGTCGGTGACCCCGATGAACTCCCACGGCACACCGCGCTCGGCGCAGAGGGCGGTGAACGCCTTCTCGTGCCCGCGCGGCACCGACACCAGCACGCGGCCGGCGGACTCGCTGAACAGGAAGACGAACGGCATCGAGCCGCCGGCGAAGTGCTCCGGCAGCACGACCCGGGCACCGACGCCGCGCCGCAGGCTGGACTCGACCAGGCTCTGGGCGAGTCCACCGTCGGAGAGGTCGTGGGCCGAGCTGAGGTGCCCGACCCGGGCCGCCTCGGCGAGCAGCTCGGCGAGCTGCCGCTCACGGGCCAGGTCGACCTGCGGCGGGATGCCGCCCAGGTGCTCGTGGGTGACCCAGGCCCACTCCGAGCCGGAGAGCTCGACGTGCGTCTCGCCCAGCAGGAAGAGCTGGTCGTGGTCGCCGGCCGGCCGCGGCACGAAGCCCATCGGCACCCGCTCCGCGACGTCGTCCAGCACACCCAGCACGCCGACCACCGGGGTCGGGTGGATGGCCGCCGCGCCGGTCTGGTTGTAGAAGCTGACGTTGCCGCCGGTCACCGGGATGCCCAGCTCCAGGCAGCCGTCCGCCAGGCCGCGCACGGCCTCGGCGAACTGCCACATGACGCCCGGGTCCTCCGGCGAGCCGAAGTTGAGGCAGTTGGTCACGGCGATCGGCTTCGCGCCGGTCACCGCCACGTTCCGGTACGCCTCGGCCAGCGCGAGCTTCGTCCCGTGGTACGGGTCGAGGCGGGCGTACCGGCCGTTGCCGTCGACGGAGAGGGCGACGCCCAGGCCGGTCCGCTCGTCGATCCGGATCACGCCGGAGTCCTCCGGCTGGGCGAGCACGGTGTTGCCCAGGACGTACCGGTCGTACTGCTCGGTGACCCAGGTCTTGTCGGCCAGGTTCGGCGACGCGATCATGCGGAGCAGGGTCTCCCGGAGGGCGTCCGGGTCGCTCGGCCGGGGCAGCGTCTCGGCCCGGTCGGCCTGGAGCAGGATCAGGTCGGCCGGCTCGCGCATGGGGCGGGCGTAGACCGGGCCGTCGTCGACCAGCGAACCCGGCGGCACGTCCACCACCATCTGGTCCCGCCAGGTGATGAGCAGTCGGCCCGGCTGCCCGTCCGGGGACGGCGCGGTGACCTCGCCGATGGCGGTGGCGAGCACGCCCCACTTCTCGGCGGTCTTGAGCACCGCCTCCAGCTTGTCCGGGGAGACGACCAGCAGCATCCGCTCCTGGGACTCGCTGGCCAGGATCTCGTGCGGCTCCATCGACGGCTCGCGCAGCGGCACCCGCTCCAGCCAGACCCGCATGCCGGTGCCGGCGGAGGCGGCGGTCTCGGTGAGCGCGCAGGTCAGGCCGGCGCCACCGAGGTCCTGGATGCCGACGACCAGCTCGGCGTCGTACAGCTCCAGGCACGCCTCGATGAGCAGCTTCTCCATGAACGGGTCGCCCACCTGCACGGACGGGCGGCGCTGCTCGCTGCCCTCGTCGAAGGTGGCGCTGGCCAGCACCGACACGCCGCCGATGCCGTCCCGGCCGGTCTTGGCGCCCATCAGCACCACGACGTTGCCGGGGCCGGTGGCGTCCTTCTTCTGCAGCCGGTCGACCGGCAGCACGCCCAGGCAGAGCGCGTTGACCAGCGGGTTGCCCTGGTAGCAGGGGTCGAAGACCACCTCGCCGCCGATGTTGGGCAGGCCCAGGCAGTTGCCGTAGCCGCCGACGCCGGCCACCACGCCAGGGAGCACCCGGGCGGTGTCCGGGTGGTCCGCCGCGCCGAAGCGCAGCGGGTCCATGACGGCGACCGGACGGGCGCCCATGGCGAGGATGTCGCGGACGATGCCGCCGACGCCGGTCGCCGCGCCCTGGTACGGCTCGACGAAGCTCGGGTGGTTGTGCGACTCGACCTTGAAGGTCACCGCCAGCTCGTCGGAGACCTGGACGACACCGGCGTTCTCGCCGATGCCGGCCAGCAGCCGGTCGCTCGGCGGGGCCTTCTCACCGAACTGGCGCAGGTGCACCTTGCTCGACTTGTAGGAGCAGTGCTCGCTCCACATGATCGAGTACATGGCGAGTTCGGCCTGGGTGGGCCGGCGGCCCAGGATGTGCCGGATCCGGTCGTACTCGTCGTCGCGGAGGCCCAGCTCGGCGTAGGGCTGGAGCTCTTCGGGGGTGCCGGCGGCCCGGGGCACGGTGTCCACGCCCAGGGCCCAGTCGTCGGCCGGGCCGGCCTGCGGCACCACGCCCGGGGTCTCCCGCAGGGCCGGGTCCGGATGGGTGGTCATGACCTCTCGCTCCTCACGCTCACGCCGGGGCCCCCACCAGGTGCTTGAGCACCGAGGTGAAGAAGCCGAGACCGTCCAGGGAGGGGCCGGTGAGCGCCTCCACCGCGTGCTCGGGATGCGGCATGATGCCGACCACGTTGCCGGCCTCGTTGGTGATCGCGGCGATGTCGCGCTGCGATCCGTTGGGGTTGCCGCCGACGTAACGGGCGACGACGCGGCCCTCGGCCTCCAGCCGGTCCAGCGTCGCCGGGTCGGCGACGTAGCAGCCCTCGCCGTTCTTGACCGGGATGAGCACCTCCTGGCCGGGCTGGAACGCGTTGGTCCAAGCGGTGCCGGCGGCCTCGATCCGGAGGACCTGGTCCCGGTTGCGGAAGTGCAGGTGCTGGTTGCGGGTGAGCGCGCCGGGCAGCAGGTGGGCCTCGCAGAGGATCTGGAAGCCGTTGCAGATGCCGAGCACCGGCAGGCCGCCGCGGGCGGCGTCGACGATCGAGCCCATCACCGGGGCGAACCGGGCGATCGCGCCGCAGCGCAGGTAGTCACCGTAGGAGAAGCCACCGGGCAGGACCACGGCGTCCACGCCGTGCAGGTCCGGGTCGCCGTGCCAGAGCCGGACCGGTTCGGCGCCGGCGATCCGGACGGCCCGGGCCGCGTCCCCGTCGTCGAGCGAGCCGGGGAACGTCACCACACCGACCCGCGCGGTCACGAGCGGGCGTCCGCGGTCTCGTCGGCCTCGACCAGGCGGACGGTGAAGTCCTCGATGACCGGGTTGGCGAGCAGCTTGTCGGCGATCTCCCGGGCCCGGTCCAGGTCCGGTTCACCGGTGAACTCGATCTCGATCCGCCTGCCGATCCGGACCGAGGCGACGTCACTGACGCCGAGCCGGGGCAGCGCGTTTGCGACGGCCTGGCCCTGAGGATCGAGGATCTCGGGCTTGAGCATGACGTCGACGACGACGCGAGGCACGGGGCACTCCTGACTGTGTACGCAGTTGGGTGCCGGCCCACTACGGGCGAGCGCAGCCAGCCTACCTGGCAGATACCGTCCCGCCCGCACCGGCCGGTGCCCGGTCAGGCAGTGATCGGCGTAACCAACCGCCCGGACGGAGGGCCGATACGCGTTCGTTGCGGCGTCGATATGAATTCGTTGCCCGTCGCGGCGGGCGGCTCCGGACGCCAGGGCTCCCACCAGGCATTTTCCCCCAGATATTCGCCGATCGGACCGGTTTCCGACAGGCGGGTCGACGGATCGCCCGCGATCCGCCGTAACATCGCTTGATTTCGATTTAACTCTTGTGACGGGCATCGCCGCGCCCTTAGCATGCATCGTCAGACGTCGATGAGTGAATCGACTCCCACCGCTGGGTCCACCCCGCCCCGGCGGCACCACCACCTGCCCGGCGATCCCGGGCACCCCGCGCAGAAGGAGTCCCCGACATGCGTCTCCGTCCCCTGCTCGCCGTGCTCACCACCGCCCTCGCCGGCGTGCTGGCCAGCGCCTCGGGCGCGACCGCCGCACCGGCCGGCCCGCTGATCATCGGCGGCGGCACCGTCTCGTCCGCCCCGTGGGCCGCCGCCGTGTTCAGCAACGGCTCGTTCACCTGCTCCGGCAGCGTCATCGCGTCCCAGTGGGTGCTCACCGCCCGGCACTGCGTCAGCGGCTCGATGTCGGTCCGGGTCGGCAGCGTCTACTACGCCTCCGGCGGCGTCACCCGCACCGTGAGCGCCTCCTACACCCGCTACGACCTGGCCCTGCTCCGCCTGTCCAGCGCGGTCAGCACCTCCGCCGTGACGCTGGCCAGCAGCAACCCGCCCGTCGGCTCCACCAACTCGATCTACGGCTGGGGCATGACCTGCTACAGCGGCTGCGGCGCGTCTCCCCAGCTCAAGACCGCCAACGTGCAGGTGACCAGCACCAACGCCACCGACGCCTACGGCGGGCAGGCGATCCGCAGCACCCGGATCAACGGCAACGCCTGGCGGGGCGACTCGGGCGGCCCGCAGTTCTACAACGGCCGGCAGGTCGGCGTCGCCTCCACCGCCGACGGCTCCAGCATCCAGAACTACGGCAGTGTCGCGTACAACCGGTCCTGGATCACCTCGACGGCCGGTGTCTGACGGTTAGCGCCGGTGCGGCGCGGATGGGCCGGTGGCACCCCGACCGTCCGCGCCGCGCCGTTTTGCAGCATCCGATCAGGTGAACACGGCTCACGAACCGGCTGCCCGACGGCTGACAGCATCGGAACCGTGCTGGTCGTGACGACGGATCAACTGCCCGGCTACGAGATCCGCCAGATCCTCGGCGAAGTGGTCTCCTCGATGGCGCGGACCCGCAACCCGTACCGCGAGGGGGTCAAGAACCTGCGCGGTGGCGCCTACGACCCCATGGCGCCGGACAACCTCACCCGCTGGCGTACCGACTCGGTGGCCCGGCTCGGCGAGGAGGCCATGCGGCTCGGCGCGAACGCCGTGATCGGCATGCGCTTCGACAGCCGGGACTGCGGCGAGATGTGGATGGAGATCTGCGCCTACGGGACGGCGGTGATCGTCGTACCCAAGACGCCCGACGTCATGCCGCCGGACCAGCCGATGATCGCGGCCGAGACCGCCCACGAGCCGGAAATCGCCACCGCGCCCGGCGGCATCGCCGAGCCGGCCAGCGCCCCCAACCTCCGGACCGCCGGCGAAACCCCCACCCCGGGGTCCTGACCGGGATCAGAGGATGGGGGGCGGTGAGTAGGCGGCGGCCTCCGGGTGGGCTTCCACGATCTTGGCGATGCGCGCGGTCACCCGGTCGACCTGGGCGCCGGCGGCCCCGACGAAGGCGTTGCGATCGGCGACCAGGGCGTCGATCTCGGCCCGGCTCAGGCCCAGCCGACCGTCGGCGGCGAGGCGGTCGAACAGGTCGTTCTCGGCGGCGCCCTTCTCCCGCATGGCCAGCGCCACGGCGACCGCGTGCTCCTTGATCACCTCGTGTGCGACCTCCCGGCCGACGCCCCGGCGGACCGCCGCGACCAGGATCTTGGTGGTCGCCAGGAAGGGCAGGAAACGCTCCAGCTCGCGGTTGATCACCGCCGGGTACGGCCCGAACTCGTCCAGCACCGTGAGGAACGTCTGGAACAGCCCGTCGGCGGCGAAGAAGGCGTCCGGCAGGGCCACCCGGCGGACCACCGAGCAGGAGACGTCCCCCTCGTTCCACTGGTCGCCGGCCAGCTCGCCGACCATCGACAGGTAGCCCCGGATGATCACCGCGAAGCCGTTCACCCGCTCCGACGAGCGGGTGTTCATCTTGTGCGGCATCGCGCTGGAGCCCACCTGGCCCGGCTTGAAGCCCTCGGTGACCAGCTCCTGGCCCACCATGAGCCGGATCGTGGTGGCCAGCGACGACGGCGCGGCGGCGACCTGGGCCAGCGCGGAGAGCACGTCGAAGTCCAGCGAACGCGGATAGACCTGGCCGACGCTGTCCAGCATCCGGGCGATGCCCAGGTGCGCGGCGACCCGGCGCTCCAGCTCGGCCACCTTGCCGGCGTCGCCGTCGAACAGGTCGAGCTGATCGGCGGCGGTGCCCACCGGCCCCTTGATGCCGCGGAGCGGATAACGATCGATCAGGTCCGTCAGCCGCTCGTACGCGATCAGCAGTTCCTCTGCGGCGGACGCGAAGCGCTTGCCCAGCGTGGTGGCCTGCGCAGCCACGTTGTGCGACCGGCCGGTCATCACCAGGCCCGAGTATTCGTGGGCGTGCCAGGCCAGCCGGACCAGGGTGGCGACCACCCGGTCCCGGATCAGCTCCAGCGAGGCCCGGACCTGGAGCTGCTCGACGTTCTCGGTGAGGTCCCGGGAGGTCATCCCCTTGTGCACGTGCTCGTGCCCGGCGCGGGCGCTGAACTCCTCGATCCGGGCCTTCACGTCGTGCCGCGTGACCCGCTCGCGCTCGGCGATCGAGGCGAGGTCCACGTCGTCGACCACCCGCTCGTACGCCTCGACCACCCCGTCCGGCACCGGCACGCCGAGGTCCCGCTGGGCCTTGAGCACGGCGAGCCAGAGCCGCCGCTCCATGCGTACCTTCTCCTCCGGCGACCAGAGGGCGACCAGCTCGGGCGAGGCGTAGCGGTTGGCGAGCACGTTCGGGATCGTCGTCACGACCCTCATTCTCCCGTACCCTGCGTCGGCCGCTGGGCGGGGCCAGGAACAGCACTCGGGACGGCGGGTGGGAGCGGAGTGCCGCCCGCTGCCGGGCGTCTCACGACGAGCCGGGGGCGGCGAGCACCACTCGCCGCCCCCGGTCGTCAACTGCCGGTCAGAGCTTGGCGCACTGCCCGGTCGCCGGACCGCTTACCGTGTTCGGCCGGCCGTTGTTGCCCGGCGGCGGGTTGTTGCCCGTGCAGGACAGCGGCCCGCCGATCGTGTTCTGGGCGACCAGCACCGGCAGGCTGCCGGTGTTGCCCTTCACCATGACCGGACCGCTGATGGTGACGCCGTCCAGCGACACCCCGCCGGTGTTGCCCGTCAGGTAGACCGGGCCACCGACCCGGCCCTTCTCGATCATCACCGCGTCGACCGCGCCGGTGACCGTCACCGGGCCCGAGACGGTGGTCCCGGAGAGGGTGAGCAGCACCGGGCGGGTCGCCTTGACCGGACCACCGATGGTGCTGCCGGTGCTGATCAGCGACGCACCCGGCTGGACCGTGACCGGCCCGCCGATCCTCGCACCCTGCAGGCAGGTCAGGCCGGCGGCGACGGTCAGCGGCTTGGCGTAGTTGCCGGTGATCGTCGTGGTGCACTGCAGGCCCCGGCCGATCGTCGAGCGCGGCGCCGGATCCGCCGTGACCGGCGAGTTGGCGGCGAGGTACGCCGTCAGCATCGTCAGGTCGTTGTCGCCGGTGGTCACCGGGTCGGTGCCCTTCGCCAGGGTGGAGAAGTTGTCGCCACCCGCGGCGAGGAACGAGTTCACCGTCACCCGGTAGGTGCCGCTCGGGCTGATCGGCGTGCCGTCGAGCTTCATCGAGGTGATCCGGGAGCCCTTAGGGGCCGCCGGGTCGTAGGTGTAGCTGAAGCCCTTGGAGACGCCCAGCCAGAGCACTGGACGGGAGGCCCCGTCCGGCTGCCACTGCTCCTCCAGCACCTGCTTGATCTGCGCGCCGGTGTAGGTCTTGGTCACCACGTCGTTGGCGAACGGCTGCACCGCGAACGCCTCCGCGTAGGTGACCACCCCGTCCGGGGCGTACAGCAGGTCGGCCCGCAGACCGCCCGGATTCATGAACGCGATCTGCGCCCCGCCCCGGCCGGCGTCCTTGGTGCCGGCGAGCTGCACGTCGGCGATGAAGTTGCCGAGCGCCGACTCCTTGCCCCGGTCCTCGTTGCCGTTGGTGTAGGCGCGCTTGATGTCGCCGGTGATCGAGCCCAACGGCTGCTGGCCGAGCACCCCGGCACGATCCTTGGCCGCCGCCACGATCGCCGCCACCGTCGGGTCCTGCGGCGCGCCGACCACGTCGAGCAACTGCGGCTCGGCGTCGGTCACCGACTTCGTCGCCGGGTCGTAGGTCAGCGTGACCTTGCCCAGCTTCACCCCGTAGTCCTCGGCCTGCAGCACCGGCCGCAGCTTGCTCGTGCCGGGAACCGGCACCATGAAGGCGTACGGCTGGTGGGTGTGGCCACTGAGGATCACGTCGATGTCCGCGTCGGCGCGGGTGTACTTCCCGAAGACCGGGTCGTTCGCCAGCCTTGCCGCGGAGTCGATGTTCTCCTCGGCCGCGCCCTCGTGGGCGAGCAGCACCACCACGTCCGCCTCGCCGTTGGCCGGGTCGCCGTCCTTGAGCTGGTCGGCGACGGCGTTCGCCTCGGCCACCGGGTCGCGGAACGTCAGGCCGGCGATGCCGTCCGGGCTGACCAGTGAGCCGGTCTGCTCGGTGACCACGCCGATGAAGCCGACCTTGACCCCGCCGATGGTGCTGACCGAGTACGCCGGCAGCACCCGCTGGTCACCGCGGTACACGTTCGCGCCGAGGTACGGGAAGTTCGCCCGGTCGGTGACCCGGCCGGACAGGTCGGCGAAGCCCTTGTCGAATTCGTGGTTGCCGACCGCGGAAACGCTCAGCCCCATCGCGTTGAGGGCGTCCAGCGTCGGGTTGTCGTTGTCGATCGCCGAGACGAACGTCGACGCCCCGATGTTGTCGCCCGCCGAGACGAAGGCGGTGTTCGGGTTCTGCGCCCGCAACTGGTTGACCAGGCCGGCAAGCTGAGCGGCACCACCCACCGGTTGGCCGTTCACCGTGGCCGGCGATTCCAGCCGCCCGTGGAAGTCGTTGATGCTCAGCAACTGCAGGTCGACCGGGCCCGCGGCGGTCTTCAGCCCGACGATGATCGGGTTGTGGTCGCTGGCCCGGTAGGGGTTCGGCGCGTAGAACGCGGGGTTGCCGTCGTACTCGAAGGCGAACGACTCGTTGGCGTTGATCTGCCACACGTCGACGCCGGTCACCCGCGAGGCGAGCGACGGCGACGCCACCGCGTGGTCCAGCGAGCCGGACTCACCACCGAAGACGTAGCTCGCCTTGCCGGTGGTGTTGAGGTCGGCGTACTTCGCGTCGTAGAGAACCTGCATCGGGTCCTCGTGCGTGTAGGCGTTGAAGTCGCCGAGCAGCAGCACGTTGTCGCTGCCGCTGTCGGCCTTGAGCCGGTCGACAAAGGAGACCAACGACCGCGCCTGGCGCACCCGGTCACCGTTGAAGTTGCCCTGCCCGTCGCCGCTGTCGGCGTTGTCGCCGGCCCCCGTGCCGCTCTTGGACTTGAGGTGGTTGGCGACCACGGTGAAGGTGAGATCACCCGCCGTGAAGGTCTGGGCGATCGGCTCGCGGGCGTTGGACCAGACCGTCTCGTCGTTGAGCGCCCGCGCCTGGCCCTGCGGCTGCACCTTCCCCGGCTTGAAGATGATCGCCGTGGTGATGAAGTCCTGCTGGCTGGGGGCCGGGAGCTCCGCCGGGTAGCGGGCGTAGTCCCAGGTGCCGGCACCGGCCGCACTGTTCAGCGCACCCACCAGGCGCTTCAGCGCCTGCTGCGGGTCGTCCGGGTTGAACCGGACCGAGTTCTCGATCTCCTCCAGCGCGACCACGTCGGCGCCGAGGCCGTTGATCGCCGAGACGATCTTCGCCTCCTGCTTGGCGAGGCCGGCCTCGTCGGCCGCGCCCCGGGCGTCACCGCCGAAGTGGACGAAGTAGTTCAGCACGTTGAAGCTGGCGAGCTTGAGGTCGCCACCGACGTTCTCCGGCGCCGCGGTTCGCGGGTTGGTCGCCTTGAACGTGGTCCGGGCGGCGGCCGGCGTGTCCGCGCTGACCGACGTGGTCGGCTGCAGCCGCCACTCGCTGAAGCCGTACGACAGGACCGTCGGGCCGAACGCCTCGACCGAGTCACCGACGCGCAGCGGGGCGGTCGGCGAGAAGTACGGCGGCAGCAGCCCGGCGGTGGACAGGTTGGTGGTCTTGCCGTCGTCGACCAGCAGTCGCCGCAGCTTGTTGTCGGCGGCGATCTGCTGCGCCTGCGGCGTGCCCGGGCGGGCCAGGTCGGTCGGGGTCGGCGCCACCTTGTCACCGGCGGCGAGCACGACCTCGCCGTACCGGTTGGTGTTGTAGATCTCGGAGACGGTGAACTGGCCGACCGGGGCGACCAGCATCGACTCGACCGACTCACGGCCGGCCGCGTCGAGCGGCAGGCTGAGCGGCGCCGGCGCGGGCAGCGCGGCCCCGTGCTCACACACCTGGACGTCGGTCTTGGCGCCGATGCTGAGCTGGGTGAGGCCGTTGTACTCGTTCGCCGTACCGCTGACCCGGATCTGGTCGCCGATCGCGACCGCCGGGTGGTTGGCGGTGTTGCTGGTCAGGTAGGCGAAGATGCCATCGGAGGCGGCGCCGGCCGCCGGGGCCCGCCCGCCGCTGCCGGCGGTCTGCAGGTAGATGCCGTTGTAGCCACCGGTGCGGTGGTCCGCGGTCACCACGCCCTCGACGGTCACCCGGGTGCCGGCCAGCGGCGTCGCGTCGCCGGTGCCCTGGACCTCGGCGATGGTGTGATCGACGGCGACGGTGCAGCCGACCGGCTGGGGGTCGGGGTCACCGCCGCCACCGCTGGCGTTGAGCACGCCGAAGCTGTTCTGGGCGGGCTCCCGCCAGGTGCCGTCGAGCTTCTGCAGCGAGAAGCCGGCCGGCGTGGTGGAGGTCTCGGCCACGCCGACGTCGGTGCCGGTCAGGCCGTTCGCCGGGCCGCCGACCGCGGTGAAGGTGCCCTCGTAGGTGAGGAACTCGGCGACGCTGCCGCCGGGCGCGACCAGCGCGATGCCGTCCGGCGAGCCGTTCTGGATGCCGTCGACGGGGTAATTCTCGACGACGACGCCGGCGGCGGGGACGGCACCGGAAAGGGTGCGGCTGTTGTAGGCGGCGCCGCCGTTGCCGTTGTAAAGGACGATCTGCCAGCCGGTCAGGTCGAACCCGGCCGGGGCCTCGATCTCGATCGCCTCACCGGAGTCGGTGCCGGCGTTGTCGTAGTGGAGTTCGCTGATGAACGGCGCTGCGGCCGGTTCCGCGGCGACGGCCACGCCGCCGCCGGCGAGGCCGAGCGCCGTGGCGGCGAGCAGTACGCCCGCCGCACGTAGCGTGTGTCTGTCCTTGACCCTCAAGTTTGAGCCTCCTGACGGGGCGGTTAACGCCGCGCAGGATACGGGCATCAGGTGTCGCCGTGGGGACCGGCAGGTGGCGCAACCGCAAAGGCCCGGGGCGTGCCCGCCCGGGCCAGTTGTTCCGGAGGCGGTCGGCGCGCTGTGCCCGTCATGTCGCCAGGGGCAGCCGGACACCGCGTCACCGCTCGGGGTCAGCGCTCCAGGATCGCCGTCACGCCCTGCCCACCCGCGGCGCAGATGGAGATCAGACCACGCCCGCTCCCCTTCTCGGCGAGCAGCTTCGCCAAGGTCGCCACGATCCGGCCGCCGGTGGCCGCGAACGGGTGCCCGGCGGCCAGCGAGGAGCCGTTGACGTTGAGCCGGTCCCGGTCGATCGAGCCGAGCGGCGCGTCCAGGCCGAGCCGCTCCTTGCAGAACTCCGGCGACTCCCAGGCGGCCAGGGTGGCCAGCACCTGCGAGGCGAACGCCTCGTGGATCTCGTAGTAGTCGAAGTCCTGCAGGGTCAGCCCGGCCCGGGCCAGCATCCGGGGCACCGCGTACGCGGGGGCCATCAGGAGGCCCTCGTCACCGTGCACGAAGTCGACCGCCGCCGTCTCGGACCAGGAGAACCAGGCCAGCACGGGGAGGTGGTGCTCCCGCGCCCACTCCTCCGACGCCAGCAGCACCGTGGACGCCCCGTCGGTGAGCGGTGAGGAATTGCCGGCCGTCATGGTGGCCTGCTCGGCGTCCGGACCCTTGACCCCGAAGACCGGCTTCAGCGAGCCGAGCTTCTCCAGGCTGGTGTCCGGGCGCAGGTTCTGGTCGCGGGTGAGCCCCAGGTAGGGGGTCATGAGGTCGTCGAAGAACCCCTTCTCGTACGCGGCAGCGAGCTGCTGGTGCGAGCGGAGCGCCAACTCGTCCTGGGCCTGCCGGTCGACGTTCCAGCGCAGCGCCGTCTTCGCGGCGTGGTCGCCCATCGACAGCCCGGTCCGCGGTTCGGCGTTGCGCGGGATCTCCGGCTTGAACGGCTGGAGCGGGCGGAGCTTGGCGGCGAGCTTCAGCCGCTCGCCGAGGGTCCGGGCGGAGTTGAGCTGGATCAACGTCCGGCGCAGGTCCTCGTTGACCGCGAGTGGCGCGTCGGAGGTGGTGTCGACGCCGCCGGCGATGCCGACCTCGATCTGCCCGAGGGCGATCTTGTTGGCGACGAGGATGGCGGCCTCCAGCCCGGTGCCGCATGCCTGCTGGATGTCGTACGCCGGGGTGTGCGGGTCGAGCCGGGAACCGAGGACGACCTCGCGGGTGAGGTTGAAGTCCCGGGAGTGCTTGAGCACGGCGCCGGCCACCACCTCGCCGACCCGCTGCCCGGCCAGCCCGAACCGGGCGACCAGCCCGTCGAGCGCCGCGCCGAGCATGTCCGCGTTGGACGCCTGGGCGTAACGCGAGTTGGAGCGGGCGAAGGGGATGCGGTTGCCGCCGATCACCGCGACCCGCCGGACACTCTGCACGATCGGCCTCCTCGAAGCTGTTGCCCCAACCCTACTCGCCAGTAGGCTACGCCTATGACCGACAGGTACGCGAGCTTCGTCCAATCGGGGGCCGGCCGCGCGCTGGTCAAGCGCCTGGGGCTGCCCGACCCGCCTCGCCTGCGCCGCCACGCGCCGGGCGACCCGCTCGTTCCCGGGCCGGTCCTGCTCGGCTCGTCGACCGGCGGCCGGCTCGCCGAGCCGGTGGGCAAGGTGCTGACCGCCGCCGGGGTCGAGCTGATCGAGCCGGCCTCCGCCACCGACGCCACCGCCCGTTTCGCGGCCCTGGTGTACGACGCCAGCGGCATCACCGACTCCACCGGCCTGCGCCAGCTCTACGACTTCTTCCACCCGCAGGCCCGGGCGCTGCTGCCCAGCGGCCGGGTGATCGTGCTGGGCACCCCGCCCTCGGAGTGCGGCTCGCCCCGGGAGGCCACCGCCCAGCGTGCGCTGGAGGGGCTGACCCGCAGCATCGGCAAGGAGTTCGGCCGGGGCGTGACGGCCCAGCTCGTCCACGTCACGAAGGACGGTGACGCCGGCACCCCGGTCAGCCTGGAGTCCACCCTGCGCTTCCTGCTGTCCGGCCGGTCCGCGTACGTCTCCGGGCAGGTGATCCGGGTCGGCGCCGGGACCGCCACCGCGCCGGCCGACTGGGACCGGCCGCTGGACGGCCAGGTGGTCCTGGTCACCGGGGCGGCCCGGGGCATCGGCGCAGCGCTGGCCCGGGTGCTCGCCCGGGACGGCGCCTCGGTCGTCGCGCTGGACATCCCGGCCGCCGGCGACGAGCTGGCCGCGGTCGCCAACGAGATCGGCGGCAGCGCCGTGCAGCTCGACCTGACCGCGCCGGACGCGCCGACCCGGCTGGCCGAGCACCTGGCGAGCCGGCACGGCCGGGTCGACGTGGTGGTGCACAACGCCGGCATCACGCGGGACAAGACGCTCGGCCGGATGGACGCCGACCGCTGGGACTCGGTGATCGACGTGAACCTCTCCAGCCAGGAACGGATCAACGACGTGCTGCTGGAGCGTGACCTGATCCCGGCCGGCGGCCGGATCGTCTCGGTCTCCTCGATCGCGGGCATCGCCGGCAACCGGGGCCAGACCAACTACGCGACCAGCAAGGCCGGGGTGATCGGCCTGGTCGACTCCCTCTCCCCGGTGCTGCGCGAGCGGGGCATCAGCCTCAACGCGGTCGCACCCGGTTTCATCGAGACCCGGCTGACCGCCCGGATCCCGCTGATGATCCGTGAGGCGGGCCGGCGGATGAACAGCATGGCCCAGGGCGGCCTGCCGGTGGACGTGGCCGAGACGATCGGCTGGCTGTCCTGGCCGGCGAGCGGCGCGGTCAGCGGCAACGTGGTCCGGGTCTGCGGCCAGAGCCTGCTGGGGGCGTGATGGCGCGGCGGAAGCAGCGGCCGGAGAAGCCGGCCGAGGAGCTGTCGGTGCACGAGCTGATCGAGGGGCCGACCCAGGACCTGACCTCGGCCCGTGCGGCGCTCGCCGCCCGGGACGTCCCGGAGCCGCCGGTCGAGGCGACCCAGGACCTGTCGGCGCTGGTCGACGACCGCACCCGGGACCTGTCCGCGCTGGCCGACGACCGCACTCAGGACCTGTCCGCGCTGGCCGACGACCGCACTCAGGACCTGTCCGCGCTGGCCGACGACCGCACCCGCGACCTGTCCGGCGCGGCCGCGGCGGTCACGTCGGGCGGCGCGGCCATCCTGACCGCGCCGGAGCGCACCGGGCCGGACGGCCGCCTGCGCCTCGACCTGCCGCGGCTGCCGGCGCCGGGGGCGCTCTACCGGCGGGCCCTGCTGGGCGCGCTGCCCGGCATGGGCGGCCGGCGCCGGCCGGACGTGCCCGCGGTGGAGCTGGGCGTCTCCGGTGTGACGGTCGACCCGGCCCACCTGGCGGACTACGACCGGGTCTGCGGGTTCCGGCTGGCCGACCGGCTGCCGGCGACGTACCTGCACGTGCTGGGCTTTCCGCTGTCGTTGCGGCTGATGACCGCGCCGGAGTTCCCCATCCCGCTGACCGGGGTCGTGCACGTGGCGAACCGGATCACCGTGCACCGGCCGGTCGAGGCCGGCGAGACGGTGGACTTCCGCACGTACGCCGAGAACCTGCGCCCGCACGAGCGGGGCCGGCAGCTCGACGTCGTGCTGGTCGGCTCGGTCGGCGGGGAGGAGGTCTGGCGGGGCGTCTCGACGTACCTGGGGCGGGAGCGCGCGGCGGGCGGCGGCCCGCGGCGCGACCCGGGTGACCGCCCGGGCACGCCGGCCGGTTCGGCGCAGTGGCGGGTGACGCCCCGGGTGGGCACCGACTACGCGCGGGTCTCCGGCGACCACAACCCGATCCACACCTCGAGGCTGGGTGCGCGGCTGTTCGGCTTCCCGCGCCCGATCGCCCACGGCATGTGGAGCAAGGCCCGCTGCGTGGCCGCGCTGGAGAGCCGGCTGCCGGACGCCTACACGGTGGAGGTGGCGTTCAAGCTGCCCGTGCCGCTGCCGTCCACGGTGGCCTTCAGCGCCACCGCGACGGGCGCGACCTGGGACTTCGCGCTGCACGACGCGCGGCAGGGCCGGCCGCACCTGGTGGGCACCGTCCGCTGAGGAAAGAGGGGGCTTGAGGTCCCCTCTTTCGTGCGCTAAGTTGTTCTCAGATTGAGTTATTCTCAAGATGAGAGAGACGGGACGCCGTGAACGAGCAGGACTTCCTGGCCGCGTACGACCCCCGGGACTACCCGGCGGTCGCCGTCACCGTCGACGTGGTGGCGCTGACCATCCGCGAGGGCGCGCTGCACCTGCTGCTGATCCGCCGGGCCGCCCCGCCCTACGCCGGCCACTGGGCGCTGCCCGGCGGCTTCGTCCGCCCCGACGAGGACCTGGCCGCCGGCGCCCGGCGCGAGCTGGCCGAGGAGACCGGCCTCGGCGGCGAGCGGCTGCGCCGCGTCCACCTGGAACAGCTCGCCACCTACGGCGGGCCCGACCGGGACCCCCGGATGCGGGTGGTCTCGGTCGCCCACCTGGCCTTCGCCCCCGACCTGCCCGACCCGATTGCCGACACCGACGCCGAGGACGCGCTGTGGCTGCCGGTGACCGCGCTGACCAGCCGGCAGCTCGCCTTCGACCACGGCCGGATCATCGACGACGGGCTGGAGCGGGCCCGTTCCAAGCTGGAATACACGCCGCTGGCCACCCGCTTCCTCGACCCCGAGTTCACCATCACCGAGCTGCGCGCCGTCTACGAGACGGTCTGGGGGCACCCGCTGCACGCCGGCAACTTCCACCGCAAGGTGCTCTCCGTGCCCGGCTTCGTGGAGAGCACCGGCGCCAGCACCGAACGCGGCGGCGCGCGCGGCGGACCCCGGGCCAAGCTCTACCGGGCCGGCGACGCCCGACTCCTCCACCCGGCGCTGCTGCGCCCCGCCCGGGAGGAGACGGTGCGGTGAGGACCGAGGAGGCGATCCGCCTGGTCGCCACCGCGCGCGGCGACGCCGACCTGTTCGGCACCGACGCGCCGGCCCGCCGCTACCGCGAGCTGGTCACGGCCCTGCACCCCGACCGGCTCGGCGCGCTCGACCCGGGGGTACGCGCCGCCGCCACCGACGCCCTCATGACGGTGACCGCCCGCTGGCGGGGCGGCCGCGGCGCCCCACTCGGCGACTACACGCTGCGCCGGATCGCGTACGCCGGGGACCTGGCCGACCTCTACGACGTCGGGCGGGACCGGCTGCTCAAGCTGCCCCGCGACCCAGCCGACAACGACCTGATGGCCCGCGAGGCGCGCGCTCTGCGGCGGATCGCCGAGCGGGGCGACCCGCGGCACCTGCCCTACGTGCCCCGGCTCGTCGACCACCTGCCCGGGCCTGCGGATCTGCCGCCGCTACGACACCGCCGACCGGCTGGTCCCCGGCCCGGCCGGCGACCTGGACCGCCAGGCGGCGCTCACGGCCCGGCTGCTCCGGGCCCGCCCGGTCCTCGACGAGGCACCCGCCGACTGGCCGGCGGCGGTGGCCGCCGAGCTGGGCACGCCGGTGCTGCTCACCTCGCACGGGCCGACCGCCGAGGACAAGCTGCCCGCCCTCGCCGGAGCCGTTTCCGCACCCGGGTGACACCCCACCACCGAGCATGGGGGCATGGGGGACGTGCTCGACCTGCTGCACCAGACGGTGACCTCACCGTGGGCGTACCTGGTGATCATCGTGGTCACCGCGGTCGACGCGTTCTTCCCGGCGGTGCCGGGTGAGACGGTGGCGATCACCGCCGGGGTCTTCGCGGCCGGCGGGGAGCCCAACGTGGTCGGCGTGATCGTGGCCGCCGCCTTCGGCGCGCTCCTCGGCGACCACATCTCCTACGCCATCGGGCGCGGCGGCGGCGCGCGGCGGCTGGCCCGGCTGCCCGCCGACAGCCGGCGACGGGCGAGTTCCGAGTGGGCCCGCCGGGCGGTCGACCGGCGCGGCGGCATCATCCTGACCACCTCCCGGTACGTCCCCGGCGGCCGGACCGCGGTCACCCTGACCATGGGCGCGGTCCGCTACCCGTTCCGCTCCTTCCTCATGTACGACGCGCTGGCCTGCGGCACCTGGGGCACCTACTGCGGCCTGCTCGGCTACTTCGGCGGGCTGGCCTTCGCGCACAACCCGGTCCACGGCCTGCTCGCCGGGGTCGGCCTCTCGCTGGCGGCCACCGGCCTGTTCGAGCTCGCCCGCTGGACCCGCCGCCGCGCCCGCACCCGGGCAGCCGCACGCCGCTGACCGCGGCCTCACTCCTCCAGCAGGTCTGCGTCGTGGACCAGGATGGCGAGCTGGACCCGGTTGGCCACGTCGAGCTTGGCCAGCGCGCGGCTGACGTGGGTCTTCACGGTGGCCTCGCTCGTGCCGAGCCGGCGGGCCACGTCGGCGTTCGCGTCGCCCCGGGCCACCTCCCGGACGATCGCCGCCTCCCGGTCGGTGAGCCGGGCCAGCCGCTGCCGGGCGGCCTCCCGCCGGGCCGGGCCGCGCTCCGCGAACGAGCTGATCAACCGCCGGGTCACGGTCGGGGCCAGCATGGCGTTGCCGGCCGCGACGGTCCGCACGGCGGTCGCGAGTTCCCGGGGCGGGGTGTCCTTGAGCAGGAAACCGACAGCACCGGCGCGCAGGGCCGCGTGCACGTACTCGTCCCGGTCGAAGGTGGTGAGCATGACGACCTTCGGGCCCGCGGCGACGATCCGGGGTGCGGCGGCCAGGCCGTCGGTGCCGGGCATGCGCACGTCCAGCAGCACCACGTCGGGGCGCAGCCGCGCGGCGGCGGCGATCGCCTCGGCCCCGTCGGCCGCCTCGCCGACCACCACGATGTCCGGCGCGGCCTCCAGGATCAGCCGCAGGCCGGCGCGGACCAGCTGCTCGTCGTCGGCGACCACGGTGCGGATCATGTGACGTCCTCCATCGGCACCAGTGCCCGCAGCAGGAAGCCGCCGTCGGCGGTCGGCCCCGCCGACAGCCGGCCGCCGGCCAGCTCGACCCGCTCGCGCAGCCCCACCAGCCCGAGCCCCGCGCCGGGCAGGGCGGAGCCGGGCCGGGTGGACGGGCCGTTGCGGACGGCGGCCTCGATCCCGTCGGGCAGGTGCCGCAGGCGGACGGTGACCTCCGCGCCCGGCGCGTGCTTGCGGACGTTTGTCAGCCCCTCCTGGACCACCCGGTGCACGGTCCGGGCCACCCCGCCGGGCACCGGCCCGGGCGTCCCCTCGTCCTGCCGGTCCACCCGCAGGCCGGCCGCCCGCGACTCGCGGACCAGCTCGTCGACCGCGTCCAGGCCGGCGGGGGGAAGCGGGGTACCGTGGCCGGCCCGCTGGCGCAGCACGCCGAGCACCTCGCGCAGGTCGGTCAGGGCCGCCCGGCCGGTGGAGCGGATCAGGGCGGCCGCCTCCACGGTGGCCGGGTCGGCGGCGGTCACCTCCAGCGCACCGGCGTGCACCACCATGAGCGAGACCCGGTGCGCCACCACGTCGTGCATCTCCCGGGCGATCCGGGCCCGCTCCTCGGCGCGCACCCGGTCCGCGCGCGCCACCTGTTCGCGTTCCAGCCGCTCGGCGCGGTCCCGCAGGGCGGCCAGCGTGTCCCGCCGCGCCCCGATCCACAGGCCGGCGACCAGCGGGAAGACCACCACCCAGGCGAAGAGCGCCGCGGCGTTGGCGCCGGTGGCGGTGGTCAGCCGGCGCTCCCCGCCGACCGCGACGCCGACGGCCACCCCGAGCAGGGCGACGACTCCCGCACCGAGCAGGTACGCGGCGAGGCGCCGACCGCGCAGCGCGACTCCCGCCCGCCAGGAGGCCAGGACGGCGGCCGGGCAGGCGGCCAGGACGAGCCAGCCGACCGCCGCCGCGGCGACCAGCGGCCAGCGGCGGGCCGCGACGGCGGCGGCGCCCGAGGCCAGCGCCACGACCAGCAGCAGCGGGCGGGGCAGCGGCGCCCCACTCGGCGACTACACGCTGCGCCGGATCGCGTACGCCGGGGACCTGGCCGACCTCTACGACGTCGGGCGGGACCGGCTGCTCAAGCTGCCCCGCGACCCAGCCGACAACGACCTGAT